>JBJEKJ010000045.1:0-11006 GCA_051878575.1 Muribaculaceae bacterium | reverse complement strand
CGATGGGCGTCGCACACCATCACCACGGCGTGCGACGCCCTATCGGCTTATTTGTGCGCAACAGCCGCACCTTAAAAGAAAAATAACAGTAATGACGATGTACAGCGTAAGAAGAATTTCATTTATCATAGCTATGCTGCTCGCTGTGGCAGGCAGCGCAAGCGCAGGCATCAAGGAAGATGCCGACAGCATCTACACCGCCTATACCATCGCTTCGCAGGGCGATGCGGGCAAGGACTATGAGTATTCAATGCTCAACGAGTGCTGCCGCCTTTATATGGAATTGATAAAAACGCCCGATATAGCCGTCGACGACTATGTGGCGGCGAAGGACAGACTGCGCATCATGCATCCGCAGCTCCAATTCGGAGGCGTGTACTTCTCCCAACACAACAACCACGCAAAAGGCGTGAGCCTGATTGAGAAATACATCATGGTTCCAAAGCTCGAGGCATTCAAGAACGAGCTGTTTTCCATCTCCGAGCACTACCCGTCGCTACTCTACTATGTGGCGTCAAACAAATTCAACGCACAGGACTTTGAGGGAGCGATATTTTTCCTTAAGGAGTATCTTGAGACTCATGAGCTGAAGAACGAGCGCACCTCGCTCATTTACCTCAGCAGGGCCTACGGATATATGCTCGACGACGAGAACCAGATTCTAACCCTTATGAGAGGTGTGCAGAAGTATCCCTCTGACCCCAATCTGCTCCACGACATAATTCGCTATCACATCAAGACGCGCAATGCCGCACAGGCCGAGCTTTACCTGCCTGCCTACGAGGCTACGAAGCCTAACCCCACCGAACTCTACGCGCTGCGTGCCGGAATCGCCGAAATCAAGGGCGACTACTTCACAAGCCTTAAAATCAGCGAGGCGCTATACTCCAACAACCCCAACAGCTTCGACTACGCCAAGATGCTTGCCCGCAGCAGCTACAACTATGTGGTGATGGAGATGAACAACGGCAAGACGACATCCGACGGGAGGCCCGACCCATCGCTGATTCCTTATCTTGAGAATGCTGTGAAACTTTTCGTAATAGTGAACAACCAAAAGCCGGAGAAAGCCTATCTCGACGGACTAATCGACACCTACCTTATGCTCGGCCGAACCGACGAGGCACGGCAGGTGGCGCAGCGAATAGGCCGGCAGCTCGACGAGAAGCGCTCGGGCAAGCTGCTTGCCGAGCAATCGGCGGCAGCGGCGGGCAGCGGCAAAATCACCTCGAGCGGCGTGCCGGTGTTCTCTCAATTCCTCAGCACATATCTCGACGACAAACTGAGGGCTTGGATGCAGAAAGGAGCTTTCGAGAAAAAGGCCGAATATGAGGAGCGAACGAGCGGCGAGATGCTGGAGGCCAAAAAGAAAAGCCTGCTTCAAGACGCCAAGGCCGACTACATACGCCAATACAGCGGGACGATGCAAGTGAACAACATCACCATCGGCGGATACGACGCCGACCACGAGGTATATCTCATAAAATACAACCTCGGCAACATGTTGGTGCACGTGCCACTGGCCGACGAGCAGGCGCAGAAGTTCCAGGACGACTGGGTGAACAACCGCGTGCGCCCTTCGGAGCCCAAATTCGACATTGCGGGCGACTCGCTGATTCTCGCCGGACTCACTTTCGTGTCGCAGTCGGGAACCTCATATAAATACGACATCAACCAAAAGCTGAAATATGAGGATGTGGACATCAAAGTCTCCAATCCGGTGTCGATTCTCACCGGCGACCTGCTTGCCGGACTCGACAACAACAAGAAGCAATCGGGGCAGATTATCGACAAGACGACCATCGAGGTGGGCGATCCAAACCGCAAATCCGACATCGACGTCGACCTGCCTGTCACGACCGACAATAACGAGTTTACATTCGCGCTTATTATCAGCAACGAGAACTACCGATTCGTCGACAAGGTGAATTATGCCCTCGCCGACGGAAAGTCGATGGCCAACTATTGCCGACAGGTGCTCGGAATTCCCAAAAAGAACATATTCCACATCAACGACGCAAGCTACTTGGAGATGGAGAGCGAGATTCGCACTTTCTGCGAACTGACGCGGGAATACGCCGACTCGGCTCACATAATCGTGTATTATTCGGGACACGGAGTGCCAAACATAGAGACTCAGGAGGCATTCATGCTTGCCGTTGACGGCTCGCCGCTGACAATGATAGGAACCATAAAGCTCGACAAGCTCTACGACAGCCTCGCAGCGACGAATGTGCGCTCAGTGAACGTGTTCCTCGACTGCTGCTTCAGCGGAGCGTCAAAATCGGGCAACATGCTCGCCGAGGCTCGTGGCACGGCAATAAAGCCTAAAGCCAATGAGCCGCGCGAGAACATGGTGGTGATGACGGCTTGCTCGGGCGACGAGATTGCTTTCCACTACAATGACCAACGCCACGGAATGTTCACCTACTTCTTGCTGAAAAAGCTGAAGGAGACTCAGGGCAACGCGCCTCTTGGAGAGCTGTTCGAGTATGTGCAGAGCAATGTGCGCCGCCAGTCGCTCCACGACAAGAAGCGCAAGCAGATTCCCAACGTGGAGTATGCGCCCTCGATGTCGCTCTCTTGGCAGACTATGACTTTGAAATAATCAGTACATATATAAATCTACAACAAACCCTAACGTGATATTATGAGATTAAAGACATTTCTCATCGCAGCATGTGTGGCGGCTATATCGGCAGGCAATCTCGCGGCTCAGAAAGTGAAAGATCTTGAAGGCGAATACGTCTATCAGCAGCCCGACGACGAGAGCCGCACCGTGGCAAAGGCAAAGGCCGTGCAACAGGCTAAAATCAACGCATTGGCCCGCGAATTTGGAACCACGGTGGCAAGCCGAAGCACCACCACGCTCAACGACAGCAAGGTGTCGCACTTCATGGTGGGCATCAATGAGGTGAAGGGAGAGTGGATAAAGGACAACCGCCCGCCGGAAATAACTCCAATGATCGACCCCTCGACCCACAAGCAATATCTGAAGGTGAAAGTGTGGTTCCAGGCGCGCGAGATAATATCGCAGGCAGTGGAGGTGGAGTCACACCTGCTGCGCAACGGCACCGACTTGAAATTCGAGGACGATGAGTTCAACTCGGGCGACCAGATGTTTCTATACTTCAAGTCTCCTGTCGACGGTCATCTCGTAATATACAACCTCGGCGAGGATGAGGTGGTGTACCGCTTGCTGCCCTACTCCGCCAGCCACTCCGGCTCCTACCGCATTGAGGCCAACAAGGACTATGTATTCTTCTCGAAGAAGCACCTCAACGACAACGAAACGACAAGGGGAATCGATGAAATCGAGCTTACTGCCGTCTCCGACATCGAGTGGAACAGCATCTGCGTGGTTTTCTCGCCAAATGCCTTTGCACATCCGCAAGACTTCAGCTCGGAGAGAAAGGATGGATCCGTGCTCGGTCTTGCAGAGCAATCGGTGGAGCTTCCACGCTCGCTGAGGAACGACAAGTTTCAGGATTGGCTCGCCAAAGTCCGCATAAAGGACCCGAAAATGAGCTATACGCCTATCGACATAAAGATTCATCGCAAAGAGCACAATTCCGACTCTATGTAGAGGCCGGTGTGACACACATATCGTCGGCACATCGTCATAGTAAGAGTTAGAGTTAGGTCAGAGTTAGAGTAAGAGGAAAACGGCTCAGGCTCACAGCGATTTGAACACCGAATAGGTATCGTCCACCACGCTTTCCCACCGATAATCGTCCAAATCATATTTCGCGCGCGTCCCACAAGGCGTGCGCGATAATTTTTGCTCTATTTTCGCTGCCAAATCGGCTTCATCGCCGGCAATGGCATAATCCTCGGCAGGGAGCTCAATGAGATGAGTGGCCGAAATGTCGCTCGCCACAATAGGCAACCCGTAGGCCATGGCCTCGAGCATCACAAGCGGGAAACCCTCGGTAGTCGACGCCAACACATAGAGCCTCGCATGGCTGTAGAGCTGACGCAAATCCTCTCCCTTAGTGAATCCCGTGAACACCACTTTGTGCTTGGTGTCGAGCGAGCGAAGATAGTCGAAATAGGCCGAGTCGTGGTCGCTGGCACCTGCAATCACCACCTGCTCCACGCAGCCGAGGCTGTTGGCAGCCCTGATGAGGGTGTCGAAGCCCTTCTCCGACGACATTCTTCCTACGGCGAGCAGATAGGCTCCCGGCTTTATGCCGTGACGCGAGAGGAAAGAGGTGTCGTCCGAGGGAGTCATATCCACGATACCATTGGGAATGTACGTCGACTTGCGGCGTATGGAATCGGAGAACATCGCCATGCGGAACTTGTTCACGAAAATCACCTTGTCGGCACATCCGAGCGACACACGCTCGCTGAGCCGCAGCAGCAGCCGCGCGAAAAAGCCCCATTTCTTTTGCTCGTAGTTCACGCTATGGTAGGTCATCACCACGCGCAACCCGGCGAGCTTCAACAGCGGGATAAACAATCCCGGCCCCATGTTGTGCACATGCACTATGTCGGGCCGGTGGAAAATCGCATGAATAGCCGAGATAAACGTGTGAAACACCGCCTCAAAGCCCTTTATGCGGGTCGAAGGCAGGTCGACGAAACCTATATGCCGATAGGATGCTCCAAGCGACTCGGCGTCGAGATATGGCTTACGGCGATACACCGTCACATCCACATCCTCAGGCAGACGCGGATACAGGTCCTCGCAATGCCTCTCCACGCCGCCTTGCAGCCCGGGGAAGCCCCTGATTCCTAACACGGCTATTCTCATGTCATCGTGAAATACTTTAGTTTGCGTATTCTTTTATATCTAATTTGCAAATTTAACAAATTGTCAGCACATCGCAAAACAATATAGGAATTATGTGTCTTTTGCATCATGCATACGAGGTGCGTATTATCTGCTAAATTCCTCACTTACGCCAAAAAGCCTCATACGCAGAATTGAGACATTCAGACGAACCCTCCGCAGCACTCTGAATGTATGCACGCCCATCTTATAAGCAGGATTGCCGGTAATGATGTATTTCGACACGAAATAGAAGCGGGTGCATCGCTTTTTTAGAGGGAACGCCGACCTCATACGCCGTGCAAGCATCGAATCTTCCTCCATCCTCAGCAAGCCGCTCTCAAACAACCCGAAAAGCACCATAGCAAGATACTTGTCCATCTCAGTGCCGAATCGGCCTCCCAATGCCCTATCGGCGGCAAGCGCCACCTTGTCCCACATGACGATTGAATTGCACTTTGTGGTAGCGCTGGTGTCGTTGTGCCTATAGTGATAGACGAGCATCCGCGGACACACCTCGATGCAGCGCGCTCTTGTGGCGATGCGCAGATTCATTATCAGATCCTCATTTCTCACTATATCGGAATCCATCTCGAAGACCGATCGGTCAAAGAGAGAGCGCCTGAACAGCTTCCCTACCGGCCCCACGTCGCATCGCAAGCCGAGCAATGCCCTGACATAGGCATCCGACGTCAGACGTCCGCCTACCGACAGCGGCAACGGATTCACCGACCCATCAGCGTGTACCTCCTGCCACTCTCCGACCACAATGTCGCATTTCAGGCTCTCGGCCACACTCACCATTTTCTCAATAGCATCGGGAGTGATGGTATCGTCGGAGTCGACAAAGGTTATCCACTCGCCCCCACTGTGCTCAAAGCCTTTTGCCCGGGCCATCGACGCTCCGGCATTCTCCTGACGCACCACTTTCACTCGCGGGTCGACGGCGGCATATCGGCTACACACCGCCGGGCTATCGTCACTACTGCCATCATCGACAAGAATCAGCTCAAAATCCTTGAACGACTGGCATAGCACGCTATCAATACATCTCGGCAAGAACTTTGCCGCATTATATACCGGAATTACAACCGACACCCTCACACTCATAGCAACCCTTCTTTTAAGAACTTCAATGAAGCCAGCCTAAGTGCCGCAATGCGTCGGTTAACATCACTCCAATCAATAGGAGCACTCAGATTCACGCTATCAACGCTATTATTGGTCAGCAGCCTTCGTTCAAGTCCGAATTGCGACAAAAGGCTGCTGAAGCGGGCCAGTCCCCGCATCGCATTGCCTATCACCCAGAACGGCTTGTTGAAAATGATGCTGAACACCATTCCATGAAAAGAATCGGTCACCACCATCCGTGCGTCGCTGAATCCCCTGAGCCACTGCATCGGCGACCTGAAGCCGTACGCATCAAGATGCTTGTCAAGCCTCCATGCCGACGGCCTCAGTTTTGGCATTACAGAAAATGGGCTAAGTCCCATGCCATCCGCTATCCGCGCTATCAAAGCCGCCTTCTCCCGGTTCTCATCGAGAATATAGCAGTATAGACCGCTATCCGACTCCGGCGTCGGGCTATCGGCGTCGAGCAGCTCCATATATTTGCCGGCATCAAGCAGCATCGTAGGGTCGAGAGTGAGCTGAGCATTCACTCCCAAGCACTTCTCACAAAGCCCTACGCCCGACTTCTCACGGACACCCACGGCGTCGAACTGCCTTATCAGCCGCGAGGCCATCGAGGTCTCGGCATCGGTATATCTCCATTCATCGAGGCCAAACGATGCCGCATAGGCCACCCTGCGCAACGATATATGCGACGCAAAGCCCAAAAAGAAATCGTCGAGGCAAGGCGAGTAGTCGGCACGCCACACCTGGTCGCTACCCACTACTATTGCATCGAATTTCTCGCGGCTCACATATTCCTCAAGCTCATGCGAAGTGTAGAATTGGGGCGAGCGTCTGATATGCTTATTTACAAACGCTAAATTCTCGGCAAAAACAAGGTTGTAGTCACTCTCGTCGGGAGTAATGTAGACTCTATGCTCAATAATGCTTTTGGCAGCATCAACCATGATTCTTTTAACACGCTTTGAGATAGTCGGGACAGGCTGTGGATAATCCCTCCACAGCATTTCCACCGAATGGCCCTCGCCAAGCAACACTTGCTGCAATGCCCAAGCCTGGAGTATTCCGCCATAGTTTTTCTTCAGCGGATGTGTCAAGATTGCAATCTTCATAAGTACACATTTTTCTCACACGCCGGGCAGAATTCCCCCGAGCTCCGAGAGAACTTCACCGACGTGCGTATCCATACACAAAGATAAGCCAATCCAAGCAATTTTGCAACTCCTTGAGCCTTTTTGTATCCACACACCATATATTGGCTTCAATATCCCGATAGCCTGACGGGCTCACCGATTTTTGTGCAGAACCAATTATCTTCCTTATAGAAGAGCTTATATAGCCCCGTAGCCGAACCTATATCCTCAATCGACACCGTTCCGGTGCTCTTTTTTATCGTGATTCTGCGCAGCTTGTATGGCACGTTCACACTCACCTCCATGCCTGCCACCTCCTTCTCTTGAGGCATTTTCAGCACCGAGTCAATAGTGGTCGCGCTCACCTCAATCAAGGCCGTGTTCTTGTCGATTTCGGCCACGCCATTCACTATCTTCTGATAGCCTATCATATCAAACGCAGCCACTCGTCTCACCTCGCCCTCGCTATTTTTCAAGCACATAGCGTAATTGCTGAACATTGCGGTACCCGTAGGCGCGAAAAACACCGTGTTGCTATCCAATTTACCACATTGGTCGACATTGAACCTCACACAATTGCCATTCACCCCGTTCACCACGCTATATGCAATCTTCTCGCCATCGCCATCGGCCGAGAGGTCTCCCATATATTGGGAATATACGCCTTTCATCTTCAGCTTGTTCTTGTCGGATATGCCATAGCTCGAAATATATATGTTGCGCGAGCATTTGTCATCTTCCACTATACAGCCATCGGTGAAGCGCTCGTTCTCGTAGGAGCGCTCGAACCGGGGCGACACCACGGTGCTACGCGTCACCGACTCTAAAAGCAATCCGCATTGCGATATATTCTCAAAACCGGGATTGTAGATCGTGTTGTTGTCGAATTTTGCCGATTGATTCTTTCCCTTCTTGAAATAGAAGCCTGTTTTGCCATCCATCCACCTTATGTGGAATGTGTTCTCATTCACATAACCGATTTTGCCGCCGGCGTCGTCGGCGGTTATGAGCACGTTGGTTCCATTTATCATTCGGCGCGCGCTGAAGTCACAATAAGCCACCCCACCGCCATTGCCATAGATTTTTATGCCTGTAAGGGCGCCCTTCAGCTCACCCACAGCAATATCCGACATAAATGTATTAGTCACCTCAATGCCTATGGCAGCATTGTTGGCACACTGCAAATCCTCCACATAGAGCCGTGAGTTATTGCCCTTATAGACAATGGCCGTGCCTCGGCCGGTATATCTGAGTTGGCCCGACAGACGAATGTCGCTATGTGCCGGTGCGTCAATCACAATAGTGTCGCTAAACTCATACACCTGTGAGTAATCCGAGCTGAACACCGCATGCGGCTTCAATCCACTCAACCCCTCAATCAGCTGCCTCACATTAAGATTCATATCAAGCAAAAAACCAAGTTGATAAAACAAGAAACGCTATGCTACAAGCCGAGAATCCTTTTTATGCGGCCCGCCACACGTCGGTACAGCGGCACACGCAGACGCCTCAAGGCCATGCTTACTGCCGCAAATCCCTTATCCTCGTAGTCGAGCCAGAAACTCCGGCGCACCGATGGCATCTCCACGCTTTTCTCGATTGCCGAATTGCCGGCAACAGCCACCTCATAGTCGACGGCCGTGGTGTCGGCCGGAATACCGGCAATAGCCTCCACGCCTTTCGGCGTATTTATGAGCACAAGGCTCACGCCGCGGTCATCGTCCAATTGCCGGTCGACTCGCTCCACTCCCCAAAAATCGGCAAGAGTGATGTCGCTCCCACTCTTTCCGCTCTTGGAGGGGCAGCTATGGCACGACGGGCGCAGATATATATTCCTAAGAAAGCCCTGCATGTACACATTTTTCTCGAAAAATTCACAATATGAAGTTTTTCCATCCTCAAAATCCATCGACACGCAAAATTTTTTCCAGCCGTTGCTCTTATTGCGGAAATTGATTCCCGACAATCCACGGCCCGATGAGATTTCCGACAGATAGTCGCTCCACACCCGAGGGCTCGGCACGCCATGACATGCCACATCCACGGTGAGCAGATTGTCGTGATCCTTGCCCAGAAATCGCCGCAAGCCTGCAATCTGACATGGAGTTCCGCTAAAAAGCACCCTCCTGCCATCACGCAACATCTGGCGAGCCTCAATGAACTCGTCACCTATCCTGCTCTGCACATATTTCGAGCCTCTGAAAGCCGCGATGTCCTCCTCGTTCTCAGCATGGCGGTGCACGACATTGAATTGCTCATCGAAGCATGCTCCAAACACTACTCCACCCTCTGCTATCACTTTTTTTGCCAACAGCGAGAAAATTCCGCCGCTCGAACTGGCCTTTAGCTCCTCGGCATCTTCATTTTGCGCAGCTATGGCGGCCTGAGGCCTACGCCGATCGCCACTATGGATTACCGGACACACCTTCTCGCATTTTCCGCATTCCACGCATCGCTCAGCATCCACCTCCGGATATAGAAAGCCCTCGGTGTCGCGCCGCATCGAGATACACTGCTGCGGACAGCTCTGCCTGCATGCCTCGCAGCCACAACAATCCTTCTTATGCTCAATCTTTATCATAACTGCCATGTTTTATGAGTCGGCGCAGAGGCCTCATTATCAATCCACGCTCATACTCGTTCATAGAGAATCGATAGAAAAGTGCCAAATACACCACCGAGAAAGCACCAATGGCCACAATAAACTGAATCAAGCCCAATGTGCCATCAATGAGCAACATGGCGGCCACCACCACTATCACCGGAATCACGGTCATTTTTATAATCTCCACCCAGAACCTATAAATGTCGATTTTCTGCACTTTCTGATAGTAGACGTTGATTATCACCCACTGCCCTATGAAAAGCGCCCCGCCTATCGCCAAGGCACATCCTATGCCACCAAACATCTTCGACAACGGCACCTGGCACACAAGGCTGCACAACGATATGCACAGATAGAGTATCGAGCGGAATTTCATCTGATTGCGCGCCTGAAGTATAACGATGCCCATATTCTGAATCAGCGGCACAAGCAGAGCCACGAAGAAAATCAGAGTGATGACGTAGGCATCATCATATTCAGGACCGGCCCAAATCGAGATGAATTGGCGCCCGAACACGATAAACCCCGACAGGATGAATGATATCACGATAAACTGTATGCGACCGACCTTGATAAAAAGATTGGAAATCTCCTTGCTGTCGTTCTGCTGCGCCACCATAGCCGTGACCCTCGGCAGGAACACGCCCGAGACGCCCGATGAGAACATCATGTAAATGGCCTGAAGCTGAATAGCAACGGCAAATACCGCCACTGCCATGGTGCCCTGCGTGGCACCTAGCACGAATTGGCCCGTGCTCCAATAGATGCGGTCCATAACCACATTCAGGAATATCCAGAATGAATACACCGCCACCTCCTTGAGAAGCGCGTAATCGGGGCGCGAGAAGCGAATCTTGATGTGAATCTTGTTTTTGCAATAGAAATAATTGATTCCGAGCGTGACCACGTTGAACAAAGTCTGCACCACGACCATAGCCACGGCCTTATAGCCGCATGTGAGCAGAGCTATCATCACCATGGTGCTCAACACTATGCGCGCGATCTGCACCACTCGGAGAAACACGAAGTCCTCGTAGGCCGTAATGATGGCGCCATAAATGCTCAGCGGAAATGTTACGGCAAGATTCAGAATCATCAGAATCACTATCACCCTCGTGCGCCCGAGCTCCACCTCAGTGAGCGTATCGGCGAAAAAAGTATCGAGATTGAAAAAGAGCACCATGCCTATGGCAATCACCACCAATCCTATAACCGAATATAGCACCGTGAACATTCCGAACATCGAATATTGCTCATCGCTGCGGTTCTCGGCACGGAATTTCGCCGTATAGCGAATCACGGCATTGCCAAATCCGAGATCAAGCATCGACAAATAGGCTATTATCGACGCCGCAAG
>JBJEKJ010000044.1:0-11381 GCA_051878575.1 Muribaculaceae bacterium | reverse complement strand
ATCCGAAATCAGAGCCAAATATACAAAGTTTAACTAAAACAAAAATCGGTGTAACTCAATGAGTTACACCGATTCGTTTATTGTTGCTTATTGCTGTTTATCAGCCTTACTTCACCTCCTCTTAAATAGCATCTTGCATATCTCGATTGATCATTGGGAGATTGTATTTTATGGGGGCTTAGGCGGTTATGAACGGAAGATGCTCAATAACAACGATTAAGGGCCGCTTTAATCAGCCCACATATCGGGGGCTTGGCTGAGAGCTGTTAGCGGAGGAGGAGGGAGCCGTCGCCGTAGCTCAGGAAGCGGAAATCGTGCTGCATGGCGAAGTCGTAGATGGTGCGCCAATTGCCGTCGACGAAAGCCGAAACGAGCAGTAGCAGTGTGGATTGCGGTTGGTGGAAGTTGGTAATCATTCCGCTGATAATGTGGAATTTGAATGACGGCGCAATCATTATCTGCGTGCTGCCTATGTAGACGTCGGTGTGATGGCGGTCCAAGTAGGCCACAATCTCGGCAAGAGCCTCGCAGGTGGATAGCGATGACGTGCAGGTGTAGGGCATCCATTGACCCACACGCAATTCGTCTTCGCTCGCGTCGGGGTTGTCGTGAAGAATCACGCCAATGTAGTAAAGGCTCTCAAGCGTGCGCACCGAGGTGGTTCCCACAGCCACTATGGGAGTTGTGCTTTCCATTATTTCCACGAGCAGGCTGCGAGGCACCGATATAAACTCGGTGTGCATCTCGTGGTCGCCAATCGTGGCTGATTTCACCGGTTGGAACGTTCCCGCGCCTACATGGAGCGTAAGCTCGCGGCGGCGAATTCCGAGGTGGTCGCACTCGGCGAGCACCGAGTCGGTGAAGTGCAGTCCGGCAGTAGGAGCCGCCACGCTGCCCTCGATGTGCGAGTACACCGTCTGATAGTCGGCGAGGTCGCTCGGTTCGGTGCCGCGGTTCAAGTAGGGAGGAATAGGAATCTCGCCAATTGCGTCGAGGATTGAGGCGAAAGTCACATTGCCGGTCCACTCGAATCTCACTTCAAAGGCATTCCCTCGGCGGCCGATACGCGATGCCGAGAGCGTAATCTCCTCGCAGCCGTCGACGCTAATAGTTTGTTGAAGCGACTCGGTCTTCCACCGCTTGGCATTACCCACGAAGCATAGCCACGAGCAGCTTCCGGTGGCTGCAAACGACATGGCATAGTCGCGCGGAGCGAGAGGCTCGAGGCAGAAGATTTCTATTGTAGCCCCATTGTTGGGCTTTTGGAAGCGCAAGCGGGCATTAATCACCCGGGTGTTGTTGTAGACGAGCATTGCGCCCTCAGGTAGCAAGCGAGGCACGTCGCTGAAGCGATGTTCAGCGATATTGCCGTTTTTATAGTAAAGCAATTTGCACTTCTCGCGCTCGGCAAGCGGGTGCTTGGCAATGCGCTCATCGGGCAGAATGTAGTTAAAATCCTCTATTCTTATATTTCGTATTTCCTCAATCATTTCTTGGAGTTTATAGTGAAGTGTCGAGTCGCGTGGCTCTGTCATCCCAGTGCCGAGAGTAAGGATGAGCTGACGAGCATATAAATGAGCATGCCGATTATGTCGTTTGTGATACTGATAAATGGTCCGGTGGCGAGTGCGGGGTCAATTTTCAGCTTTTCGAGCGTCAGTGGCACGAAAGTGCCGAACACCGAGGCAAAAATCACCACGCAGAAAAGCGACACCGACACTGCGATGGTGGTGACATTCGTCGGATCGAGGCGGAAGCAATTATATATGAACACCAAAAGCGAAATAATCGTAGCGTTGAGAAGTCCCACGCTAAGCTCTTTCCACAGCTGTCGGGCCGAGTCCTTGATGTCGAGGCTGCCGTTGGCAAGACCTTGCACGATGATGGCCGACGATTGGATTCCCACGTTTCCTCCCGTGCCTCCGATAAGCGGAATGAAAAGCGCCATGGCCGGATTTGTGGCGAAGCCTTTCTCGAAGCCGCCGAGTATTATCGAGTTGGCAAGACCGCCTATCATTCCTATCAGCAGCCACGGCAGGCGCGCCTTGGTCTGAGTGAAGATGTTGTCGTCCGATTCCACGTCGTGCGAGATACCCGAAGCCAATTGGTAGTCGCGCTCGGAGTATTCGCGCACCTTGTCCATCACGTCGTCGAAGGTTATTCGCCCCACAAGACGCCCTATTGAGTCGACCACCGGCATGGCGGCAAGGTTATATTTCTCGAAGTCGCGAGCCACGTCCTCTATCGGGGTGTCGGTCTTCACCGAGAAAGGCTCAGTGTCCATCACGTGCTTTATTTTCGATACCGAAGGGTGAGTGATCATCTTCTTGAGCGGGAACACGCCTTTCAGTCGGTGGTCGTCGTCGACCACATACACATTGTAGATTTCGTCCATGTCCTCGGCCTGGGCGCGCATCTCCTTCATGCACTCGGGCATACTCCAGTTCTCATTCACGATAATCATCTCTGTACCCATAAGTCCGCCGGCGGTGTCGTCGTCATATTTGAGAAGGTCGATGATGTCGCCTGCCTGCTCCACGTCGTCGATGTGGGCGATAACCTCATCGCGGTCCTCCTCGTCGAGGTCTTGGATAAGGTCTACGGCGTCGTCGGTGTCGAGGTGCTCGAGTTGCTTCGCTATGTCCTCCTTGGGCATGTTGGCGAGCAACTTCCGTCGCTCGTCCTCGTCCATCTCCATGAGCACTTCGGCGGCGGTTTCCTCCTCAAGCAGTTTGTTCAGGAATTCGGCGTCGTCGATTTCGAGGTCCTCAAAGAGCTCGGCGATGTCGGCCGGGTGCAGCTCGGCGAGAAACTCCTTGGCCCGCTGCACATCCTTGTCTCTGACGATTTGTTTAATCGAGTTGAGATATTCTTCGGTATATTCTTTCATAGCTGATTGTCGTGAAAAATGATGTTGAAATTAAAGCTCCGCCGTGGCGTCGTTCACTTTGTTGGTGAGGCTTATGAACTCCTCGATGCCGAGTTGCTCGGGCCGTTTGCCCATCGCCGGGTCGGCAAGCAGTGCCGAGTCCTTTGGCAAAAGGCCGCGCAAGGAGTTGCGGAGCGTTTTTCGTCGCTGTCCGAACGACGTCTTCACGATGGTCTTGAACAGCCGCTCATTGCAGCCGAGGTCGGTCACGTCGTTGCGACGCAGGCGAATCACACCCGATTTCACTTTAGGAGGAGGATTGAACACGTGCTCGTCGACGGTGAACAGATATTCGATGTCGTACCATGCCTGAAGCAGCACCGACAGTATGCCGTAGGTCTTCGAGCCGGGAGGCTCGGCGATGCGTTGCGCCACCTCTCGCTGTAGCATGCCGCTGCAACAGTCGATTTGGTCCTTGTAGTCGAGCACTTTGAAGAAAATCTGCGATGAGATGTTGTAGGGATAGTTGCCAATGATGTTGAAATGGCTCTCGCCGTAGATTTTTCGCAGGTCGAGCTTCAGGAAGTCGTGCTCGATGATGCGCTTGCGCAGCTGCGGGAATTTCTCGTAGAGGAAGTCCACCGACTCGGTGTCGAGCTCCACCACGGTAAGGTCGTGGCCGGCATCGAGGAGAAACTGCGTGAGAACGCCCATTCCCGGGCCCACCTCAAGCAGAGGCGTACCCGTGTGGTCGCACACGGTGTCGGCTATGCGACGTGCTATCGAAAGGTCGGTCAGGAAGTGCTGTCCGAGCGATTTTTTTGCTTTTACCTGCTGCATTTGAGTGTCGATTAGTTAATACCTCCTGTAAATCATTTATCAATTGTGCAAAAGTAATAGAATTATTCGATATGACAAGCACCGCGGCCCTGAAAACGGCCGAAAAAACATCGTCGGTGTCGGCAAGCTATATATGTGTTGCCTGCGCAATGCCTAAGTCTTTCCATCGACCTGCTTGGTGGCTGAAACTTTTAATTTCATAATATAAAAACAGTTATATATTCAATATCCCATTCTATTGAGTTACAAAAACTCTCCAACTGCCATCTTTTTCGCCACGCTCAACATATTTTTTGGAAATCAACTGATCCAAAAGTTTTTGAATAGCCGTGACACTGATACCTGTTTCCTTTTTCATGTCTGCAAGCGTTAGGATAGGCTGCGTTCGCATAGCATTCAGTATCTTTGTGTAATTTGGAGTCCGAAATGCAATTCGCTCTCCATCATACCACCATACATTCTTATTCTTTTCGCTGACAAACAGTACATCATTATATACTTCTGTCGCAAACAAGTCATTGAAGTATTTCATGAAAGGACGTATCTCCTGAATGTCGGCATGTGCGCCATCAGTAGGCACAGGCCCCACTTCAAGGTCAGTCTGGTGCAAAGCCTCCAAATAATTGCTTTTTCTGCGGCTACGTACAACTATCATTGGATAGTCATGACGGGTTAAAATGTAATTTACCATTAGCCGTGCGATACGTCCATTTCCGTCCTCAAAGGGATGGATGCGAATAAAGCGATAGTGAAATAGTGCCGCGAGTTCCACCGGTGAAAGTTTTCCCTCCTGTTCAGCCGCATTATACCAATCTACCAAATCTGCCATAAGCCCCGGTGTTTCCTCAGGCGATGCATACTCAAATCTATCTCCATATCGAGTAATGACACTATTCGGGCGCGTCTTATATTGTCCGGCATGAATCACATAACTTGTGTGTATTCCCGCAGGTAAATTGCGGAAGACAGTATAATCTTCCCGAAGGATGGTCTTATGCAAAGTCCGTATAAAATTCTGGGTCAATGGCATTTCTTTCATTGCAGCCTCTTCAGTCATCATTCGTAGCCCAACATTACTTGCCGTCATCTCATTTACGTCGCGCACATCAGCTTCCCCTATCACTTTGCCGAAAAGCAATAGGATTTCAGTTTGACCATAAGTCAATGTATTGCCCTCAATATGATTACTGTTATAATTGAAATCGACAGTAAAACGACGACTGAGTCTTTCTCGATCCTTTTCCGACAATGGCTGTAAATTCTGCCATGCAGTAAGTGCTTTGTTGATATTCAGATACTTCATGATGATGTATGGAGATTGATTTATAACAAACGATACAAAGATATAAAATTATCTCAAAAAGGTTATAATGATACAACCTTTTTGGCTGTTTTTTGGCCGAAAAATCACGAAAAATCAATCGGCGGTGTCGGCAAGGCTCAAAAACGCCGCTTAGATTCTTCAATTTTGCGCATCGTTTCGCCACCCTTGTATGTGATAGGCATAAAATAAGCGACTCGGTAAAATCATTCAGCTGAACTTGTTGCTTTTGTGCTCGATTTGCATTATCTTTGCGCAAAGAACCCTGCGATATGCGGTGCCTGATAGTGGTCGGTGCATCGGGTATTGGGTGGGTTATGACATAAGGAAGGCGTTTACCGACGCTTTATTTCTTGGCCAATCGAAACTTCGGAAATTTTGAATTTGCAGTCAAGAGTGAAGCAATTGTAGATGCCCGTTGGGTAAGTATATGCACTTTATTCTCACCGAATCAGCCCGTAGTAGGGTAGGTCGGTGAGGTGTTTGCGTACACATACTTCGCGGGGTGCTTCTACCATTGCTCATTCTACTGCAATGGTTCCGAAGACCTCGATTGGCGGAATGAGCAAGGTTAAGGCTCCCGCTTTTCTTTTATCCACTAATCATGCCGCACGGAGCCTCGGCTGTAGAGGCACAAATGGCTCGAATCTACGACAATATCGATTTGAAGTTTGAGCAAGGACTTCAAGACATTATCACCAACACAGGCGTGAGGCGTGTGGATTTTTGTGTGGGCTATTTCAATCTTCGGGGCTGGAATTTAATATGTGAACAAGTTGACACTCTTGAGGGTGACTTTATTGACGAGGATTTCCAGACCACGCCTGTTCACCGCACTTGCCGCTTGTTGATTGGAATGCACCAACCTGATGACGAACTTCTTCACCGGCTATATTCAAACGAAGATTATATCCCCGATAATAAATCAGTTACGACTCAAAAACTGAATATAGCTAAGAACTTTCGCCGTCAACTTTTGATTGGGCTTCCTACCAAAAGAGACGAATGGACACTGCGCCGCTTGTCGGCACAAATGAAAGCCGGCAAGGTGGTTGTTAAACTTTATGTTCGCGAGCCGCTTCACGCAAAGTTATATCTTGCTCATCGCCCTGATGATAATTTCAATAAGATACAGGCAATTCTCGGTAGCAGCAACCTCACTTATTCAGGACTGACCAAGCAAGGCGAGCTGAATGCCGAATTTGCTGACAGCGACAATGCCAAGAAATTGGCTGATTGGTTTGATGACCGATGGAACGACAAATTCTGCATCGACATCACACAAGAATTGATAGAGATTATCGATACAAGTTGGGCGAGTGAGGAAATAATTCCGCCATATTATATTTATCTGAAAACCGCCTACCACCTTAGCCAAGAGGCACGGTCGGGCGTTAAAGAATTTACTTTGTCGCCGGAATTCCGAAAAGAACTTTTCGATTTCCAACAGACAGCCGTCAAAATTGCTGCTCGACATCTTCGCAACGAGAAACGAGGCGGTGCAATGATTGGCGATGTGGTCGGTCTTGGTAAGACTATCACCGCTTGTGCCATTGCGAAACTCTATGAAACGACTTTTGCAAGCAGCACCCTAATTATTTGCCCTGCAAACTTGCAGGATATGTGGAAAAAATATGCGGCTAAGTACGACCTCAAAGTCGAAATCATGTCGATGGCAAAGCCTATCGACGTCGATAATGCACGCTACTTCCGGTTGATAATAATTGATGAAAGCCACAACCTGCGCAACGGCGGAAGCGGCTCTCGCTATCGCAATATCAAGGCACTTGTCGAGCACCAGGACAGCAATGTGCTTTTGCTCACTGCCACGCCGTACAACAAAGATTTCCGTGACCTCAGTAACCAGTTACGCCTGTTCATCAAAGACGACCAAGACCTCGGTATTCGCCCCGAAGCGTATATACGCCGGCTCGGCGGCGAGCGTCAGTTTATGCAAAAGCACAGCGAAATATTCATTCGCAGCATCGCGGCTTTTGAGAAAAGCGATGAGATAGAGGACTGGAACGAACTTATGAAACTGTTCCTCGTGCGTCGCACGCGCACTTTCATAAAAGAGAATTATGCCAAGACCGATACGGAAAACGGACGCAAATATTTGCTGTTCCCCGACGGCTCACGCTCATATTTCCCCGACAGAAAGCCTTGTGCAATCAAGTTTGAAACAACACCGGGCGACCAATACAGCCGACTGTATTCAGAAGATATGATTGGGCTGATGGAATCGCTCGAACTGCCGCGTTACGGCTTGTCGCACTATATTAACGACAAGACCAAGGACGAGGCTTCTACACTCGAAAAGCAAATCCTAGACAATCTTTCTCGTGCAGGGCAAAGAATGATGGGCTTCGCCAAGTCCACATTCTTTAAGCGTATCGACAGTAGCGGTTTCTCCTTCCTGCTCACGCTTTACCGCCACATTCTCCGTAATATGGTGTTCATTTACGCTCTCGACAATAAGCTCAAACTTCCTATTGGCGATGAAAACAGCCTTCCCGATGAGTTTCTCGACGATGACGACCCTACTTCATTATTGCCGTCGAATGAGGCACCGACAATTTCGGAGGACAATGGCGAGATAATCATTCCGACTGACCTCAATGTCTATATGCGTAAGGCTGAAGAATACTACAACATCATTTCATCGAAGAACAACCTTTCGATGATTGACGGTAAATTCTTCAAGCGAACGCTCAAGCAAAAGCTTAAAAAGGACTGCGAGACTATTCTGCAAATGATTAACCTTTGCGGAAATTGGATTCCTAAGACCGACCAAAAGCTCAACGAGCTGCAAAAGCTGCTTTGTGAAACTCACAAAGGAGAAAAGGTGGTGGTGTTTACGCAGTATTCCGATACGGCCAACTACATTTATCGCCAACTCGTAAAACGTGGCGTTCAGCAAATCGCAGTCGTGACCGGCGGCTCTGAGAATCCCACCGCTATTGTCGAGAAATTCTCGCCAATAAGCAACGACCGCCCGAATATGCCTGCCGATGAGCAATATCGCATTGTCATTGCCACCGATGTGCTTTCTGAAGGTCAAAACCTTCAGGACAGCCACCTTATTGTGAACTTCGATTTGCCGTGGGCTATTATCCGACTTATTCAGCGTGCAGGCCGTGTGGACCGTATCGGGCAGAAAGCGAATGAAATCACTTGCTATTCTTTCTTCCCGGCTGAGGGCGTGGAACAAATTATTTCGCTCCGCAAACGTCTTAACGACCGCATCAACGCCAACGCTAATATCGTCGGCTCTGATGAAGTGTTCTTTGAGGGCAATGAAAAGAACCTCAAAGATATGTTCAACGAGAAAAGCGGTGTTCTCGATGAGGAGGAAGACGGCGACGTTGACCTTTCTTCACAGGCGTTCCAAATCTGGAAAAATGCCACCGATGCCAATCCGAAGCTCGCTCAAATCATTCCTGCCCTTAGCAATATGATTTACTCGACCAAATCGGTTACTGAACCGGCAAACGGAGGTGTTATTACCTACGCAAAGACATACAACGATTTCGACGTTCTTACATGGCTCAGTCCGAGCGGCGAGATTATCAGCCAGTCGCAGAAACGCATCTTGCAAACTATGGCTTGCAGTGCCGACACTCCTGCGGCTATGCCTATCGACAATCACCACGAGCTCGTGGCTTCGGCTATTCAACGAGTGCAGGAAGAAACCGCCAACACTTCTATCGGCGGCATGCTCGGCAACCGATTCAGCACTCGTTATCGCATTATCGAACTGCTCGAACATTACTGCGAACGCGACACTGACATCTTCTTCTCTGCCGAGCAGAAAGAAGACCTCAAATATGCTATCGACGACATTTACAACTACCCGTTGCTCGAAACTTCAAAACTCGCTTTGGGACAAATGCTTCGCCGAAATCAAAACAACGATGAGATTGTGGAGTATGTGCTTGAGCTTCGCAAGGACGGCAATCTGTGCCGACTCCCTGTTGATGACAACACACACAAAGACCCGTCGATTATTTGCTCACTTGGACTTCGTTATGATAAATAATTTGCCGATATGATTAACAAACGCCAATTCTTATCCCTTATTTCCGAAGGCTCGTTCCGTGAGCTTTTCGTTTCGGAGCTCGGTTGGAACCGCTTTCGCGGTCAGGCTCAACTACCGCCTATCACTGTCGATGAAGAGGACTACTGTTTCACGACAATAGCTGAGCGCAACGGCTTTCAAATTCTTACTTGCGCAGTCGATACAATCCCCACGAATAGCATCTGCAAGAAGATTGACACTAAACTTCGCCGTCAAGCCAACGACTATATCGCCATCTACCAACTTGCCGGCACCGCGCATCACCTTTGGGTCGTGCCGGTGAAAGCCAACGAGAAGCGCGACCTCGTTCTCGTGGAATATGAAACCGCTGAAAAGGCCGATTTGCTTTACTCAAAAATCGAGGGCTTTTCGTTCAACCTCGGCGAAGATACTACTATCGTTGACCTCCGCTCTAAGGTGCAGGGTGCTTTCGCTGTGAACTCCGAGAAAATCACTAAGGATTTTTATGTAGGGTTCAAGAAAGAACACTCGGCTTTTGTCAAGTTTATTTCGGGCATCGATGATGACATAGCCGACAAGGAAAACAAAAACAAGCAGTGGTACACCTCGATTATGCTCAACCGACTTATGTTCTGCTATTTCATTCAGAAAAAGGGCTTTTTGGACCTTGATTTCGACTATCTGCGGCATAAGCTCCGGTGGGTAAGCCGTGAACAGGGCGAGAATCGCTTCTTCAGCTCTTTCTATAAGGGTTTCCTTGTCAGGCTGTTCCACGACGGGCTGAACACACCCGCTCACGATGCGGAATTTGAACGTATGTATGGCAAAATTCCTTACCTCAATGGCGGTATGTTCGACACTCATTTCCTTGAGGACAAATATCCCGGAATCGACATCAAGGACGATGCCTTTATCCGCCTTTTCGACTTCTTCGACACTTGGCGCTGGCACCTCGACACTCGCATCACTGCCAGTGGAAAGGACATCAACCCCGACGTGCTTGGCTACATCTTCGAGCAGTATATCAACGACCGTGCACAGATGGGTGCTTACTACACAAAAGAGGACATCACCGAGTACATTGGTCGCAACTGCATCTTGCCGTTCCTTTTCGACAAAGTACGCTCCAAGAACGCCGATGCGTTCAAGCCCGACGGCTTTGTGTGGAGCACACTTCGCAGCAGCGGCGACCGCTATATCTTCGATGCTGTGAAGCGTGGCAGCGACCGCTTCGATGAGATTCCCGAAGAAGTGAGCCGTGGCATCATCACCGAGGCTATGCGCCACGAATATAGCGAGACTCCTGTTGGCGAGCTGCCTGACGGTCATATTCCGCTTGCCACACTCCGCAGCGAGTGGAACAAACCTACGCCCGAGCCGTGGGCGTTGCCTACCGAGATTTGGCGTGAGACTATCGAGCGACTGCAACGCTGCCAAAGCATCAAGGCTAAAATCGCAGCCGGTGAAATTACATCAATCAACGATTTTATCACCTACAACCTCGATATCCGCCTTTTTGCCGCCGATTTGATTGCTTCGGCTGACCGCCTTTTCATCAAGCACTTCTACGAGGCTCTGCAAAGCGTAACTATCCTCGACCCGACTTGTGGCTCAGGTGCGTTCCTCTTTGCAGCAATGAATATTCTTGAACCGCTCTACGAGGCTTGCATCGAGCGTATGCAGGAGCAGCCGGATTATTTCAAGGCTCAACTTGCCGAAATCAGCGACAAGTATCGCTCGAATATCCAATACTTTATCTTCAAGTCGATTATCCTCCGCAACCTCTACGGCGTGGATATTATGGTTGAGGCTACAGAAATTGCAAAACTTCGCCTGTTCCTGAAGATGGTGGCGGTGGTTGATGTGGACCGCCGGCAGCCGAACCTCGGACTTGACCCGCTCCCCGACATCGACTTCAATATCCGTTGCGGCAATACCCTCGTAGGCTATGCCAACGAGGAGCAATTGAATAAGGATTTATCGTTTGCCGGCGATATTCTCCAAGAACTTGCAAATCAGAAATTCAAAGAGGATATAAAGCGGGAAATGGAAGTGGTTGCAACTACTTTTGACCGCTTCAAAGAGTTGCAACTCACGCAAGATGTTAACCTTGCCGAATTTAAGCAAGCAAAGACAGATTTGCGCTCTCGTTTGGCGAAACTCAATCGTTTGCTTAACCACAAACTATTCCTCTCTACTCACGTCAACGCCTCTGACGATGACATTTTCGCTTCTGCACTGTATGCCAACTGGAAAGAATCGCATCAGCCATTCCACTGGCTTGCCGAGTTCTACCAAATAATCCACGGCAA
>JBJEKJ010000043.1:0-11530 GCA_051878575.1 Muribaculaceae bacterium | reverse complement strand
GCATGTTTTACAGCTCATTATAAAAATGAGGCTGCGCCTATTTTGACACAGCCTCAACGAAATTAAAATGCTACAACTTTCGCAATTTATCTTTAAGATAGTGGCCTGTGATGCTCGACTCATTCTCGGCTATCTCCTCAGGAGTGCCGCAACACACCACATTCCCTCCATTATCACCGCCATCGGGTCCCATGTCAATTATATAGTCGGCACATTTTATCACGTCCATGTTGTGCTCTATTATGATTATGGTGTGCCCGTTGTCAATAAGCTGATTGAACGATTTCATCAGCGTGTTGATGTCGTGGAAATGCAATCCGGTGGTAGGCTCGTCGAAAATGAACAGGGTGGGGGATTGCTTCTCACCACAAAGATAGTAGGCGAGCTTCACTCGCTGATTCTCGCCTCCCGATAGTGTCGACGATGATTGCCCCAACTTGATGTAGCCCAGTCCAACGTCTTGAAGCGGCTTCAGTCGCTTTACGATTTTTGCCTCAGTGGAGCCTTTTTTCCCTGAGAAGAATTCTATCGCCTGGTTCACCGTCATATCAAGCACATCACTGATATTCTTGCCGCAATACTCAACCTCAAGCGCGCTGTTGCTATAGCGCTTGCCGTGGCAGCACTCACACGGTAGGGTGATATCGGCCATGAACTGCATCTCAATGGTAATCGTTCCCTCACCCTTACACTCCTCACAGCGTCCACCGGGAGAGTTGAAGGAGAAATATCCTGCATTGTAACCCATCTGCTGCGACAGTTGCTGCTCGGCATATAGCTTGCGTATCTCGTCGAATGCCTTAAGATAGGTAGCGGGATTGCTGCGTGTGGACTTGCCGATTGGCGATTGGTCGACAAACTCCACTTTGTCGATACAATCCAAATCGCCCCTAATAGACTTAAACACTCCGGGAGCATCGGCACTTTCGCCAAAATGTCGCATCAAGGCACGGTAGAGGGTATCCTTTACAAGGGTGGATTTGCCCGAGCCGCTTACGCCGGTAACCACGGTGAGCACCTGAAGCGGAAACTTTGCCGTAACGGCCTTTAGGTTGTTTTCCGCCGCCCCAATAATCTCTATGAAGTTGTTCCATTTCCTCCTCACTTTAGGGAGCTCAATCGATTTCACTCCTGTAAGGTATTGCAGCGTATAGCTGTCGGTTGCGTTGGCAAGCTCGCTCACGTTGCCTTGATAAATCACCTTTCCGCCATTACGTCCGGCCTCAGGACCAATGTCGATAAGATAATCGGCCTCTCTGATAATATCTTCATCGTGTTCCACAACAATCACCGTGTTACCCAAGTCACGCAGTGATTTCAGCACATTGATAAGCCTGAATGTATCGCGCGAATGGAGACCTATACTCGGCTCATCAAGAATATAGAGCGAGCCAACGAGGCTGCTTCCAAGCGATGTGGCAAGATTGATGCGTTGGCTTTCCCCACCCGACAATGTCGATGACAGGCGGTCAAGTGTAAGATAGCCCAATCCCACGTCGTTCATGAACTTCAACCGACTTCTTATCTCGACAAGCAGACGATGCGATATCTTCTCGTCGGTTTCAGACAACCGTAAATCATCAAACCATTCCGACAGGTTCTTGATTGGCATTTTCACGATGTCGTGAATTGTGCATCCGGCTATCCTAACGTATGAAGCCTCTTTTTTCAGTCTCGAGCCTCGACACTCGGGGCATGTAGTCTTTCCCCGATAGCGTGCAAGCAGCACACGATACTGTATATTATAGGATTTGCTCTCAATATACCTGAAAAAGCCGTCAATGCCGGGAAACTCGCTATTGCCATGCCACAGCAGGGCTTTTTGCGAGTCGGTGAGCTGATAATAGGGCTTATGTATGGGAAAATCGTTTATCGCTGCCACATGTATGAACTCACGCTTCCATTCACTCATCTTCTCGCCGCGCCAACAGAAAACAGCCCCATCGTTGACCGACAAAGACTTGTCGGGGACTACAAGGTTCTCGTCAATACCTATAACTTTGCCAAATCCCTCACATTTAGGGCACGCGCCGATTGGATTATTGAAATTGAACATCAGGTCGGTTGGCTCGGTGAAGGTGATGCCGTCGGCCTCAAATCGTTTGGAGAAATACATTGTGTCAATTTCGCCATCAGTCCAAAACTTGAGAATACATTCGTCGTGACCTTCGAAAAACGCAGTCTCGATGGAATCGTAGATGCGGCTATCGTCGTCGTGACTTTCAGATACAGCCATACGGTCGATAAGCAGATTGAAATTCTCATTACCGTTCAATGAGTCAATCACATCGGCAATCTGCAAGAATGAGCCGTCATTCTCAAGGCGGGAATATCCCTCCTTCAGCAACACTTCAAGGTGCGACCTCAGACTGCGTTTCGGCGGCACGATTATGCGTGTGAGTAGTGCGAAGCGTGTGCCAATAGGGTAGGAGTGTATGGCTGCGAGCACATCGTCGGGAGTGTGTCGTTTCACCATTTCTCCCGAAACCGGTGATATGGTCTTGCCTATGCGGGAGAAAAGCATGCGAAGGTAATCGTAGATTTCGGTAGACGTGCCTACGGTGCTTCGTGAGTTTCGAGTGTTCACCTTCTGCTCTATAGCGATGGCCGGAGGAAGCCCTTTGATGAAATCACACTCAGGTTTCGACATACGTCCGAGAAACTGCCTTGCGTATGACGACAGGCTCTCAACATATCGGCGTTGCCCCTCGGCATAAAGCGTGTCGAAAGCCAATGACGACTTCCCTGAGCCCGAAAGTCCGGTGATAACTACAAACTTGTTACGCGGAATTTCCACGTCAATATTTTTCAGATTATTGACGCGAGCACCTTTTACGATTATATTATTGTCGATCATTCTACCCTCATTGCTTATTATTCTGCAAATTTACTACAAATCCGGCTAATTTCACAAAATAATTTAGGTCACGCCCAGGCGTCGAACCGTCCGTCATCATCGGGCACGCTATCATCGGCATTTGTGTCATCGTCGTCGGCATCGAATACGGGAGCGTAATACTGCTCTATCTCGGAGGCAAACTCCGTGAGGCGGCCGTAAGTATATATCATAACCGTCTCATTAAGCAACTTCCGAGAGCCTAACCGTGCCCCGTTCAGTGCAATCATATCAGAAAATTGCAAATCGATGTCGATATAGTGATCGTGCACCATGCCGAACATCTTCTCGTAGCCTGCATAATTCTCCCAAATCGCCGCTTTAGCATACCACGACCATGCCATCTTGTTGTCTTCTTTCTGCCGTAGCCATCCATTGTAATATATGTCGCCCAAGAGTTCGGGCGCCAATTTCGACCCACAACGATATGATTCCTCAAAGTCCATGATAATGTCATGGGCGAGGGCGTCGGTCTGCTCCTCTTCCGGAAGCTCGTCGAATGCCAACATTCTCTCCCACGCCAATGATGTGAGACATACGGCAGAATGATGTTTGACTCCCTCACGTAAAGCCGACATATAAGCCTCCTTGTCAGTGATATTGTATTCGGCGTCCAATCGCCCGTCAATATATGCGATATCAGTCCATGCCGATATGTTTCCAAACTTTGTAGCGTCGAAGAAGGCCATTCTTGCCTCGTCAGTACGCTCCAGGCTAATCAAAGCACTTCCCTTGAAATATAGCCACAAGCCAAATGGCGCGCCGAGCTTGTCCGATTCGCTGATTAGTGCATTGGCAATATCAAGCGCTTTATCGGGCTGTGGCTTGGAGACGATGGTGCCAAAAATCAGATGCCTCAGTTGCACGACAGCAGCATACTCACTCTTCTTGTCGATAGCCTCGCTGAGCAATCGATTGGTTAAGGACATGTCGACAACACCGAAATCGCCATATTCGCAAGCCTCAGCCATTGCGGCAGTGGCATCGGGCAACCCTTTTTCATGTGCACGCGACATAAACTCACGCGAAATCGCTGTTGACGTCTTTGTCGGGGTTGCCAAAATGTGATAACGTCCGTAGGCAAACTCCGCATACTTATTGCCGGCATTGGCAGCATGCTCTATCATCGTCAACGTCTCAGTGGACAGCATGAATATGCTGTCGCGTTGATAAAATACGCGGAGAAAATATCTCGAGGCTAAGGCGCTCATTTTGGGATCTTCCGTCAATGCAGCCTGTATCAAATCATTGAATTCGCAGTCCTTCATCAACTTTACATAATCGGGCTTCATATATAGACTAAATATGTGGCGAGTTTTTATTCTGTTGTCCTCATATATGTCGTCATAGTGATATTCTTCACCAAGCGCAAGAGTGAACACGTGTCCATAGCGGTTACAAAACAGCAGGCGAGAGTCATCATATATGGTGACGTATGCAGGGCCATTGAAGCTATATGAGCCGTCATCCCGGGCCTCGGCAATTGCGTTGGTGTAGCATTCAGGGAATTGTGAGGAGGAATTATTATAGTAATCCAAAACTGTATATTCTGTTACGGCACATTTCCATGGCATACGCTTGAGCATGTCATGAGCTATCGGTCTCACAAACTCACCATTCTCCCAATATCCGTCAGCATCCTTAATCCACTCCTCATGCCCGACCTCGCGATTCTCATAATGTCCTACTTTATCACATTGTACCACTCGTCCACAATTATCGAAAAATGCGGTGGCCATCACCTCCTCATAGGTGCCATTTACCCACACCGGCTCTATTTCAATCCATTTTTTATGTGTGAGCCTGAATCCGCGACCATGCAGCTTTCCATCACGAAAATCGCCCACTAAGAATTCATCGTCGGTGCGCGCCATTATTCCAAGACCTTCGGGTGTGATGCCATCGGATGCAGTCTTTCCGCTGTATCTGCTTCCATCCTTCATAAGTGGCCATTCGTCGATGTGAAGAATCATATTTATATAAGATGACGTGTAAGTTGATGATATTTGCAAATTTAGTACAATTTCCATATTATTCGATTCGGCAATGGTTAATTAAATGTTAAATATAATCAAGGCTATTGACTCGTACCTTAGGTCAAGCTATAACTTTGCAGTCGTTAACAGTAAATCGCGCGATTATGAGATCAACAATTAAATTAAAAATCGGAGAGTTTTCCAAAATGATGCAAATCACGGTAAAGACATTGCGCCACTATGAGCAACTCGGCCTACTCTTGCCCGACGAAGTCGACGATGCCACAGGCTACAGATATTATAGGCTTGCACAGATGCAACGGTTGAATGGCATCTTAAATCTTAAGGAAATGGGATTCTCGCTTGAGGAGATAAAGGCGATTTATGATGACGACACGCACTTGCCGACCATCGCCCAACTTGATGAGAAGATGGGAGAGTGCAACCGACAAATTATGATGTTGACACACCGACTACAACGATTGCGCGATTTGGCCGACTCTCGCAAAAACATTACTAAAATGGATAAAATATCAATTCAATCACTGCCCGAGATTATCGTGGCATCGCACCGAGAGGTGATAAAAAGTTATGATGTGCTCGGTGAGCTTTGCGTCAATGTGATAGGTCCCGAGATGCGTCGGCTGAACTGCCATTGTTCTCCCACGGAGTATTGTTTTACGATAGAGCACAACAAGGAATACACACCTACTGATATCGACATTGAATACTGCGAACAAGTGGAGGAAATGGGCAATGACTCGGCTATAATCAAGTTCAAAAGGCTGCCTGCCGTCGACACTGCCATCTGTATGAAGCACTATGGTCCCTACGACCGTTTCTATCAGTCGTACACAGAGCTGTTTGAGTATATCGAGAAGAACGGATACCGCATTGTAGGTGCACCAAGAGCGTGTTATATCGACGGTTGCTGGAATCAGGAAGATCCGGAGAAGTGGCTCTCAATAATCCAGGTGCCTGTTGAAAAACAATAAACAACCGTATCAGTCCTCACGTTAAAGACACTGTGACTGTCACTTACAGTAAATTCTGCGGCGTAACATCATTCCTTGTCTTCAGCGTGAGGATTTTCTCACATTTTTCCTTTTTGTCGATAATATTTAGGATAACAAGCACATACCTTGCGCAACGAAGTGCTAATTAACTTTAAATTTAGCCAATCATTCTTGGTGAAGTAAAAATGTATGCTTACTTTTGAAATATATTAATGATTTTTATTGGTTTTGCCAAGAAACATTTTCATATTGGCAATTGTTTCATTCATAAAACCAACATTATAAATTAATACTGAGGAAAATGAAACCGATGAACATTATTTTGGCAGTATTGGGTGGCGCAATTGCCGGAGCTGCCGTAGGTCTACTTTTTGCGCCTGAGAAAGGCTCAGATACTCGAGCAAAAATAGCCGAGTGTCTTCGACGCAAGGGCATTTGCCTAAAAGACAAGCACATGGATGAGCTTGTTGATGAAATTACAACTGAATTGAGCGAATCGAAATAATTATTTGTAGTTTTATGAAGAATTTAGGTATATTATATGCGTTTTTGGGCGGAGCAGTAGTAGGTTGCGCAGCGGCAATTCTTTTTGCCCCTGAGAAGGGCTCTGACATGCGCAAGCGTATTAAGGAGATTCTTAAGAAACGCGGTATCGACTTCACCGACGACGACGTAGAGGAGCTCGTGGAGCAGATTAGCTCACAGATAGAGGCTTAACGATGCTCTGCCAGGCAAATGTAAAAGAGTTAGACACGACGATGGGAGAGTGTGAGTGATACATGTTTTCATCACACTCTCTACATCCATGAACAGGACTTATCGCAATAGATTGATGCTGATGACCGACAATAAATACACCGAATTGTGGGACGAGGTGAAAAAATATCTCACCCTTCAAATAGATTATGCAAAACTTACTGCCGTGGAGAAGCTCGTGGTGCTGCTCTCGGCAATAGCCTTGGCGACAGTATTGATGATTCTTGGGGCTTGCGTGTTGTTCTATCTATCATTTGCTATAGTGTATATGCTTGTGGATGTGATAGGCTGCGTGTGGGGAGCCTACCTTATAGTTAGCGGCTTGTTTGTGGTGCTTGCCATAGTGGTATTCGCCCTGCGCAAGCAGCTTATTCTCGACCCTGTGGCAAAATTCCTCACAAAACTATTCTTAACTCATAAATGACACAAGATGGACAGCACTATGCAGCATAATGAATCGTCGGCACAGCCCGATTATAGTGGCGAGACACTCGACAGGCTCAGAATGAGGCGTGCGATTGTCGCCGTGAAACTGGAGCTCCAGAAGGAGACACTGAGAAAGAAGTATAACGACGCCATAGTCTCGCCCATGACAAGTGGGATTTGGGGCATTTTCGCTGGCAAGGAATCGGGCAAGTCACCGATAGTGCGATATGTACCCATTATGCTCAAGTCGATGAAAGTGATGCTGCGATTGTGGGCACTATTTGGAAAGCGAAGAAAACAGTAACTATATATGAATGATTACGTAAAGGCTACTTTTTTTGTAGAGCCATATAATGAGGTGCAGTGCGATATTTTGGCTGCACTTTTGTGTGAAGTGGGATTTGAGAGTTTTGAGCAGAATGTCACCGGTATCGATGCTTATATTCAGCAGTCGTTGTTTGACACGTCTAATATCGAGAAGGCAATATCTCAATATGATTTCAGCTCAAAGATTACTTGGAAATGCGAGACAATAGAGGGCCGTGACTGGAATGAGGAGTGGGAGAAGAACTATTTCACGCCTATGGTAATTGCCGACCGATGCGTGATTCACAGCACGTTCCACAAGGATTATCCCAAAATGGAGTATGACATAGTGATTGATCCTAAAATGGCGTTTGGCACCGGCCATCACGAGACTACCAACCTCATGGTGGAGCAGATACTCAGAGAGGAGATAAATGGAGCCACCGTTCTCGACATGGGTACCGGAACCGGCATTCTCGCCATGCTGGCCTCAATGTGTGGGGCAAAAGAGGCTGTCGGTATAGAAATCGATGAATTTGCCTTCCAAAACACACTGGAGAATGTGAAGCTCAACAACGTGAGAAATGTGAAGATGCTGCTTGGCGACGCATCGCTGCTTAAACCTGAATGGCAATTCGACTATGTGATAGCAAATATCAACCGCAACATCATCACGGCCGATATCGACCGATACGCCATGGTGCTAAGGCCCGGAGGAAAGATGCTGCTCAGCGGCTTTTATGAGCACGACATACCGGTGGTATTGGAAACTGCCACACCATTGGGGCTAACGGAGGTGCTTCACAACGTGAAAAACCGCTGGACAATGCTACTTCTTGAGAAGCGCCCGTGACAACGCTTTAGACATTTTATTTTTGTCGATTGATAGAGAGGCGCAGGATGCGAATAGGGCGGTCGGAGCCAATCTGAAGGGTGGGGGATGTACATATTTCACCGGTGGCAATGAATCCGCATTTCTCCATCACCCGTCCTGATGCCGGATTATCGAGATAATGCCCACTAATGAGAGATTCTATATCGGTAGAGTCGGTTATATGCCTTATCATTAGGCGTAAGGCTTCAGAGCATATTCCTCGGTTCCAATATGGCTTGCCCACCCAATAGCCCACGGTAGGCTCATCGGGAAGGGCAGGCAAATCGCAATCGCAAGATGGTCCGTACCCTATTGCGCCTATCGGCTCATTTGTGGATTTAAGCACGATGGCCCATGTGGTGCTATTGCCGAATGTGGTGCGTATTATCGACAGACTCTCCTCGACCGAACTGTGAGGCCTCCATCCGGCGCGCGGTCCCACATCGGGGTCGGAAGCATATTTAAAGAGAGCCGTGGCGTCATCATCACACCACTGACGGAGCAATATTCGTTCTGATTCCATAATTAACATTTATTCGTTGCAAAAATAGCAATAATTGTTATTTATAGCAAGAGCGAGAGGCCTTGACATTGTAATAATGCACGCAAAGGGAGAGTGCGTGCTCTTATGGTTGTTAATAACTTTTTGTAATTGGAATAATTGTCGGCTGACAAATTATAGCTAACTTTACGCCACATTAACATCACTGATATATTTGATTATGCAACCATTCATTCATCTGCATGTTCACTCGCAATATTCTGTTCTCGACGGGCAGGCTTCAGTAAAGGCGCTCGTTGATAAGGCCATTGCCGACGGTATGCCCGGCATAGCTTTGACTGATCACGGCAATATGTTTGGAATCAAGGAATTTCACGACTATTGCAACAAAAAGAATGGTGATCTAAATTCAGCTATCAAACAGCTGAAAAAGCAGTTGAAGGAGCTTGATGCCGAGAATCCTGAGAATCAATCGAAAATCGATGAATTGAAGGCCGAAATCAAGAGCAACGAGGATAAGCGGTTCAAGCCAATTTTCGGGTGTGAGATGTATGTGGCCGAAAAGTCGCTATATGAGCACACCTCAAAGCACGACACCGGACGGCATTTGGTAGTGCTCGCAAAAAATTCGGTAGGCTATCACAATCTCATAAAAATAGTATCGAAGGCATGGACCGACGGATTCTACTCGCATCCTCGAACCGATAAGGAGAGCCTGAAGGCGCACCATGAGGGGCTTATGGTGTGCTCGGCGTGTCTTGGAGGAGAGATACCACGCCTGATTACTGCCGGAATGATCGATGAGGCCCGCGAGTCGGTGAAATGGTTTAAGGATGTCTTTGGCGATGATTATTATCTTGAGCTTCAACGCCATAAGGCTACTGTGCCCAATGCCAACCACGAGGCTTACCCCATGCAGCAACAGGTGAATGCCGAGTTGCTGAAGATGTCGAAGGAGTTCGGTATAAAAGTGGTGTGCACCAATGATGTACATTTTGTAAATGAAGACGACGCCGAGGCTCACGACCGCCTGATATGCGTGTCGACCGGTAAGAAACTCGACGAAAAGCGAATGCTATATTCAAAGCAGGAGTGGATGAAGACGCAGCAGGAGATGAATGAAGTGTTTGCCGACGTGCCCGAGGCCCTGTCGAACACGCTTGAGCTGCTCGACAAGACGGAATTCTATTCCATCGACCATGACCCTATATTGCCAAACTTTCCGCTGCCCGACGGTTTTACCGACAATAACGACTACCTGCGCTATCTCGTCTATGAGGGTGCAAAAAAGCGTTGGCCTGAGCTTGACGAGGAACATCGCGAACGCATAGATTTTGAACTTGAGACGATCAAGAACATGGGATTCCCCGGATATTTCCTCATCGTGCAGGATTTCATCGGCGCCGCACGGAAGATTGGGGTGTCAGTTGGACCGGGACGTGGATCTGCTGCCGGCTCAGCGGTGGCTTACTGCTTGGGTATCACGCAAATCGATCCCATCAAATACGACTTGCTGTTCGAGCGTTTCCTTAACCCCGACCGCATCTCGCTCCCTGATATCGATATCGACTTCGATGACGATGGCCGAGCCAAGGTGCTGCAATATGTGACCGAGAAATATGGAGCCGAAAAGGTGGCTCACATAATCACTTACGGCACCATGGCAGCAAAAATGGCTATAAAAGATGTGGCACGCGTGGAAAACCTCTCGATTCCCGAAAGCGACCGCCTATCGAAGTTCATACCAAGCAAGCCCAACGATATGCCGGCCGACGAGAAAGGCAAAAAGTATAAGGTGACAATAAAAAACTGCCTGAAATGCTTCCCGGAGTTCTCGGCCGAGCTGAATAGCAGTGACCCGCTTGTGGTGGAGACTATCAAATATGCCGAGAAGCTCGAGGGTAACGTCAGGAGTACAGGTGTGCATGCATGCGGCGTTATTATAGGCCGTGACGACATAACCGACTGGGTTCCGGTGAGCACGGCTGCCGATAAGGACAACAACAAGATGCTCGTGACACAATATGAGGGCAGCGTGATTGAGTCGACAGGACTTATCAAAATGGACTTCCTGGGACTGAAGACGCTCTCTATTATCAAGGATGCAATTGAGAATATCAAGCAGACTCGCGGTTTCGACCTCGATATCGACCATATCGACATCAATGACCCCAAGACCTATCAGCTCTACTGCGAGGGGCGCACCACTGGCACGTTCCAATTTGAGTCGGCAGGTATGCAAAAATACCTCATTGAGCTTCAACCGAGCACTTTTGAGGACCTAATAGCCATGAATGCCCTTTACCGTCCGGGCCCAATGGACTATATCCCCGACTTCATCAAACGAAAGCATGGGGAGCTGCCTATCGAATACGATATTCCGGTGATGGAGAAATATCTGAAGGATACCTACGGTATCACGGTATATCAGGAGCAGGTCATGCTCTTGTCGCGACTCCTTGCAGGATTCACTCGTGGCGAGTCCGACGGATTACGAAAGGCTATGGGAAAGAAATTGATCGACAAACTGGCATCACTGAAGCCAAAGTTCATCAATGGTGGCAAGGAGCGCGGTCATGACCCGGAGATACTGGAAAAGATTTGGAAAGACTGGGAGAAATTCGCTTCCTATGCCTTCAATAAGAGCCATGCCACTTGTTATAGTTGGGTGGCATTCCAGACGGCATATCTCAAAGCCAACTACCCGTCGGAATACATGGCTGCTATTCTGAGCCGTTCGGGCGACCTCGACAAGATGACAAAATTCATGGACGAGTG
>JBJEKJ010000042.1:0-44763 GCA_051878575.1 Muribaculaceae bacterium | reverse complement strand
ATTTTCCTGCAAATTCCTTGCGAATATCGATGTGATTGTAGATTTCGCCGTTCACGGTGAGTATCACTTTCCCGTCGGTGCTTTTCAGTGGCTGTCCGCCCGATTGCGGGTCGACAATTGAGAGTCGCTCATGCGACATTATGGCATTGTCGCCGCAGTATATTCCCGACCAGTCGGGACCGCGATGGCGGATTTTTTTCGACATTTTCAGTATATTTTGTCTCATTGAGTCGCTGCCGACACTTTGTCCGAATACTCCTACTATTCCACACATAATGTAATGTAATTTTAATTCTGTTTATCAAATTTCTTGCAAATATACAAATAATATGTCAAATAGAAAATGTTTACGGTAAAAATGTGTCAAAAATTTTATAAATCTGGCTGATATCGGTAATTTTGCTATTATTTATTAGCAGGTGGCTTGCATATTTCTATCTCGATAATGACGTAGTGAGCCATGAATTAAGGCAAAGTATTGGCAAACATATATGATTTCTTCGGGATATTGTAGTAATTTTGCAATATGAAAACGATGACTAAGATCTTTATCGGTTTGGCTCTGTTGATGGGCAGTTGCGCACGGAATGAGACGGAAAGCTATAAGATCAATTGCCGTGTTGACGCGGGAGTCTATGCCGACAGTGTCAGGGTATATCAGCTTGAGGATGACTATAATGCCGTGCGCATGCTTGGAGAGTGGGGCAATAAGGCCGATGGAAGCGAAATGACGCTGAGCGGCAGTGTGGATGTGCCGCGAGTGGCATTTGTGTCGCTCGACAGCCATATTGGCAAGTCGGTGGTGTATTTTATCATTGAGAATGCCGACATCAACCTGCGCATAGGTAATGGCTATCTGAATATGGAGGGTGGCAGGCTGTGCAAGGACTATTTTGGCATTTTTGCCGAGAGAAGGGGAGTTGTCAATAAGCGCAAGACACTCCGAAAGCGATATATGGAGCTTGTAGCCGCCAATGCGGTGACTGATAGCATCGACAGGGCATTTGCCGATGCCGATAAGGAGCTCGCCGACTCATTGCAGCGCTTATATCGTCGTGCCGTTGATGCCAACGATGTGGTGGCTATCGCAGTGTGGTGCCAGTATGGCAATGAGATGAATCTCACGCCGGTGCTTAACGACCGGTTGAAGCCTGACTCGCTTTTCAGCAAGATGCTCCGACATAAGGCTGCGTGGCAGGAGTCAGTCAAGGATGATAATAGTGCTATAGATTAGTGAGATAGCCGTTCATCATGGCATATACGCTCAGGCCCGACACGCTTCGTATTCCCAATTTTGCAGTGATGTTCTTTCGATGGGTTAGCACGGTGTTGATGCTGATTTGCAGCTCGTCGGCAATTTCCTTATTGATTTTTCCTGAGGCCACCAATTTCAGCACGTCGATTTCACGCTGAGTTAGATCGGACTGCGACGGTCCCACATCCCGCATCCTATAAATGTATTCGCTGAGTTGCTCAATAATGGTACCGGAGTCGGCATGGCGGTTTATTTGTGGAAACGACGACTGTTCCGACGATTTCGTTGCCACGAGAATCGTCTTGTTTCGCCGAGGAATGAAATAGTCGAGGTTGGCTATGCACATCTCGGCATCGGCTATGATAATGTCGTAGCTGTCGGGGTTGTCGGTGATTAGCTCACCGATATAGGCAATATGTCGTACGGCAGTCGACGTCAAGTCCTGAAGCAAGACCCTGATGCCGAGAAACAGCAAGGTGTCGGTTGTGGCTATGGCAATGTTGATGTTTCCCATGTGCTATTTAATATGGGTTGAAAGGCATTTGCAAATGCGGTTGTATTGGCTTATGTCCTTGCGCAATCCTATAATTGCAAATAAAACTGCCTGACATAGATTGATATCGTAGTTGCCTGAGAGATGGATCACAAACATGCTCACGAGGTCGTTGAGTTTCTCCTCGATTGAATCGCATGGCTTGTGTGTTCCCGAACCCTTTGCAGCCATGTGCGAGAGCAACTCGTCTTTCACCTCATAGAAGAATTTGCGCATCAGTTCGAGGTTGGAGTTTATGCTCGTGTTGCGGCGTATGAGCAGATTGAAATGCTGCTCCACGTTGGGAATTAGAAACCGGTTATAGTAGTCGACGGTTTTGTCGAGATACTGTATTGATGCGTCGAGGTGCTGTGAGAAAACATTGCCTGCTACAAATTCGGGGCTGATATAGGAATTGAGAATGGCTGCGAAAAAGGGCATGTCGACATTGCGCTCACTGCAAATTTGCATTACCGACTTGTCTCCAATGCCGAGAGTTATGCCAAATCGGCTGAGCACGGCAATTACCGAAGGCTCTCCAATTACCACGTCGTGGAGTTTCGTATCCTTGTTTACCAACATCTTTATTTATTCTTAGAATAGATTATGTATTGATTTATCCGACACTATAGTAATGTCGGGCGTTATTACCGCGTCCATTGGCACGTCGTGCTGATTGCAGGGTATGTGGTCGATGAGTCGGAAGTCGAGGCACACTCCGATTTTCACGCCACAGAAGCCGGCGAGAAACTTGTCGTAGTATCCCTTGCCTCGGCCAAGCCTGTTGCAATTCCTGTCGAAAGCCACTCCGGGAATTATTGCCACGTCGGTTGGATTGAAGGAGTCTACAATATCGTCGCCCGAAGGCTCATAGATATTGTATGCTCCTTTTCGCAACTCTCCCGTGCCGTAAGCCACCATCATCATGCCGTCGCCGCTCACGCGCGGCAGGTACAGACTCTTGCACTTGCTCCACTTTTCAATCATGTGCAGAGTCGGCAACTCGTCGGGCAGGGAGCTGTAGAGAAACAATCTCGTGCAAGCATCGAAACATCGCAACCCACTGATTTTTCCCTCTACAATGCCGGCAAGCATCATGGCGCTCTCCTCGTCCACGCTGTGGCGCAGCATCTTCATGGCATTGCGGATGTCGCTTTTCTCAATCATTTCGTCTTGTCGTTGGTGATAGGAAATGCCGCCTTATGATTGTCGAAAGCCTTAAGCGCAGCCTCAATATTCTTGTCGTTGCGGTTGTAGATAGGATAGAATGCGTCGGAGCCAAAAATGTCGCGTGCTATCAGCGCCTTGATTTGCGTCACAATCAGATTGCGCGACAGGTTGATGTAATACCAGCGTGCCGGTATGCCATTCTCGGCGGCAAATGTCACGAAATCGTTCAATATGGCATCGTTGCTCGGCAGTATTCGCAGGAATTGCTTATAGTCCTTCAGCTTCTTGAGCGCACCGCGGTTGATGTCGGAATAAGTGAAAGCAAACTTTTGAAGCAGTCCGGCGTTTGCCACATTTATGTAGTAGGATGTGATGCCTGTAGTGTCGTTTGGCACGAAAATGTCGGGGATGATACCTCCGCCACCGTAAACCTCACGGCCGTGAACGGTCGTGAACACCTGACTCTTGTCCACCCTGATGCTGTCCTTATTGTAAAGCTCACCATGGCTGTAGCGCTCAAACAACTCGTGGTTGTAGTTAGCGTCGCCACTCTTGTAGTCCTTCTGAATGCAGCGTCCGGTAGGCGTATAGTATCTGGCAATTGTCAGGCGAATCGCACTGCTGTCGGTCAATGCCACTTGACGCTGTACGAGACCCTTTCCGAAAGAGCGTCGTCCTACCACGAGTCCGCGGTCGTTGTCTTGAATGGCTCCTGCGAAAATCTCGCTCGCACTTGCCGAATATTCGTCGATAAGCACGATTATCTCGTCATCTTGAAACGAGCCATTGCCGTCGCTCCACATCTGTGAGTCGTTTTTCTTCTCACGGCCTTTAGTGTACACTATCAGCTCGTTTTCAGGCAGGAATTCGTTGGCCATTAGAATGGCAATCTCCATATAGCCTCCGGCATTGCCGCGAAGATCGACGATATAGCGCTTTGCTCCCTCATTCTTCAGTTTCATCATTCCATTCAGGAACTCGTCGTAGGTCGTTCGGCCGAATTTGTTGACCTTAATATAACCCGTCAGCTTGTCGGCCATATACGCCGCGTCGATCGACTTCACCGGAATGTCACCACGCATCACGTCGAAGTCGAGCAGCTTTTTCGAGTTGTTTCGCTTTATGGATAGTTTCACGGAGGTTCCCTTCACGCCTCTCAGTGTGGACCGGACCGCCTCGTCCGACAGTTTCTTGCCCACGAACGTGGAGTCGTTCACCTTCACTATTCGGTCGCCAGGGAGTATTCCCACTTTCTCCGAAGGGCCGCCCGAAATCACCTCAACCACCGTAGTAGTGTCGTTAAGCACCATGAAAGAAATGCCAATACCTCCGAAACTGCCTTCAAGCTCATTGTTCACGTCCTGCAAGTCCTTTGCCGGAATGTAGGTGGTGTGAGGGTCGAGATTGCTGAGAATTTCGGGAATGGAAGTCTCGATAAGATCAGTGATTCTCACCGTGTCGACGTATTCCTCAGCTATGAGGTTGAGGATGGTGTTCAGCTTGCGGTCGTTATCGCTGATGTATTTTTGATTTGAGAATTGGTTGCCGATAAGCATTCCGGCAACCACAGATACTGAGATTGCGAGCGGAAGCCATATAATCGGATTTTTAGATGATTTCATTGAATAAATTAATAAAAAAGGAATTATTCATTTTTGGTGTTTTCTTCTTCAAGTAAAACACATTCTATACCCGCTCTGTTCAGTAGGTCGATACCGTCGTGGAAACGATATAGCTCAGAGTACACAATTCTCTTAATGCCGGCTTGGATAATCAGCTTGGCGCACTCGATGCATGGCGATGCCGTGATGTAAAGCGTCGCTCCGTCGCTGCTGTTGTTGCTGCGGGCAACTTTGGTTATTGCGTTGGCCTCGGCATGAAGCACGTAAGGCTTGGTCTTCCCTTCGTCGTCCTCACACACATTCTCAAAACCCGACGGTGTGCCGTTGTAGCCATCGGAAATAATCATATTGTTCTTTACTATCAATGCTCCAACTTTTCTCCGCTCGCAATAGGAGTTTTCAGCCCATATTCTTGCCATGCGCAGGTAGCGGGAGTCTAATAAATATTGCTTGTCGGCATTGTTGTCCATAATGCTATCTTTGTCTACTTCCGGCCGCGGGTTTCCAATACCCCGGCCAATTTAGATGCAAATGTAGTAAAAATAAGTAAATCAAAAAAGTATATGCCCAAAAAATAGGCCTTCATTGTATGGCATTGTGCGGCCGGCCGCTTCTTTTGTAGCTATTGTGGATTTTCGCCATAATGGTGTCAGTACAAAAAACCAAGCAGGCTGTCGCAAGGGGCAGTCTGCTTGTGTCGACTTAATGGATTTTCCATTGCGCTGATATTTGAGATGCACGCTACAGTGCATGCTCTCATTATCAACAGTGGATTATTTTTTCGATTTCTTCTTGGAAGTCTGTACTTTGATTCCATCGCGCTCAAGGAGTGCGTTGATTGTTGGCTCGGCACCACGGAAACGCTTGTAGAGCGTCATTGGGTGTTCTGTTCCGCCTTTGGTCAGCACGTTGTCCTTGAACGATTTTGCCGTGGCAGGATTGAACAGCCCGTCTTCCTTGAACTTGGCGAATGCGTCGGCGTCGAGTACCTCAGCCCACTTGTAGCTATAGTATCCCGAAGCATATCCACCCGAGAAAATGTGTGAGAACTGGGTTGAGATTGAGCAGCCCTCGGGGGTGTCGAAAATCATCACGTCCTTCAAGGCGTTTGCCTCAAAGGAAAATGGATCGTCCACTTTCTCGGTGATAGTGTGCCATGCCATGTCGAGATAACCGAAGTTGAGCTGACGGATGCATGCGTAGGCGGCTCCGAATTGCGACGATGCGATAATCTTGTCGATAAGCTCTTGCGGAATAGGCTCGCCGGTCAGGTAGTGCTTGGCGAAGCTGTCGAGGAACTCCTTCTGCGGCAGATAGTTCTCGTTGAATTGCGAAGGAAGCTCAACGAAGTCACGATATACGTTGGTTCCCGAGAGCGACATGTAGCGGCTGTCGGCAAGCAAGCCGTGCAGAGCGTGTCCGAACTCGTGGAGGAAAGTCTCTACCTCAGAGTAGGTGAGGAGCGAGGGCTTGTTCTCGGTGGGGCGAGTGAAGTTCATCGTTATCGAAACGATTGGGCGCACGTTCTTGCCTGAGGCGTCGACATATTGCTCGCGGTAATTGGTCATCCATGCTCCGCTACGTTTTGTGGCGCGTGGGAAGAAGTCGGTGTAGAGTACGCCAATATATCGGCCGTCGCTATCGGTCACGTCGTAGGCTGCCACTTCGGGGTTGAAAACCTGTGCGTCGTAATTGCGGGTAAACTGAAGGCCGTAGAGCTTGGTTGCAAGGCCGAACACGCCTTTTATCACATTATTCAACTCAAAATATGGACGCAGCAGCTCATCGTTGATGGAGAATTTGGAGTCTTTGAGCTTGGTGCTGTAATAGGAGTAGTCCCATGGCTCAAGTTTCATCTTCTTTCCCTCGAGCTTCGATGCAAACTCCTCAAGTTCCTTGAGGTCTTTTTTCTGAACCGGACGATATGCCTCTCGCAACTGGTCGAGCAGTCCATAAACGTTCTCCACGCTTTCGGCCATGCGGCGACGCAGCACATAATCTCCATAATTCTTGTAGCCGAGCAGTTTTGCGAGCTCGTAGCGGCAATATGATAATTCCTTGATAACCTCTATGTTGCTATATTCGCCCTTAGTGTTGCGGGTGTTGTACATCTTATACATTTTTTCACGCAGGTCGCGGCGTGAGGAGTATTTCAAGAAAGGACCGTAGCTTGGGGCGTGCAGTGTGAACAGGTAGGCGTCATCCTTGCCTTTCGACTTGGCGGCATATTTGGCAGCCTCCACCGCGCTCTCGGGAAGTCCCTCAAGGTCCTCCTTGTTGAGCCAAATCTCGTAGGTGTTGAGCTCCTTAAGCACATTTTGGCCGAAATTAAGCGATAGCTTTGATATCTTGTTCGATAGTTCGCGGAATTTGTCGCGGTCGGTGCCGGTGAGGCTTGCGCCGTTGCTGACGAAACTTGTGTAGGTCTTCTCGAGAAGCATCTTGTCCTCAACTGAGAGTTTGCTGCGGTCGCAGTTGTCGTAGACCGCCTTGACGCGTTGCCATAGACCCTCGTTCAGAGTGATGTTGGCCTCATGTTCCGAGAGCTTTGGCGACACACGTTGCGAGATTTCCATCAGCTCGTCGTCGGCATTGGCCGACAGCATCGGATAGAAAACGCCAAGTACGCGGTTGAGCATCGAGCCGGTGCGCTCTATTGCCACTATTGTGTTCTCGAAGGTAGGCGACTCCTTCTGGTCGACAATGGCCTGAATCTCTTGCATTTGAACCTCTATGCCCTTGTCGATGGCAGGCTCATAGTCTTTATTCGTAAAATAGTCGAAAGGAATCAAGCCATTAGAGGTCTTGAACTCACTCAGAAAAACATTATCGGCATTCATCGATGATACGGATAATAATAATGTTAGTGAAAGGATTAATTTTTTCATATTTAGTGTTGTTGTCAATTAATTTTTTGGCAAATATACAAAAAATGGCTGATATGAATTAATGTTTTGTCGTTTTGGCTTCGCTTAGATGTTGATTTTGTGTGAAATTTGCGTGAAAAAGGCAAAAAACAAGCGTTTTTTCAATAATTATTTGTCGCAAATAAAAAATATGCTTACATTTGCAGCAAACAGAACTTATTTAATAATTAAAAAACATACTTGCCTATAGAAAAAACATTACTCTAAAAAATAAAAAATACAGTAATGGAAGAAATGTTTACAATGGCCGACGAGCAGTTGGTCAGAATGTATGCAGAAGGCAATAACGAGGCTTTTGATGTTCTTATCGAGCGGCATAAGGATAAACTTTATGCCTATATTTTTCATGCCGTGAAGGATGCCGACATAGCGAACGACATTTTTCAGGAGACTTTCATTAAAGCAATAATGACCATTAATCAGGGCAGATATGTGGAAAATGGGAAATTCCCCGCATGGATAAGCCGTATTGCCCACAATCTAATTATAGATTTTTTCCGCCAAGAGAAATCGGAGAACCTACAGTCGTGCGACTTGGAGGATGTGGATATTCTCAACCGCAAGGAGCTAAGCGAGGAGACCGTGGAGGATTCGATCGTCACTCGGCAGATACATGCCGATATTAGGCGCATAGTCAAGGCTCTGCCTGAGAGCCAGCAGGAGGTGCTATTGATGCGTTATTACAAGAATATGAGTTTCAAGGAGATAGCCGATGCCACCAATGTGAGCATCAACACGGCGCTTGGCCGAATGCGATATGCCATCTTGAATATGCGCAAGATTGCCGAGGAGAACAATATCATGCTCACGGTGATGTAGTGAAAAAGTAAGAGCCAAAAAAATTATACACTCAAGATATAATATTGGCATGCGTTGTTACGTTATATTAATGAATAACAAAAAACAAGTATGCCTATGGATAAAAGCTCTACTCTGGAAGATGTGTATGAGAGTAAGTCGGTAATTGTGTCGAGCGTGCGTCAGTCGACAATCAATTTCTTGAAGCAATTTGCACGTGCTTACTCCTACGAAAAAAAACTTAAGCCCGGAATTGGCAATTTTGTGGTCAATTGAGACGAGGCAAGGCGCAGTGACGCCTACTGATAACCCCGGCGTGATAGAGTGCCGACGTGTTCAGTGAATTTAAAAAGGCCGCCGCAACATTTCCTGTTGTGGCGGCCTTGCTATTTTGTCGGGAGCATTCCGTAGTTCAGGTTGCCCGGTATTCAGTGTTAGTCTTCGGGATGGCAGCCCACTTTCTCATATACGGTGGCATCGATCACGGCGATTGTAGTGAGGTTCACTATGTCGCGTACGGAAGCGTCGATTGATGTCATCTGTATAGGTTTGTTCAGTCCAATCTGAATGGGTCCTATCACCTCGGCAATGCCCATCTCGAGCAGCATGCGATACACAGTGTTGGCGGCGCTCTGGTTGGGGAACACTAATGCGTTCACTTCGCGGCCAAATAGCTTGTTGAACGGGAAATGCGTGCCGCGCAGCTTTTTGTTCATGACATAGTGCACCTGCATCTCGCAGTCGATGAGAATCTCGGGATACTGCTTGTGCAGAATCTCCACAGCCTCATGCACCTCGCCCGGTCCATGCTCCTTGTTGGCTCCGAAGTTGCTGTAGGATACCATCGCTATCACGGGGTCGTGGGCAAAATATTTCACGGCATGGTTGGATAAGCGGGCAATGTCGACGAGCGTATCGGTGTCGTTGTCGTGGTTGATTGAGGTGTCGGCAATGAAATATGTGCCTCGCTTGGTATTCATGATGTGCATTGTGGCAAAATGGTCGTAGCCGCAGCGTATTCCAATCACCTCCTTTGCAATGTCGACAGTGAGCCTTCGGCTGCTCGGGTAAGTTCCTGTGACGAAAGCGTCGGCATCACCCATTTCCACCATCATCATACCGAAATAATTGCGGTCGAACATCTTCTCGAGCGCTTCGGGATAGGTAAGTCCGTCGCGCTGCAATTTCTTCGTCAGGTGGTGCGCATATCGGCTTCGGCGCTCAGCCTCGCGGTCGTGGCGCAAATTCACTATTTCCACGCCTTTCAGCTTCAATCCTAAGCGTTCGGCACGCTTGGTTATCATCTCCTCGTTTCCAAGCAGAATAGGCACGCATACGCCCTCGTTGCGAGAGATAATCGCGGCTTTGAGCATATTGTCGGTATTGGCCTCGGCAAAAACCACACGCTTCGGGTTGCGTTTAGCCTCCTCGGTGAATCTTCTCATCAGCTTGTTGTCGTAGCCCATGAGTCTCTTCAGCTTTTGCTCATAGGCCTCCCAGTCGGTTATCGGGCGTTTTGCCACACCCGATTCCATCGCACCTTTGGCAACGGCAGGAGCCACGGTGGTGATTAGACGCGGGTCGAGAGCCTTAGGCAATATGTAGCTTCGTCCGAACGACATCTCAGTCATATTGTAGGCGGCGTTCACGACGGGTGGTACAGGCTGCTTGGCGAGATCGGCTATAGCCCTCACGGCGGCCACTTTCATTGCCTCATTGATGGCAGTGGCGCCGCAGTCGAGTGCGCCTCGGAATATGTAGGGGAATCCAAGCACATTGTTTATTTGGTTGGGATAGTCGGAGCGACCTGTGGCGAAAATGATGTCGGGGCGCGAAGCCATCGCCTTGTTGTACTCAATCTCCGGGTCGGGATTTGCCAAGGCGAAAACAATTGGGTTTGGAGCCATCGACTGAACCATCTCGGTGGTCACAACGTCCTTCACCGAAAGGCCGAGGAACACATCAGCACCCACCATGGCCTCGGCAAGAGTGTCGATGTCGCGGTCGGTGGCAAATTCCAGCTTCTGTGGATTCAGGTTGGTGCGTTTCTTGTTGAGCACGCCCTTACTGTCGCACATCACCACGTTCTCCTTCTTGATTCCAAGAGCGATATAAAGCCGGGTGCACGACACTGCCGCCGCGCCTGCGCCATTCACCACGAGCTTGGCATCCTCAATCTTCTTGCCCTGTATCTCAAGCGCGTTGAGCAGTCCGGCCGCCGAGATGATTGCAGTGCCGTGTTGGTCGTCGTGCATCACGGGAATATCGCACTCCTCCTTCAGCCTTCGCTCTATCTCGAAGCACTCCGGCGCCTTGATATCCTCAAGGTTGATACCACCGAAAGTGGGCGATATGGCTTTCACTATCTCAATGAATTTATCGGGATTCTTCTCGTTGACCTCAATGTCAAAGCAGTCAATTCCTGCGAAAATCTTGAAAAGCAGAGCCTTGCCCTCCATGACAGGCTTTCCGGCCAATGCGCCTATATCACCAAGGCCAAGCACGGCAGTGCCATTTGAAATCACTGCCACAAGGTTGCCCTTACTCGTGTATTCGTAGGCGTCTTGGGCATTCTTCTCAATATCAAGGCACGGATAGGCAACTCCGGGTGAGTAGGCCAGCGACAAATCCGATTGCGATGAATAAGGCTTTGTCGGCACTATCTCAATCTTGCCGGGCTTACCTTGACGGTGGTAATCCAAAGCCATTTCTTTTGTAACTTTCGACATATTCGTATATTATTGTAAGACAAAAATGAATCATTCAATATATGGCATCTTAATCATGCGGTTGTGGCACAGATTGGCGACGCCTTCTATAATTGTTACGCAAAATTACGAAAAAAGTAGGTAAGACAATCGTTAAAAATAAAGAATTGTGACGATGCGACGTGTAGAAATGCGAATTTGGTTCCAAAAAACACAAAAAATAGTCGTTTTGATAAAAAATTTATGAATAGATAGTTGCATTATAGATAAGAATTATATTATTTCGCAAGCGCAAATGAATTTGCGCAAAGAGTCATTTTAGAAAAATGTGATAATACTGAATCTAATAAATGAACTGACTATGTCGAAAATTAAATATAGTGTTGACTGTTCCATGAAAAGTATCCCCGTGGCTTTACTATGGAACTATATTTCCACACCTAATGGACTTGAGCAGTGGTTTGCCGACGATGTGAGGCACGAGGGAAAGTCTTATTCCTTCGTATGGAGCGGAAGCGTACAGAATGCCACATTGCTCGGCGTGAGGGCATACTCCTACATACGTTTCAGGTGGAATGACGATTTCGACAGTCCCGAAAAGCCGTTTTTCGAGTTGAGGATACAGGTGTCGGAGCTCACCGACACCACCAATCTCGTAGTGACCGATTTTTCGGATCCCGACGAGATAGAGGAGTCGAAGGATTTGTGGTATAGCCAGATCGACGCTTTGCGACGTATTCTCGGCTGTTGATTTCGGAGCGTGGAGCTTTTTGCCGATGTGTTATAAAACATATAATTGCGAATGTTTTTTGAGAAATAGTGGCTTGATTGGAATTTAATTGTTAATTTTGTGCTTGAATTTATAGAAAAGAAAAGGTGATAAAGATAAAAAGACTATATTTGTTTGTATTACAGACGTTTTTGCCATTATTCCTAATGACATTTTTCATCTGTCTTTTTATTGTCTTGATGCAGTTTCTGTGGAGGTATATCGACGATTTGGTGGGTAAGGGATTGGAGATCTCGGTGATTGCCGAGCTATTCTGCTATGCCGCCTTGTCGATGGTGCCGATGGCGCTTCCGCTTTCCATATTGCTTGCCTCGCTTATGGCTTTTGGCAATCTTGGCGAGCATTTCGAGCTCACGGCCATGAAGTCGTCGGGCGTATCGCTTATCAAGGTAATGAGTCCGCTCATAGTATTCCTCTCTTTTGTGGCTGTAGGTGCGTTCTTTTTCCAAAACGACGTGTTACCAAAGTCGCAGGTGAAGATGTGGAGCCTGTTATTTTCCATGAGGCAGAAGTCGCCCGAGCTTGATATTCCCGAGGAGACTTTCTATGACCAGATTCAAGGCTACAACCTGTTTATAAAGAAGAAGAACCGCGACACCGGCATGATGTACGACATGATGATCTACGACGTGTCGAATGGCTACGGCTACGCAAATGTGATTCTTGCCGACTCGGGTAAACTGAGTTTCACCGACGACAAGAAGCATCTTTTCTTGCAGCTGATGCAAGGTGAGTCGTTTGAGGACCTTAAGGACGAGCGTCCTAATAGGGGAAATGCCGGCATGCTTTATCGCCGCGAGTCGTTCGTTGAGAAGGAGATACTTATTCCTTTCGACGCCACATTCAATAGAATGGGCGATGAGACGATGCGCAATCAATATGTGGGGAAGAACCTCGCAGAGTTGGTGCACACTATCGACTCCGTGAAAGTGCGTATCGACTCACTCGGCGATGAGTTCACTTACAGTATGCGCGGAGAGCCTATATGCGGTCTTCCACAGCGCCGATACACATACGTCGACGGGAAACAGGTTGATCAGGGTATCCTTCAGGTGAGAATGCCGGTGCCCATTAACATGGATTCGGTATTTGAGGCCTCTACTCCGTTGCAGAAGCGCAATTATGTGGAGAGTGCCAAAAACAAGGCCTCCCGAATCAAACAAAATATGGAGTTCAGGGCTTATACGATTGAGGATATAAGCGAGACCGTGCGTCGCCATCAGATTGAGATGCAGAAGAAGTTCACACTGTCGTTTGCGTGCCTTATTTTCTTCTTTATAGGCGCACCGCTCGGTGCCATTATCAGAAAGGGAGGTCTTGGCACGCCCATAGTCATATCGGTGTTCCTTTTTATCGTCTACTACATTATCGACAACTCGGGCTACAAGTTGGCGCGCGACGGACACTGGGTAGTGTGGGAAGGAATGTGGCTCAGTTCTGAGGTGCTTCTGCCGCTTGGCATATTCTTTACCTACAAGGCCGTGAACGATTCGGCAGTGTTCAACCCCGACGCATATCGCAATTTCTTCCGTCGCATTGTAGGAGCGCCCAATGTGCGCCACATTGAGATGAAGGAGGTGATAATGGATGATGTGGTGGTTGCCGATGCAATAGGCAAAGTATCGGAGCTGCGTGCGCAATCGGAGACATTCCTGTCGAGATACGACAAGCGACAGAGCTATCTGAGCTATTGGACACGCGGCTACGACAAGGATGAGCTTGATAGCCTTTCGGCCAGCATAGAGAGCGTTGTGGAATATCTTGGCAACTCGCGCAGTCAGCTCGTTATTAACAAGGTGATGGATTATCCATGCCTGAGACATCTGCTGATGTATTATCCGGTGAAGAACCCGAAGATAGGTCTTGCCATTGCTGCATTGCTGCCTATAGGCATTATCGGCTATATCATAGGAGTGGAATGTCAGAAACGATTGCGCCGCGACATACGCATGGTGCATAAGGTGAGCGATGAGTTGCTCTTGATTTTGGAGAATGATAGGAATGATTTGTAAAAAAACAATATACAATATGAACGAGGAAATAAAATTAAATACGATTGAGGAGGCTGTGGAGCAATTCCGCAATGGCGGTTTTGTGATTGTGGTCGATGATGAGGACCGCGAGAATGAGGGTGATTTCATCATTGCAGCCGAGAAAATCACTGAGGAGAAAGTGAATTTTATGCTTCGTGAGGGTCGTGGAGTGCTTTGTGCACCGATCACCGCCAAGCGCTGCCATGAGCTTGACCTTAACATGCAGGTAGAGGAGAACACGTCGATGCTCGGCACCCCATTCACGGTGACGGTGGATTTGCTTGAGGGCTGTACGACCGGCGTGTCGATGCACGACCGCGCGATGACAATAAGGGCCCTTGCCAATCCGGAACTTAAGCCGTCGGATCTCGGACGTCCGGGCCATGTGAATCCGCTCCGCGCGCAAGACCGTGGCGTGCTTGTGCGTGCAGGGCACACCGAGGCTGCCGTTGACCTTACGAGACTTGCCGGAATGTATCCTGCCGCAGCTCTTATTGAGATTATCAATGAGGACGGCACTATGGCACGCCTGCCTCAGCTTATGGTTATTGCAAAGAAGTTCAACATGCCCATTATCTCTATTAAGGCCCTTATCGCTTATCGGTTGCGCACTGAGAATGTGGTGGAGGTTGGCGACGAGGTGGATATGCCTACTGCCTATGGGCACTTCAAGTTGATTCCTTTCCGCGAGATGTCGACCGGAATGGAGCACATAGCTCTTATAAAGGGTGAGTGGAGTGGCGACGAGCCGATTCTTGTGAGAGTTCACTCATCGTGTATGACAGGCGATATCTTCGGCTCCATGCGCTGCGAGTGTGGCGAGCAATTGCATCTTGCCATGAGTGAGATAGAGAAAGCCGGCAAGGGTGTGATAGTGTATATGAACCAGGAAGGAAGAGGCATTGGACTGATGAACAAGATTCGTGCTTATAAACTTCAGGAGAATGGCTACGATACTGTAGATGCCAACTTGCATCTCGGATTTAAGCCCGATGAGCGCGACTATGGTGTCGGGGCTAATATATTGCGACAGCTTGGCGTGAGAAAAATGCGGTTGCTCACCAATAATCCTGTGAAGCGTGTCGGCCTTGAGAGCTATGGACTTGAGGTGGTGGAGAATGTTCCGCTTGAGGTCGCTCCCAACGACTATAACCGCTATTATATGCACACAAAGAAGGTGAGAATGGGCCATGATCTGCACAAAGTAGACTGATTAGGGCCTATTACGACTATATAATAGCGAGCAAGCCGGTTTTATTCCGGCTTGCTTGTTTTTGTCTTGAAGAAGATTCTTTTGTATCTGAATAGGAATAGGGTGAGCACAAAGCTGATAAATGCCAGTCGCGGTAACTCGCCCTCAGTAGGAATGCCTATATTGTCGAGATTGGTACTTATAATATTGTTGTTGATGAGGTAGGTGCCCACTACCACCACTGAGTTGTTCAATGTGTGGGCTATTACCGGAATCCATAGCGATCCGCTCCACACGAGCATATATCCGAACATTGCTCCCATTAGCAAGCGTGGAATGAAGCCGTAGAACTGGAAATGTAGCACACTGAATAGCAAGGCGGTGAACCACACGCTCACATGAATGTTGGTGGGGCGACTCACAAAAATCGACTGCATTGTGCCACGGAAAAAAATCTCCTCGCTAAATCCAGCAAGCGCGCCTACGAGTATCAGGCTTGGCAGCAGCTGAATCAGCGTGGAATTGTCGCCAATAAGCATGTCGGTGACATCTTGTGCGGCATTTTCCATGGCTCGTAGCGTCTGTTCGATACCACTCAATGATTCAGGTAGCCTTATTGCCTCGTTTAGCGAGACGATATAGTTCATTGCCGGCAATGAGACGATGAAAAGCAGTAGCACGAATGCCAACTCACGCCACTTGGGTGTGACATTGAGGCGTAAGAATGTGGCTGCCTTCCTCGAAATGAGAATGGCGGTGATAAATGCAGGTGCAATGAACACGAGAATATCCTGTATGACCATTGACACGTAAATAGACAGCTTAGGATTCGATGCCATGAGCCTTGAGGTGGTGCTCATTATTATCGTGGCGAATATCAAGCCTACAAAAAAGGTAGACCACATTATCAGTTGACGTGTGTTGAACGAATTGCGGTCGAAAAATTTTGAATTCTTCATCGTTGTTGTCGTTGAATGTTAGCTTATTGTGAAATAATCAAAAAATTGCAGTGACAAAATTAAACAATTTCAGTGTATTTGCGTCATTAAATTAGAACGAAACATTGCCATATTGTTCAAAAAGTACATTTACATTGTGAAAATTTGGCGTGATTTCAGATTATTTATTAGTTTTGTGTAGGAATAAGGACATTTGTTATGAAAAATCTGAGGTTGATATTAATTGCTTGTTTGCTTGCATTTGCCTCCAATGAGGCTATGTCGCAAACCATAGAGCAGGTGAGAGGGATACCTGCCAATGAGACTAAAGCCGAGAAAAAAGCACGCGAGAAAAAACTCAGGGCTTTGGCCGACTCTGTTGCTCATATTGATGCTGTGGAGGGACTGAAGTCGCAATATTTTGTGATTACGGCCGAGAGAATGACTTTGGGCAATTCGGGACGAATGTACGCAACTCCAAACCAAAGCACCAATTTCGTCCTTGTCCAAGGTGATAATGCCACCGTGCAGATAGCCTTCGACAATGGCAGGCTTGGGCTTAACGGACTTGGCGGAATCACAGTGGATGGTACTGTGAGCGGCGTTAAGTGCACTACCTCGAAAAAAGGCGATATCTACTATGATTTCAGCGTGCAGGGAGTGGCTATATCGGCACAGGTGAGCATCGTGCTCTACAAGGATGGCAACAGTGCCATGGCAATGGTGAATCCCAACTTCAATTCACAGAAGATGACTATCTATGGTCCATTGGTGCCATACAAGCACGGTGAGTAATCTATACTATTCAAGCATTGCGAGAAATGCGTTTTCATCAATAATGGGTATTCCGAGCTTATTGGCTTTTTCCAGTTTGGCAGGTCCCATGTTATCCCCGGCAAGGATGAAATCGGTCTTTGATGATATTGAGCCTACATTCTTCCCTCCGTTCTGCTCGATCATCTTTTTATAGTCATCCCGGGAATGCAGTGAGAACACACCGCTTATCACAATTGATTTTCCGGCAAGTCTGTCGCTCATGCTTGCCATGCTTTCGGCTGTCACCGCCATCTGCAAACCGGCCCGACGCAGACGCTCTACAATCTCACGATTTCCGGAATCGGCAAAGAACGCAACTACGCTTTCGGCAATTTTGGAGCCAATCTCATCTATCGATGCAAGTTGGAGCTCGTTCATCTGCATGAGAGTGTCGATGTCGTGGCAGGCAAATGCGAGTTTCTTGGCCACCGTCTCGCCGACGAATGGAATCGAGAGTGCGAAAATCACACGCTCGAATGGCACACTCAGCGAGTCGCGGATTCCTTTGAGTATTCTTTGCGCTGATTTCAGCCCGAATCGGTCGAGAGTCAAAAGTCGCTCCACCGTGAGCTCATACAGGTCGGCTATATTCTTCACCAAGCCTGATGTGAACAGCTGTTCGGCCACCTCCTCGCCTATACCGTCGATGTTCATCATACGCCGGCCTACGAAGTGCTCTATTTTGCCTGTAATCTGTGGCGTGCAACTGCTGCTGTTGGGACACACCCACGCAGCCTCGCCTTCCACGCGCTGAAGCGTTGTGCCGCACACCGGGCATGCCCTCACAAATTCAACCGGCTTACTTCCCTCAACACGGCTATTGAGGTCGACACCTACTATTTTCGGTATTATCTCGCCGCCTTTCTCCACATATAGCATATCATCGTCGTGAATGTCGAGCGAGCGAATTATATCCTCATTGTGGAGCGATGCGCGCTTCACTATAGTGCCCGATAGTAGAACCGGTGTGAGATTCGCAACCGGTGTTATCACGCCGGTGCGACCCACCTCAAACGACACATATTCCAATTTCGTGCAAGCCCTTTCGGCTTGGAACTTGTAAGCTATGGCCCAGCGCGGCGATTTTGCCGTAGAGCCGAGATTGAGCTGCTGTCGCAGTGAGTTGATTTTGAACACAAGTCCGTCGGTTGCTACCGGCAGGTTCTTGCGTTCAGAGTCCCAATAGGAAATAAACTCGCTCACACTGTCGATTGATGGCAATATTGTCATGGCCTCCGACACCTTGAATCCCCACGACTTCACAGCCATCATATTGTCGTAGTGATTGTCGTATGGAAGATTGTCGCCAAGCAGATAGTATATATAGGCATCGAGTCCACGCCGCGCCACCTCAGCCGAGTTCTGCAATTTCAGCGTGCCTGATGCAGCATTACGCGGATTGGCGAATAGCGCTTCCTCATTGTAGGCTCGTTCCTTGTTAAGCTCCTCGAATGTCTTCCAGGGCATGAGAATCTCGCCACGCACCTCAAACTTGTCGGGGAAGCCGGTGCCTTGAAGTTGCAGAGGAATACTCTTTATAGTCATTACATTGGCCGTAACGTCGTCGCCTTTCACACCGTCGCCGCGTGTCACGGCGCGAATGAGCCGGCCTTTCTCGTATGTGAGCGATATTGATGTGCCGTCGAATTTCATCTCTCCCACGATTTGGCATTCCTCGCCGTTGAGCCCGTCTTTTGCCCGGCGCAGGAAATCCTCCACTTCGGCAATAGAGTAGGAGTTGCTCAGCGACATCATGGGGCGCTCGTGAGCTATCTGGGTGAAGGCCTTGTTGATGTCGCTGCCCACACGTTGTGTGGGCGAGTAGGGGTCGAAGTATTCAGGATGCATCTCCTCAAGCGATTGCAGCTCGCTTAAGAGGTCGTCGAACTCCTTGTCGCTGATTTCAGGCTTGTTCAGGACGTAATAGTTATAGTTGTGACGGTTCAGCTCGCTTCTGAGCCAATCGATTCTTTCTTTGAAAATATCATCCATAGTCGCATCTTCTTTCATTGATAAATCAAGGGGCGGCATCCTAAAGCTCAACCTCTTTAAGCTCTTGCCAACCGCGTTGGAAGTATTGCTGTGCGAAGTCGCGCTGCCGCAGCACGTCGTCGTTCCAAAGCACGATATCGATGTCAATTGGAATCTCACCTTGCAATTTGCTGGCAGGAGTGCGTCCGCACACCATCTCATATTGTTTCATCAATGACGAAATATCGTCAAAGTTCTTTTTAGTCTTTGCTATCATCACAGCATTCAGATAATCAGCATCGCGGTTGTTCACCGCCACTGAATTGTATATTGTCGACACTCTCACGTTGCTAAGCGTGTGCCGAAGCCACTCGATGCAGTGCCTAATCTGCCATTCGCGGTCGCGGCTGTTGCTCCCTATGCTTAATACTAATTGGTTCATTGCTTTAGGCCTTTCATTGTTAGAGATATTCGTTTTCTTTCTTTGTCAACATCCTTCACTGCAACTCTGATGTGCTGATTCAGCGATACTACTTCCGATGGCGATGCCACGAAGCGATCGCAAAGCTCCGAGATATGCACAAGCCCGTTCTCATGGATGCCAATGTCCACGAAAACGCCAAATTGAGTGATATTCGTCACTATGCCGTTCAGCTCCATTCCGACGCTCAAATGGGAAATGTCGGTTATGTTCTCGTCGAAAATCATTGTGGCAATGTCCTTTCGAGGGTCACGGCCCGGTTTCTCAAGCTCGTCAAGAATGTCGTTGAGCGTTGGCATTCCCACCTCGTCGGTGATATATCGTTGCAAGTCGATTCTCGGTCGCAGTTCCTTGTTGCCTATAAGTTCTTCGATGGAGCAATTGCAATCTCGTGCCATCTGTTCAACTACGGCATATCGCTCGGGGTGGACGGCAGAGTTGTCGAGCGGGTTGTCGCTGCCCGGTACGCGTAGGAATCCGGCTGCCTGCTGGAATGCCTTAGCCCCCATGCGTGGAACCTTCAGTATATCCTTGCGCGACTTGAAATCGCCGTTTTCGGCACGGTAGGTCACAATATTCTGCGCCAATTGTGGACCGAGTCCGGCCACATAGGTGAGGAGCTCGCGTGAAGCCGTGTTCACGTTCACGCCCACACTGTTCACGCAACTTTCCACTGTGAAGTTGAGTGCCTGTCTCAGTTTTGTCTGGTCCACGTCGTGCTGATATTGTCCTACGCCTATCGATTTGGGGTCGATTTTCACAAGCTCGGCAAGTGGGTCGATAAGTCGTCGGCCGATAGATACAGCTCCTCGCACCGTGACGTCCTTGTCGGGGAACTCGTCGCGTGCTATTTTCGATGCTGAATATATTGAGGCACCGCTCTCGCTCACCACATATACTTTAATGTCGCGACTGTAGCGTAGAGAGGTGAGGAATTTCTCAGTTTCTCTGCTTGCCGTGCCATTGCCGAGAGCTATGGCGTCGATTTTATATGCTTCTACAAGATGTGATACCTTTTTTGCCGCTCCTGAGAAGTCGTTGCGTGGCGGAGTAGGGTAGATGACGTCGTTATGCATCAGGTTTCCTTGCTCGTCGAGGCACACTACCTTGCAACCTGTTCGATAACCGGGATCAATGGCAAGCACACGCTTATGTCCGAGTGGTGGAGCAAAAAGAAGCTGCCTAAGGTTTTGGGCAAACATTGCTATTGCCTCGTCGTCGGCTTTCTCTTTCGATGATGCCGCAAATTCCGTCTCAATCGATGGACGTACAAGCCGCTTGTAGCTGTCGTGTGCCGCTGTCGCAACCATATCGGCCGCCTCGCCCTTGCCTCTTACTACAATGCGGCGAATTCCCGATTCGGCGCTTTCATCATCATTTTTAATCGATACTTTAAGAAATCCCTCTTTTTCGCCTCTACGCATGGCCAATAGCCTATGCGAGGTGCAGCGACGAAGCGGTTCGCAGCAGTCGAAGTAGTTTTGATATTTCTCACCTTCAGTCTCTTTACCTTTTACCACATGGCAAGAAACTGTTGCAGTGCGGCGGAATGAGTTCCTCACCGTGTTTCTCACAGCCTCATTTTCCGATACCCACTCGGCGATGATGTCGAGGGCGCCATTCACGGCAGCATCAGTATCGGTAATGCTCTTGTTGATAAACCTATGCGCAACGTATTGAATATCATCGTTATGCTGCGACATGATAATCTTAGCCAACGGCTCAAGTCCATTAGCTCTTGCCACTTCGGCACGAGTGCGGCGCTTGGGCTTGTAGGGTAGGTAAATATCCTCAAGTTCGCTTGCCGACCAGCAATCATCTATTTTCGTGCGTAAAATGTCGGTGAGTTTTCCCGCCTCTCCTATGGCATCGATTATCGTGGCTTTTCGTTTTTTCAGCTCCTCGAGCGATTCCTTTCGCCTGCCAATCGACTGTATGGCTATTTCGTCGAGTCCGCCTGTGGCCTCTTTCCTGTAGCGGCTGATAAACGGAATCGTGGCTCCCTCGTCAAGGAGCTTGCAAGTGTTGGAAACTTGGGACTCCGCTATTTGAAGCTCGGCTGATATTATCTTAATAATTTTGTCCAAAATTATGCTTTATTTCTTGCGTTTTAGAGTGATTAGTGTTATTTCGGGGGTTGCTCCTATGCGCATAGGTATGGCCACCTCGCCAATTCCAATGTTCACATATAATTTTTGGCTTCCTTCCTCATAGATTCCGCCCCATTCATTATATCGCAGGGCCGATGGCGATATGTGAAGCCCGAATATGCTCAACTCTATCTGCATGGCATGAGTGTGCCCGGCAAGCATCAGGTCGATGTTGGATTTGGGCAGCACCTCGCCGCGCCAGTGGTTGGAGTTGTGCGACAGTAGGATTTTAAAACTGTCATCGTTAAGACCTCTGTGCGCTTTGGCAAGTTTGCCGTATTTAGGGAATGGTGGCTCACCCCAGTTCTCCACTCCAATTATGCAAATGCTGTTCTCTCCTCGGCTAATAATCGTGTCGGTGTTGAGCATCAGGTTCCAGCCCATCTTTTTCTGCAACTCATTCAGTCGGGCGTTGTTTTGCTCGCGTTCGGCCGGCGAATTCCAGTGCATGTAGTCGCCATAGTCGTGATTGCCCAGAATCGAGAGAACGCCATCGGGAGCATTTAGACGGCTGAGCACGCCAATAAATGGCAAGGCTTCGTCGGTGCAGCGGTTCACGATATCGCCTGTGAAGCATATTAGGTCGGGACTCAAGGCGTTGATCTCATCTACAACCTTGCTCACGAATGCTGTGTCGGTGCTATATGTGCCCAAATGCAAGTCGGAGAACTGCGCAATGCGGTAGCCATTGAACTGATAGGGCAGATTGCTGAACTCAAGCTCCACATTGCGAACCTCCACCGTATTGCGAGTGAACAGCGCTCCCCACCACATTGACAAGAACACTATCACGGCTATGGCCGATGACCACACTCCGGAGCCTCTGAGGGGCCTCTTCCTGAAAATGCGTGGAGTGTTGAATAAGGCCTTGACTAATAGCGCGAAATATTTGGGAATATAGAATGAGAAGTAGCCGAAGAGCATCCACATTATCGTGCATAGCCCATCATTGTCGATTGAGCGTCGCGGCATGGAAATGGCTACTATTATCAAAACAAGCAGCACGGCTGATAACACGCAATGCAGGTGCCTCAGCCATGCCGATTTTTTTCCTTTTTTTATTTTGTGAAAAATGTAGGCGTCGATGGCAACATTGATAATGATTGCCAAAATAATGGGAATCAATTGTAGCCTCATAGACGTGTCGTTTCTCTTACAAGTGTAATATTATTTCTCGGTCTCGGCAATCGCGGCGAGCTTGTTCGTCAGCGGATTCGAGTACATGGTGAGAATCATTTGGCGCATATACTCAACATCGGATTCGTCTACCTCGATGTCGACCTTTGCCAACTGATTCTCCACGTATTTGAGAAATTCGGCTTTTTCCTCTGCGGTGTATTTGTCGGCAAATCTGTTTTCGCCCGAAATAATGTCGTGCGATATGTAGTTGCATGGGTAAATTCGGTAGTTAAGGTGAATTGCCCTGTCGATGATATGGCAGATGGTCTTGACAAGCTCATTCTTGTCGATGTCGGCAGGAATCTTGTCGAGCTGCTCGTTGATACTTCCGGCAAACTGGAAATGCACGCGTCCCTTGTATTGGAGCAGTCCCGTCTCCATGCTGAACAAGTCGTCGCGTTGCGACTTCTTGAAGTTGGGATTTTTACTCTTTAAAAGGAATTCTTTCGCTTTAAGATAGTCGTTGGGGTCGTATTCGTAACTGATTGAAACCGGCATGAGATTGATTTCACGCAGGCTTTGAACCATATTTCTGCCTCCGGCAAGAGCCAACATTTTGATTAGGCTCTCTTGTGTGCGGTCGTTGCTGTCCTTAGCGCGGCCCTCGCGCTGGGCTATCCACACCGATTGCTTCTTTTGAGTTAGTGCGAAATGTATGTAGCCCGACAGCTGCTGAGCGGCCTCAAAAGTCTGGCGCTTGCTCATGTCGCGTTTCACAATGAAACTTTTGTTGAGACGCACGAGTGCCGAAATCCAATCGTAAATGAGCAGATTGTTGCCTATGGCCACCTCGGTGGTCGGTTTCCCGTGTCGGATAAGACAAATATTCAGGAATGACGCATCAAGCACGATATCGCGATGGTTGGTGATGAACACGTTTGGCTTGGCATCGTCGATTTTTTCCTCGCCACCTGAAGAAACGCCGGCAGTGGTCTTGTGCTCAAGCATTTCCAGAAATGGATGCATTATGTTGATTTGAAAATCGTGCTTATTGTTTATTTTCAAGAGCTGTTGGCAGAATTTGTCGTAATCCACATCAGGCATAGCGTATGTGACCGCATGCTTGAAGCCCGGTTCTGTGACTAATTGCGCCATTTCGCTATGAAATACTTCGTCGCTAAAAGGACATATATCTGAAAATTCTTCAGGAACTTTTATTTCTTCGCAATCCATAAAAACGTATATTAATTACACATACTTTCCCAAAGTTAATATAAATTGTTCAAATAATAAAGCAATTTTGAAATTTTATCACGAATTTTCTTCATCCTTGCCGGAAATGTAATTTTCCCATTTGCCGATAAGAAGGCGCATATCCTCAGGGATGTCGCTGTTGAAATCCATTTGCTCTCCGGTTTTCGGATGAACGAATCCGAGCGTTTTCGCATGGAGTGCCTGACGTGGGCAGATTGCGAAGCAATTGCGGATGAACTGCATGTATTTGCCCGAATTGACGCCCCTAAGAATCTTGTCGCCGCCATAGCGCGCGTCGTTGAACAGAGGATGCCCGATATGCTTCATGTGCACCCTGATTTGGTGAGTGCGTCCGGTCTCCAATTGGCATCTCACGAGAGCCACATGGCGCAAGTTCTCTAAAGTGTGGTAGTGTGTCACGGCGTGCTTGCCCATATCACCTTCGGGGAACACCGCCATTTGCAGTCGGTCTTTCTGACTTCTGCCGATATTGCCCTCAATTGTACCGTCGGCATTCTCCATCTCTCCCCATACGAGTGCCACATACTGCCGTTTTGTGGTCTTGTTGAAGAACTGTTTGCCGAGCGACGTCTTGGCGTCGGGAGTCTTGGCGATGACGAGTAGGCCTGACGTGTCCTTGTCGATGCGGTGCACTAATCCCATTCGCGGGTCGTTCACGTCATAGTCGGGGTTGTCCTTAAAGTGATAGGCAAGGGCGTTTACGAGAGTGCCCGAGTAGTTGCCGTGGCCGGGATGTACCACTAAACCGGCCGGCTTGTTCACCACAAGCAGCTCCTCGTCCTCATATACTATGTCCAATGGAATATCTTCGGGAATAATCTCGTTCTCATATTTTGGGCGGTCCATCACCACTCTGATGTCATCGAGAGGCTTTACCCTGTAATTCGACTTGACAGCCTTTCCGTTCACCAAAATGCAACCCGCCTCGGCGGCTTGTTGCACCCTGTTGCGTGACGTGTTGATTATGCGCGTAACCAAATACTTGTCGATTCGCAGCAAAGCCTGTCCCTTGTCGGCGATGAAGTGATGGTGCTCCCATAGCTCGCGCCCGTTGTCGATAATGTCGGGTTGATATAAATCGTCGGAGTCGAAAGAGATATTGTTGTCTTCCATATTATGCAAAGGATAAATCTTTGTAATATCGGTTATTACGATATAAAAACTACACTAAAAGTCGAGATTGTCCATATTGATATCGCCGAGATCGTCGAGGCCGGTTGTGGAGTCGGTGTTCTCTATAATCTCATTGCCGTCGCCAACAGTAAGCACAATGTGTGCCGATAGAGGCAGCTTCATTCCCGAGGTAATCTCCCTGCCATTGGCGCTTATGCTAAGAATCAGGTCTTTAAAGCGTGATGGCACGCGGGTGATCGTGACGTTCTTGAACCCAAGTCCATTAAGTGTCGATTCGCCTTGTCGCACCGATTGGTCGTTCAGATTGGGCAGGGCTACAAGTCGCGGACTCGATGCGTTGACGCTAAGGTAGACTGTTCGGAGCGACTTTGCCTGCGAATTGGCTTTGGGGTCCTGTTCTATGACCGAACCCAAGGGGAAATTGTCGTTATAGGTGGAATCGGTGATTTCGCACCTGAAGCCGGCATTGGAAAGCCTTGATATTGCCTCGTCGATAGGTGCGCGTCGCACGTCGGGTACGGTTTTATACTCGCCGTGCTCGGTGAATATGCCAAGACCTATCATTACGGCAATGCATAGAGCAATGAATGTTATGCAGATGGCAATAAAATTCACAAATATGGGATGTCTCTTCACGAAACGAGAGAAACTTTTTTTCTTATCTTCCACGATCAATTCATTTTTTGCAAAGATAGCAAAAATATTGGGCAATACTAATGGGGAGCGTCAAATTTCTTTGAGTGCCACTCTAAAAAGCGGCGATAAAAACGGCCGATGAGCGACAGTAGTGCCGTCGCTCATCGGCCGTGTGATATGTGCTAGTCGATAGCTATCGGGCCAGTTGATTATAAGCTGATGTTTTCCTTCTCCTTGGCAAGGTTGCGATAAACCAGCTTCTTGTCCTCATATTCTTGTGCCGCAATCAAAGTGGGCTTCGGAAGTTTCTCGTAGTAGCGTGAAATCTCAATTTGCTCACGGTTCTCGGATATCTCCTCCAGATTGTCGTTCATTGATGCAAATTCCTGCAATTTTTTCTCCAAGTCGTGCTTCATCTCCACGGCAATCTGATTGGCGCGCTTAGCAATGATACACACAGTCTCATAAACATTGCCTGTGTCCTCCGACAGTTTGATCATGTCGCGAGTCACTGTGTTCAACGGTGCGTTTGATTTCTTGTAGTCCATCTTATTCTTATCTATGATTAAAATAATTATTATTCCTTCACGTATTTGCTCGCAATCTTGAAGATGTTGTCGGCCTCTTCTCTGGTCTCGCTTTCGGGATAGTCGTTGATAAACGAGTAATACTCATCGATAACATCGCGGAAGCGCTCCACCTTCTTCTCGTCGACGCTCTGCGATGCCTCTTGGTAGCGCGACTTCAATATTAGCATCTCAAGTTGCTCTTTGTATTTGCTGTAAGGATAGTCCTTTATGGCATTTTTCGCTACTATTACGGCCGATTCGTAATTGTTGCCGAGATAGTTGCCAAGATTGTAGTATAATTGTGCGTTTTGAAGCTCCTTGAACACTAATTTGTCCTGAAGCTCGAAAATGGCGTTCTGCGCTATCGACACTTTGTCGCTTTTAGGGAAGTAGTCGAGGAAGCCTTGCAGCTCCTCAATGGCCTTGTAGGTTCCCGACTGGTCAAGCTGCGACTCCGGTGAGTCGAGATAGTACCCGTAGCCCGAGTAGAATCGTGCCAACTCAGTGTATTGACCTTTTGGATAATTGCTGTAGTAGGCTTTGAAATATGCGCCTGAGTTAATGTAGTCCTTGTTCTCGTAGTAGCTTAGAGCAAGCAAGTAGAGCGACTCCTCGGCTTTGTCGGTTCCTTTGAACACGGCGATAAGGTCACCCAAAATGGTGTAGGCTTGAGCATATTTCCTCTGCTCGAATGCTTTCTTTGCATATTCATATTTATAATTGTAGTCATTGCTCTTGAGCACCTTGTTGTATTCACCACAACTTGAGAGCACAGCCACAGTTACGAATATGAATAATAAACGTTGTATCATAGTCTTGCTTTGTCAAAATTAGTTTGCAAATTTACTCAATTCTCGCCATTCGGCAAAGAATTGTATGAAAAATATTGCAAATCGACTATGAATAAATGTAATAAAAGATGCCTGATGCATCATTTGTATATATAATTGTCGGTTTTGAAAAATTTTTGGCACATTTTTCTGTTTTTCCGCTCATAAATCGTAACTTTGTGTAGGATAAATTCTGAATGGTGATTATCAAGAAAAAACGACTATTATAATAAAGGCTAATATGAACTATTGTAGACATTATCTATTTGGTGCCGCCTTATTGCTCTTGTCGGCGGCTTGTACTCCGACAGGCGATACCACCGACTGGAAAACCGATGCAATCTCACAGTTGCACCGCGGCAACTTCACTACCGTCGATAGCATTCTCAACTCACTCGACGAAGCTGCGCAGCAGCAATTCTGCATAGAAATTGACTCGATTCGCCAGATTATGTCGAGAATTGAGTCCGATTTCGGCATCACTCCCGAAGATGGACGTAGGCGGGTGAGGGAGCTTGTGCCCGGAGTGACCGATTCGCAGATAGATGAGTGGATAGGCAAACGCTATATAGAGACAATGGACATCAATGGTGAGCAGCGATGGTTCAACAAGTCGGTGAGGAATCTGAGGCTTATCGACGTTGCCGATTTTGCTGAATACAACCGTGCCAACAAGGATGAGGGATTCAGGATATATTCCGCATACTACGACAAGCTTATGGCCTCGGCTGCCGACGATGACAATGTGAGGAATTGGCATTCAGCGCAAATCACCTTCACTCTCGACGTTGACGCCAATGCCGTTCCCGACGGCGAGGTTGTGCGCGTGTGGCTGCCTTATCCTTTTGAGAATGGCCGTCAGCGCAATATCAAGCTCATTGCTTCGTCGCACGATCCCCAATTCTCCGAAGGGAGTGTCCACCACACTGTGTACATGGAGGACAAGGCGGTAAAAGACCGAGAAACGCATTTCGAGATAACACTTGCCTATGAGGTGGGCGGACAATATTTCGATGCCGAGACTATAAATGCCAATTTGAGGCCCTACGACAAGGAGTGTGACATATACAAGAAATATACATCCACCGAGTATCCCCACATAGTGATTAGCGACAAGATGCGTGAGCTCGCTATGAGCATAGTTGGCGACGAGACCAATCCTGTGACGTGCGCCGGCATGATATACGACTGGATAGTGGCCAGATATCCGTGGGCCGGCGCGCGCGACTATAGCACCATTCCAAATATCCCTGAGTATGTGATTGCCGAGGGGCATGGCGACTGTGGCCAGGTGTCGCTGCTTAATATCACATTGCTCCGCTCTCTTGGCATCCCTGCCCGATGGGAGAGTGGCTGGATGCTGCATCCCGATGAGAAGAATCTCCACGACTGGGGCGAGATTTACTTTGAGGGAACAGGATGGGTGCCGTGCGACGTATCGTTCGGACGTATGTCGAGAGGCACGCGTATTAAGGATTACTACAAGACCGGGACTGACATCTATCGGTTTGCCACTAACGAGGGCGTGAATGGAGAGTTGTCGCCAAAGAAAAAATATATCCGCTGCGAGACGGTGGACTTCCAACTTGGAGAGGCCGAATGGGCAGGAGGCAACCTGCCGATGGGCAAATGGAGCTCTAAATTGATTATTGACAAGTTTGAGCCTGTACAGGCTAATTAAAATAGAAATGTTGCATTATATGAAAAAAGCATTATTCACATTGGCGGCTATTGCCGCAGTGCTGCCAGGTATTGCCGCGCACGACATGAAGGCTGTGGCCGACAGCCTGAGAAAACAATATGCGCCCGACTCGCGCACGGCTGTGTGGAATATCACTTGCACCGAAAAATATCACACATGGATACTTAAAGGCGAGGTCGATAACGGCGCCAACAAGGCAGTGATTCTCAACGAGGCAAAGCGATTGGGCATAGAGGTGACCGACAGCATAACAGTGCTTGAGAACTCGCTCGACAAGCCCTGGGGGCTCGTGATGCTCTCGATAGCCTCGCTTCGCACCGACGGAAGGCATGCTGCCGAAATGGCTACTCAAGCCATAATGGGCACTCCGGTGAAGGTGTTGCAGCGAAAAGGTGATTGGTACAGGGTTCAGACCCCCGACAATTACATATCCTATATTCCATCAAACTCATTGCAGAGGCTGACGGCTCAAGAGCTCGACGTGTGGAAGAAGTCGCAGCGATATATCGTCACTACATATCAGTCGCAATTAGTGGAAAAGCCCGGCAGTGATGCTACGGTGAGCGATTTAGTGCTTGGCAATATTCTCGAGTACAGGGGGAAGTCGGGCAAATGGCTGCAACTCGCAACTCCCGACGGCAGAGTGGGATATGTGTCTTGTGGCGATGTCAAGGAGCTTTACTCATGGTCGAGACAGAAATTCAGCGACAAGATAATTGAGTCGACTGCAAGGCGAATGATTGGCTCAGGATACCTGTGGGGCGGAACCTCTACAAAAGTGACCGATTGCTCAGGACTTGTCAAGGTGAGCTATTTTGCCAATGGCATCATATTGCAGCGCGATGCCTCTCAGCAGGCGCTGCATGGAAAGATTATATCAGCGAAAGACTGGAAAAGCGCCAAGAATGGAGATTTGGTGTTTTTCGGCACGGAAAGCGGCCGCGTCACACATGTGGGCATCTATCTGCGCAATGGCGAGTACATACACTGCTCGGGCAGGGTGAAAATAAATAGTGTCGATCCGGGCGCATCGGGCTATCTTTCCACCCCGTTCCTGTCGATTAGCCGCATTGATGGAGAGATTGGCACTCCGGGTATCGTCGCCGTGTGCGATCATCCCTGGTATTTTGCAAAATAGAGCCATTAAGCCGTCGCTGAGCTGTGGCCTTGACAATATAGAATAATGATAACTAAATAATAAAATATTGATATATGGACAGAAGAAAATTCTTGATTGGAGCAGGAATGGGGCTGTTGGCAGCTTCTTCACCCATATCACTCTCGGCACTCGACAGTGCCACAAAAAAAGTGTCTCGACCCGGAAGGATGAAATTATCCTTTGCTCCCTACGAGCTTAAGTTGCGTCATTCTTTCAATTTAGCAAAATATAGCCGCACCACCACGCCCGACGTTCAGGTGCAGATCGAGTATGAGGGTATCGTGGGATATGGAGAGGCCTCAATGCCGCCATATTTGGGCGAGAGCGTTGAGAGCGTAACCAAATTCCTCAGCAAGGTCGATTTGTCGCAATTCAACGATCCTTTCCGCCTCGAGGAGATTCTCCATTATGTGGACTCAATAGAGGAAAACAACCGGGCTGCCAAAGCATCGATCGATATAGCGCTTCACGACCTGCTTGGAAAGATTATGGGACAGCCGTGGTATAAAATATGGGGCCTCTCGCCCGAGAAAGCGCCTGACACCTCATTCACCATTGGTATCGACAAGGCCGACGTAGTGCGTCAAAAGGTTCTTGAGGCTGAGCCCTACAAGGTGCTTAAGGTGAAAATGGGCCTTGACAACGACAAAGAATTGGTGGAGATAATACGCAGTATGACCGATCGCCCTATTTGTGTGGATGCGAATCAGGGATGGAGCGACAAGAACAAGGCACTTGAGATGATTGAGTGGCTTGCCGACAAGAACTGCCTTTTCGTGGAGCAGCCCATGCCAAAAGAGATGATTGACGAAACTGCATGGCTGCGCGAGCGCAGCAAGTTGCCAATAATTGCCGACGAGGCATTCCAGCGCATTGGCGACATCAGGCGGTTCCAGGGCGTATATGACGGAATAAATATCAAACTGATGAAAAGTACCGGTCTGCACGAGGCCTATCAGATGGTTACGCTTGCACGAGCTCTCAACATGAAGATAATGGTAGGCTGTATGACCGAGACTTCGTGTGCCGTGACGGCAGCGGCGCAGATTTCGCCGCTCGTCGACTGGGCCGACCTCGACGGAAACTTGCTCATAGCCAACGACCGTTTCGACGGAATAAAGATTGTGAACGGTCAGGTCACGATTCCTGACCGTCCGGGCATCGGCGTAAAATTGCTTTGAGACTAAATACGGAAAAAGGGAGCTGATAAGGCTCCCTTTTCGATTGGTATGTAGGTTATGGATGGATTCCCTAATCACACATAGCCACGGATGATGCCTCGCTTGGAGTTACGCACGAACATGATAATCTCGTCGCGCTCGTTGGATGCAGGCAGTTCGGCCTCAATGCGCTCTATGGCATCGCTGTTGTTCAGTCCCGATAGGTACAGATAGCGGAAGATTTCCTGAATCTCGCGTATCTGCTCATTGGTGAAGTTGCGGCGACGCAGGCCGATTGAGTTGATTCCGGCGTATGATATGGGCTCGCGGCCTGCCTTAACGTATGGAGGGATGTCCTTGTTGACCAAAGCGCCACCCTGAACCATCACATGCTGTCCGATGTGTGAGAACTGGTGGATGAGAGCTCCGCCGCCAATTACCGCATGGTTGTCGATAACCACCTCGCCGGCCACTTGCACGGCATTCGACATAATCACGTTGTCGCCTATCACGCAGTCGTGAGCCACATGGCAATAAGCCATAATAAGGCAATTGCTGCCAATCACCGTCTTGCCTTTTGATGCAGTTCCGCGATTCACTGTGACACACTCACGGATGGTGGTGTTGTCGCCAATAATGGCCACAGTGTCCTCACCACGGAATTTCAAATCTTGTGGCACTCCCGAAATTACCGCACCTGAGCATATTGTGCAATTTTTGCCAATACGTGCTCCCTCTAATATTGTTACGTTACTGCCGATTCTCGTTCCCTCGCCAATCTCCACATTCTGGTCGATTGTCACAAATGGGTCGATTACCACGTTTGAGGCAATTTTAGCGGCAGGATGAACGTATGCCAATGGTTGCTTCATAATAAAAAAATATGTGGATTATTTATTTTTGATGATTTGAGCCATAAATTCAGCCTCAGTCACGATTTTGTCGCCGACGAAGGCATATCCTTTCATTACGGCGCATCCGCGTCGTATCTCAGTCATGAGCGACAAGTGGAAAATAAGCGTGTCGCCGGGAACGACTTTTTGGCGGAATTTCACATTGTCGATTTTCATAAAATATGTGGAATAGCGCTCCGGCTCATCCACTGTATTCAGCACGAGGAGTCCGCCGACTTGCGCCATGGCCTCCACGAGAAGCACTCCGGGCATGACGGGCTCTTGCGGGAAGTGACCCTGGAAGAACGGCTCGTTGCCCGACACATTCTTAACACCCACGATGTGCGACTCGCCTAATTCTATAATCTTGTCGACCAACAAGAATGGATAGCGGTGGGGCAGCAGCTGCCTAATGCGGTTGATGTCCATTATAGGCTCGATATTCGGGTTGTAGACAGGCGCCTGCATGTCCTGACGCTTCAACTCGCGGCGTATTCTCTTTGCTAATGTAGTGTTTATCGTGTGCCCCGGGCGTATTGCTATCACATGTCCCTTGATTGGTCGTCCGATTAATGAGATGTCGCCAAGCACGTCGAGCAATTTGTGGCGTGCCGGCTCATTGTCGAAGTGCAGCGGCTCATCGTTGATGTAGCCGAGTCTGTCCACGCTCTTGTGAGGTTGGCCCATGGCATCGGCTATCTTGTCGAGCTCCTCCTGTGCGAGTGGCGAGTCGTAGATGACGATAGCATTCTGCAAGTCGCCGCCTTTGATAAGATTATTGGACACAAGTGGAAGAATCTCTTTTACGAAGACGAATGTGCGTGAGCTTGCAATATCATCCTTGAAACGGCTAAGGTCGCTGAGCGACGCAAATTGGTTGGGAAGTATCGGCGAGTTGAATTCCACCATGGTGTCGATGCTGAATTCGTCGTCGGGAAGAATGGTGAACGAGGAGCCGGTGTTTTCATCCACTATCTCTATCTTTTGCTTCACGACATAGTAGTTCTTCTCCGATTTCTGCTCCTCATATCCTACCTCCTCGATTTTATTCGCATATTCTATTGCGCTTCCGTCGAGAATCGGGAGCTCGGGAGCGTTGACCTTAATAAGACAGTTGTCGATGCCGGCGGCATAGAGTGAGGCGAGCGCATGCTCCACTGTGCTCACGCGAGCCTCGCCGTGTGCTATTACGGTGCCTCGCTGAGTCTCTACTACATTTTCGGCAAGGGCGTCGATAGTGGGATTTCCCTCAAGGTCGACTCTCTCAAACTTTATTCCAAAATTGTCGGGTGCAGGGTTAAAGGAAGCCTCAATATTTATGCCGGTGTGCAGGCCTTTTCCTGATACGGTAAATGCACTTTTTAATGTACGTTGTTTCATTGTTCTATATTTTTATGTTTTATTTTTCTATTTGGTCTAATTTCTTCCTTAGCTCATTTACCTCTTTGTAGAGCGATGCCAATTTCTTTACGTACACCGTCTGGCGGGCAAAGTCCTTTGCCGGAACGGCAGGATAGCCCATCAGTACATTTCCGTCGTTCACATTGTTTGGAATGCCCGACTGAGCACCTATCTGGTTGCCATTCCCTACTGTTATGTGGCCGGCGAAACCCACTTGGCCGCCAATCATGTTTTGGCTGCCGATTTTGGTGGATCCTGCGATGCCGGTTTGTGCCGCAATCACAGTGTGCTCGCCTATCTCCACATTGTGGGCTACTTGAATAAGGTTGTCGAGTTTCACGCCACGGCATATTCGAGTGCTGCCCATCGTGGCACGGTCGATGGTGGTATTGGCCCCCACTTCCACATTGTCCTCGATTATCACATTTCCTATTTGTGCGATTTTCTCATATCCGTTGCTTGTAGGTGCGAAGCCAAATCCGTCGCCTCCAATCACCACGCCGGCATGGAGAATGCAATTATTGCCGATTTTGCAACCGTGGTAAACCTTCACGCCAGGATACAGAATCACATTGTCGCCAAGTTCCACGTTATCGCCTAAGTAACACTGTGGATAGATTCTTGCATGCTTTCCTATCTTAACGTTTTTGCCGATGTAGGCAAAAGCCCCGAGGTAGATGTCGGAGGGAAGTTCCACGCCGTCGCTCACAAAAACAGGCTGCTCTACGCCGCATTTCTCTCCCGATTGGCTGCTCACGAAGTTGAGCAATTCGGCAAGAGTGGAGTAGGGGTCGTCCACGCGAATCAGCGTAGCCCCAATAGGCTGCTCAGGCACGAAATCGGTTCTTACAAGTATTGCCGATGCTTTCGTAGAATAAATGAAATGTGTATATTTAGGGTTGGCCAAGAATGTAAGGCATCCCTCTGTCGCTTCCTCTATTTTTGCGAAATTGTTGATTCTGACGTTTTCGTCGCCATCAACTTTACCTCTCACGAGTGCCGCCAATTGACTTGCGGTTAATTCCATATTTATATTTGTTTATGAATTTCAATTTGCAAAATTGCAAAAAAATAATGAGTTGACAAAGTGTTTGGCCTAATTTTGTGAAAAGGAGTGCAATTGTTATTACGTATTTGCTGTTAAATTTTGGATATTTGTCGTAAATAATGGGGTTTGGTGGCCGATATTTGAATAATGAACCATAATTTAGGGTTAATTATAGTTAATTTGGTAGCAATTCGACAATATCAATGTGTGAAATAAATAAATTATGATAAAAAATGGTTGATATGTGCACAATGAATCGAAATTTGCATTACTTTTGTGTCGGCGCAATGAATAAGTGCCAAAAGAAACATATTTTGGACAAAGCAAACAAAATTGTAGAACAACAAAATACCATTAAATATTAATATTATGAATGTAAATGAAATTTTATCAAACCTCGAAGCTAAGCATCCTGGTGAAAAAGAGTATTTGCAAGCCGTCAGAGAAGTATTGTTGTCGGTAAAGGATGTTTACAACGAACACCCGGAATTTGAGAAAGCCAAGATTATTGAGCGTATGGTCGAGCCCGATCGTATATTCACTTTCCGTGTGGCTTGGGTCGACGACAAGGGTGAGGTGCAGACTAATATAGGCTATCGCGTCCAATTCAATAATGCCATTGGTCCGTATAAGGGAGGTATCCGCTTTCACGCTTCGGTAAACCTGTCGATATTGAAGTTCTTAGGATTTGAGCAGACCTTCAAGAATGCGCTTACCACATTGCCTATGGGCGGTGGCAAGGGCGGTTCTGATTTCAGCCCGCGCGGCAAGAGCGACGGAGAGATTATGCGTTTCTGCCAGGCATTCATTCTTGAGCTTTGGCGCAATCTCGGTCCCGATCGCGATGTACCGGCTGGTGACATCGGTGTAGGTGGCCGTGAGGTTGGATATATGTTTGGCATGTACAAGAAGCTCGCTCAGGAGCACACAGGCACTTTCACAGGCAAGGGCTTGGAGTTTGGTGGTTCAAAGATACGTCCGGAGGCTACCGGTTTCGGAGCATGCTATTTTGTGCGCAACATGCTTAAGACCAAAGGTGAGGACTTCGCAGGCAAGACAGTCGCCATATCCGGATTCGGCAATGTGGCTTGGGGAGCTGCCACAAAGGCAACTCAGCTCGGCGCTAAGGTGGTGACTATCTCCGGCCCCGACGGATATGTATATGACCCCGATGGCATATCGGGCGAGAAAATCGACTATATGCTTCAGCTCCGTGCGAGCGGTGAGGACATCGTTGAGCCATACGTGGAGAAATTCCCCGGTGCTACGTTCTATCCCGGCCGCCGTCCGTGGGAGGTAAAGGTGGACATCGCAATGCCTTGCGCAACTCAGAATGAGGTGGGCAAGGAGGATGCCGACAATCTTGTGAAGAATGGAGTGCTTTGCGTAGGTGAGGTATCAAATATGGGTTGTACCCCCGAGGCTATCGACACATTCATTGAGAATAAGATAATGTATGGCCCGGGCAAGGCTGTGAACGCCGGCGGAGTGGCAACATCAGGCTTGGAGATGAGCCAGAATGCAATGCACCTGTCGTGGAGCGAGGCTGAGGTCGACGAGAAGCTGCATGGTATCATGAACGATATTCACACTCAGTGTGTGAAATATGGCACAGAGCCCGATGGCTACATCAACTATATGAAGGGAGCCAACATTGCAGGTTTCATGAAAGTGGCAAATGCCATGATGGCACAAGGTATCATCTGATGATTTTGAATGCCACATGCAGCAGTGAATCGTGAAGTGATTCATATCGCTGCAAGTGGAACGTATAGGTAAAATGTCCGTAGCCCACATAAAACGTGGAGTTACGGACATTTTTTTGCAAGAAACCGAATAGTTGCGTAACTTTGCATAAAAATAGCATCAGTAGATGGAGGAGAAATGCGACAGAAAATATAGTAGAGTGGTGTGCCTGAATTGTGGCACCGAGTGTGATGGAAAATATTGCCCGAACTGCGGACAGTCGACAGCGGTAGGTCGGCTCACGGCGAAGAATCTGGCTGTGTACTGCTCGTCGGGGCTGCTAAGAGTGAACAGTACGTTTTTCAGCACTATCGGCAATCTTATCTGCCGTCCCTGGAAGGTCGTGGGTGAGTTTGTCGCAGGAAAACGTGTGCGCTACACTCCGCCGTTTTTGATGCTTGTGCTGCTTGTGTTCTATGATCTGCTTTTCAGCAAGTGGTGCGGTATTTTACCGGTTCTTGATATGGATTTTATTGCCACGCAGTCGGAATTGGTTCAATCCGTGGCAGCTATCGTGAGTTTTCTAATCGACAATCAGACTATCACGTCGCTCATACTTATCATCCCAATTCTGTTTGCGGTTCGCCTTGCCTATCGTAAGGCAGGTGCAGGACGTCATAATTGGGTGGAATATATGTTTGCGGGAGTATTCTTCCTTTGCTTGCTCTACATATCCGATATTATATTATTGCCCATAATATGGGTAATGGGAGATGATAGCATATCTGTGCCTGAATATTACACTGTGCTGTTGGGCGGAATATCATTGTATAAGGTCTTTCCGGATAGTATCGTGAAGTCGATCAAGCGTATGGCTCTGTTTGTATTTTATAGTATCGTGTTTGGATCTGTCTATATAGTTGGCATTGGAGCGATAATTTACAATATAGCCGAGCTGATGTCAAAGTAAATAGATATAAGTAAAAACAGGTGCAATGTCATGGTCTCGATTGGAGACTTCGACATTGCACCTTGTTGTTTTATATGTGTGACGCCGAATTATGCCTTAGTGATATAGTCGACAATCCATGCGCCGACTTCCTTAGTGCCATATTTCTCGCCCCCCTCAACTTGAATCTCAGGGGTGCGCACGTTGGCGTCGAGCGATGCGTCGACAGCCTTGCGTATAAGCGCACCTTCCTCTTTCAGGTTGAAATACTCGAATAGCATGGCCACCGACAGTATCTGAGCAAGAGGGTTGGCTATGTTAAGTCCCTTAGCCTGAGGCCATGAGCCGTGAATCGGCTCAAATACAGGAGTGCTCTCGCCTGTCGATGCCGAAGGGAGCAACCCCATTGAGCCGCTGATGCATGAGCCTTCATCGGTGAGGATGTCGCCAAAAGTGTTCTCAGTCACCATCACGTCGAAGAAGCGAGGATCCTGAATCATGCGCATTGCTGCGTTGTCGACATACATATAGTCGGTGCTCACCTCGGGATATAGCGGAGCCATCTCCTGTGCTATCTGTCGCCATAAGCGGCTTGAAGCAAGCACATTGGCCTTATCGACCACGGTAAGATGCTTTCGGCGCTTCATGGCATATTCGAATCCTACCTTAAGAATGCGCTCAATCTCGGGGCGAGTGTACATATTGGTGTCGAATGCTTTGTCGTTGTCTTGATATTTTTCGCCGAAGTACATTCCACCGGTAAGCTCGCGTATGCATAGGAAATCGGCTCCATCGACAAGGTCGGCTCGTAATGGCGACTTGTGCAGCAGGCACTTGAACGTCTGCACGGGGCGAATGTTTGCAAAAAGCCCCAACTTCTTGCGCATGGCGAGCAATCCTTGTTCGGGCCGCACTTTCGCCGTGGGGTTATTGTCGAATTTAGGGTCGCCTACTGCTGAGAAAAGCACCGCATCGGCATTCTTGCAGATTTGGAATGTCTCCTCGGGGAATGGGTCGCCCACCTTGTCGATGGCGTCGGCGCCACAAATCGCATAATCATAGTTCACATTATGGCCGAACTTCTCGCATACGGCAGTCATTACGTCGACTCCCTGTCGTGAGATTTCGGGCCCGATGCCGTCGCCGGCAAGTACAGCAATTTTGAAATTCATATATTTAAAATGTTCAGTTAAATGTTCTCAATAATGTTAAGCATTTTCAGCGTCGCCTGTATGGCAGCCTCTATCTGGTCGGCATCGAGTCCGCGAGTCTTGAACTGATGTCCGTTGTATTCCCACGATATTGTGGTGTGCACGAGAGCGTCGGTACGGCCTCCGGGAGGAATGTTCACGATGTAGTTGGTGAGCATCGGGAAGTGGCGGTTTAGGTTCTCCTTGTAGATTTTTTTGACAGCCCGCACGAATGCGTCAAACTGTCCGTCGCCTGCGGCGCTCTGTTGGAATTCCTTGCCATCGACGTCGAGTTTGATGGTCGCGGTTGGGCGCAGTCCCTGCGACAGGCTCAGGGCATAATTGATAATTCGCACTTTGTTCTGCTTGATGTCGTGCTTCAGCACGTCGGCGACAATATATGGCAAGTCGTCGGGTGTCACTATCTCCTTCTTGTCGCCGAGCTCAATCACGCGCTGCGTGACCATTTTTATCTCCTCCTCGTTGAGCTCGACGCCAATATTCTCAAGATTTTTCTTTATGTTGGCCTTGCCCGATGTCTTGCCGAGGGCATACACGCGCTCACGCCCGAATCGCTCGGGCAGCAAGTCGTTGTAGTAGAGATTGCTTTTGTTGTCGCCGTCGGCATGCACTCCGGCACACTGGGTGAACACGCTATCGCCGATAATCGGTTTGTTGGCAGGTACGATTATTCCCGAGTATGACTCCACGATGTGGCTCACGCGGTTGATTTTCCGCTCATCGACTCCGGTAGACTTGTGCAGCATGTCGTGGACCACGGCTATCACGCTCGACAGCGGTGCGTTGCCGGCACGCTCGCCAAGTCCGTTGATGGTGCAGTGCAGGCCTTTTACGCCCACCAACCCGGCAGCAAACGAATTTGACGTCGCCAGATCGTAGTCGTTATGTGCGTGAAAATCGAAATGAGCCTCAGGATAGCGGCCGACCATACGCTTGCAGTATTCATACACCTGATTCGGGTTCATAATTCCAAGCGTATCGGGAAGCATGAAACGCTTTACAGGCAGCTTCACCAATTCGTCCATAAGGTTGTAGACGTATTGCGGTGAGCTGATGATACCATTTGACCAGTCCTCGAGATATAGGTTCACGGTTAATCCTTCGGCAGTGGCTTGCAGCACATTGGCCTTAATGTCGGCAATATGCTCCTCGGGAGTTTTCCCAAGTTGCAGCCGGCAGTGTTTCTCCGAGCCTTTGCCGAGCAGGTTCATCACCTTGCCGCCCACGCTTTTTATCCAATTGATGGATATTCCGTCGTCGACGAATCCAAGGATTTCGATTTTGCTGAGTTGGTTGGTGCGTTTGGCCCAAGAGCAAATCTTCGATACTGAGTTGAATTCGCCTGAAGATACACGAGCCGAAGCTACCTCGATTCTCGGCACCCTCAGCTCATTGAGGATAAGTCGGGCAATGCTCAACTTCTCCGAAGGCGAGAAACTCACTCCCGAAGTCTGTTCGCCATCGCGCAGTGTAGTGTCGAGAATTTCGATTTGTCGGCTCAATGCGTGATCCGAGCTCATTTTTGCCTCTCCCATGCCTCGATATCGTCTTTTTTGCTCAGAAGGAAGTCAATGTCGTCGAACCCGTTGAGCAGGCATCCCTTCTTGTAGGCATTGATGTCAAAATGCTCCGTCTCTGTCGTGGCATTGTTGGTGATAGTCTGAGCCTCGAGGTCGATGGTCACTGTAGTCATCGGATTAGAGTCGATCGACTTGAATAAAGATGCCAAGAATCCCTCGCTCACCACCACAGGCAGTACACAGTTGTTTAATGCGTTGTTCTTGAAAATATCGGCGAAGAAACTCGATACCACAACCTTGAATCCATAGCCGGCAACCGCCCATGCCGCATGCTCGCGGCTTGAGCCCGAGCCGAAATTCTTTCCGGCTACGAGCACCGAGCCCGAATAGGTAGGATCGTTCAGAACGAACGACTTTATGGGGTTGCCGTCGCTGTCGTAGCGCCAGTCGCGGAAAAGATTGTCGCCAAATCCCTTTCTGGATGTCGCTTTGAGAAAACGCGCCGGGATAATCTGGTCGGTATCGATATTCTCCATCGGCAGCGGAACGCAGGTGGAGGTAAGAGTGCTGAATTTATCTTTCATAATCATTGTTCTCCTTTCATCTAATGGTTCGTGGGTCGGTGATTTTTCCGGTTATTGCCGCTGCCGCTGCTACGAGCGGACCGGCAAGAATTGTTCTTGCTCCGGGGCCTTGACGTCCCTCGAAATTGCGGTTGGAAGTAGACACCGCATATTTTCCGGCGGGCACCTTGTCGTCGTTCATTGCAAGGCATGCCGAGCATCCGGGCTGACGTATCTCAAATCCAGCGTCAGATAGAATCAAGTCGAGCCCTTCCTCGCGTATTTGTGCATCGACTTTCCATGAGCCGGGTACGAGCCATGCAACCACATTGTCGGCCTTGCGTTTACCCTTCACAAAGTTGGCAAATGCCCTGAAATCCTCTATTCGGCCATTGGTGCAACTGCCCAAGAACACATAATCGATAGGATGGCCTAAAAGGCTTTGGCCCGGCTTGAATCCCATATATTCGAGCGACTTGCCGAATGATATTTTCCCGGCTTCGTCGATATCGTCGATGTACGGAATATTGTCGTTGATGCCTATTCCCATGCCAGGATTTGTGCCATAGGTTATACGTGGCTCAATGTCGGCGGCATCGAAAGTTATCTGCTTGTCGAAAACAGCGTCATCGTCGCTATGCAGTGTTTGCCAGTAAGCTATTGCCTTCTCCCATTCCTCACCTTGCGGAGCGTATTCGCGACCTTTGATATAGCTGAACGTTGTCTCGTCGGGGGCTATCATTCCTCCTCGCGCACCCATCTCGATGCTTAGGTTGCACACCGTCATCCGCTCCTCCATTGAGAGTGCCCTGATTGCCTCGCCTGCATATTCCACGAAATAGCCGGTCGCGCCTCCGGTAGTCATCTTGGCAATGATGTAGAGCGCCATATCCTTGGCTGTGACGGCCTCGCGCAGTGTGCCATTGATGGTTATGCGCATTGTTTTCGGCTTGGGTTGTAGTATGCACTGCGATGCAAGCACCATCTCCACCTCGCTTGTGCCGATACCGAAAGCCACAGCACCGAAAGCTCCGTGTGTGGAGGTGTGGCTGTCGCCGCACACGATGGTGTAGCCCGGAAGCGTCAGTCCGTTTTCCGGACCGATTACATGGATTATGCCATTCTTTGGATGTCCGAGCCCGAAAAGTGTCAGTCCGAATTCGTTTGCATTTCGGGTGAGCGTCTCAACTTGGTTCCTTGATACCGGGTCGGCAATCGGTCGGTCCTGGTTGAGTGTGGGTATATTGTGATCGGGCGAGCAAAATGTCTTTTCCGGACGGAAAACCTTGATGCCTCGCTCACGCAGCCCGTTGAATGCCTGCGGACTTGTCACTTCGTGGCAATAGTGGCGATCGATGTAAAGCTGTGTAGGCCCGTCGGGAATGCGGTTAACGACGTGAGCGTCCCATATCTTGTCAAATAATGTATTCATTTTATTCTTGATATTGTGTTAATGAACGAATTTGTTTATGGCATTAAGGAATGCCTCGGCCGAAGCTGCAACGATGTCGGTGTTGGCCGAGAATCCATAGTAGGAGTTGCCGTCGTATTCCACAGTCATGTGCACCTTGCCCACATCGTTGCTTCCCTTTGTTATAGCTTGGATAAGGAACTCCTTCACCACCATCTGGCGATGAATAATCTGCTTTATAGCCGATATGGCGGCATCCACCGGACCGTTGCCCGATGCACAAGCCTCGAATTTCTCGGATGCGATGTCGAGTCTCACGCTTGCCACCGACTGAAGCCCGACGCCCGACGTCACTTGCAGATAGTCGAGCTTGATGCGGGCGTCCTTGTTGATGTGCTTGCCCACGAGCATCATGATGTCATCATCGTTGATGTCCTTCTTGCGGTCGGCAAGCCGCAGGAATGCCTCGTATGCCTTGTCAAGTGCCTCCTTATCCAACTCAATACCCAAAACGTGCAGGCGGTGTTTCAATGCCGCGCGTCCGCTTCGAGCTGTGAGCACGATTGAGTTCTCGTCGAGCCCAATGTCTTTAGGGTCGATAATCTCGTAGCTCTCGCGGTTCTTAAGCACGCCATCCTGATGTATCCCCGACGAGTGTGCGAAGGCATTGCGCCCAACGATTGCCTTGTTTGGCTGTACGGGCATATTCATCAGGCTCGATACCATGCGGCTTGTGTTGTAGATTTTTGGGGTATTTATGTTGGTGACTATGCCCAGATCCTTGTGGCTCTTGAATATCATTGCCACCTCCTCAAGCGAGGTGTTGCCGGCGCGCTCGCCGATACCGTTGATTGTCACCTCGGCCTGACGTGCTCCGTTCAAGATTCCCTCTATGGTGTTGGCAGTGGCCATTCCGAGGTCGTTGTGGCAGTGTGTGGCAATTGTCACTTTGTCGATGCCATCGACATGGTCGACAAGATACTTGATTTTTTCCCCAAACTCGGCAGGGAGGCAATATCCGGTGGTGTCGGGTATATTCACCACAGTGGCTCCGGCCTTGATAACCGCCTCGATAACACGGGCAAGATACTCATTGTCGGTTCGCCCGGCATCCTCGGCATAGAATTGGACGTCTTCCACAAACTTCTTAGCATAGGCCACGGCTGCCACGGCTCGCTCTATAATCTCCTCGCGCGTGGAATTGAACTTATATTTTATATGGTAGTCGGATGTGCCTATACCGGTATGTATCCTTCCTCGCTTGGCGTATTTCAGAGCTTCGGCAGCTACTTCTATGTCCTTCTCCACGGCTCGCGTGAGGGCGCAAATCGTGGGCCATGTTACTGCTTTTGAAATCTCAACCACCGAGTTGAAGTCACCCGGACTCGACACCGGGAATCCGGCCTCGATGACGTCGACACCAAGACTCTCCAAGGCTCTGGCTACCTGAATTTTCTCTACTGTGTTCAACTGACAGCCCGGTACTTGCTCGCCATCGCGAAGCGTGGTGTCGAAAATGTAAAGTCGATTGCTCATGTCATTTTATCATTTATCTGTTATGTGCGGCCTATATCTCATAAGTGACATCGGTCAATGCCACTTGCGACAACGACTCGCTTAAAAAAACAGCCTTTCTCATACAATGTGAAGAAAGGCTAATAAACTATTGCAAAGGTAATGCTTTTAGTCGACAAAACAAATGAAATGTAATAAAAAATGCACTATTAGTGATAATTTATATCGGTTTACCCTGATTTTGCTTACTGTTTTGGTAGTTTTTGCCACAAAAATCAGAAGTTAACGCCAATCCTTATCGACATTGCGCTTAAATTGTGCTTGAAACGCGTGTACTCGAGCAGATTGTCGGGGTTCAGCTCATTATATGTATAGCACAGCACAATGTGCGACTTTACTGTCGAAGATGTGAACAGGTTGAATCCCACACCAAACGAAAAGAACAGCCCGTTCTCTTCGGTGGTGGCATTCAGTGTATTGAACGAGTGTCCTATTCTCGACTCGAGAAAGCACAGCGACGGTGTGGTGGAGAAATCGGTGCGAATCATCGCATACACGGGAATCATCGTGTGGCTGTTGCCTAAAGAGTTGCGGATGTCAACCCCGGCTCCAAGAGTGCGTATAATAGAGTTCTTGTAACCGAAATATGCCGAAATGTCGATCGACGACAAGTCATTGCCCGATACGTCGATTGAGGAGCCTACGTCCACGCCCCATGCAAAGTGCCTCATGAAAAGACTTGGCGGTGTAGGTTTCTTCTCCTTGACTTTGCGCGCCTCGGCTGAGAAGCATACGGAGGCAAGCAATACTATAATGATGGCTATACCTAATCGTTTCATAGTGAGAATTGAATTGACACAGCTAAATTAATACAAAAATCCGGATTTACATAGTGATTATTAAAAAACGGCCGCTCATTGTCGTAATGAGTGACCGTAATACATTAATAACCTTGGTAGTATCAATCGCCAAGATATGATTTCAATAGTCGGCTTTTCTGTCCTTTAAGCCTGCGAATCGCTTTCTCCTTTATCTGGCGTACACGCTCGCGTGTAAGGTCGAATTTCGCTCCTATCTCCTCAAGTGTCATTTCCTGACATCCAATGCCGAAGAACATTTTCAGGATGTCGCGCTCGCGCTCATGAAGTTGGTTCAGCGCGCGGTCGACCTCTTTCGAGAGCGATTCCTGGTTAAGCGATGAATCGGCCATTGGCGAGTCGTCATTGGTTAGCACATCAAGCAGGCTGTTGTCCTCGCCCTCTACAAACGGGGCGTCGACCGAGATGTGTCGGCCCGAGACTTTAAGCGTGTCGGAAATCTTGTCGACAGGAATGTCGAGCTGTTTTGCAAGTTCCTCGGGTGAGGGCCTGCGCTCGTTTTCCTGCTCGAATTTCGACAATGCCTTGCTGATTTTGTTCAGCGAGCCAACCTGGTTGAGTGGTAGGCGTACAATACGCGATTGCTCTGCAAGTGCTTGAAGAATAGATTGACGAATCCACCACACTGCATAGGAGATAAATTTGAATCCGCGTGTCTCGTCAAACTTCTGGGCAGCTTTAATCAAGCCAAGATTACCTTCGTTGATTAAGTCGGGTAGAC
>JBJEKJ010000041.1:0-11901 GCA_051878575.1 Muribaculaceae bacterium | reverse complement strand
CGACGTTTGGCGCCGAGTACCAGGCATTGCGGCGTGGATAAAAACGTGTTTTTGCGTCGTAAATATTAAGAATCAATTTCAGTGGGTTGCTGCTGTCGGTATTGGTATAGTTCACAGTGTCGCCATGACCGGCCAAAGTCTCCTTGAAACGCGGGTCGCGGTTGAGCGTGGGATGATGCGGGTCGTAGAGCGGCGACTCGTCGATTCGCTTGCCGTCCTTGCACTCGTAGGTGTCGACTATAAGGCTGCTCGGGAATCGCACCGACGAGCCATAGTTGCGCGAGGAGTGTCCGTAGCCCACGGTGTGCTGGCGCTTTGTGCCGGCATCGGAGTACATTAGCTCCCACAGCATCTCATTTCGCACGTCGGCCTTCTTCTGTCCCTCAATATTGAACAAATCGCCGAATTTCTGAGCCAGGTCGCGCTTTCCGATAACCTGCGACGCGGCGTCGGCGGCTGTGCGGAAGTATTTCTCGGCATCGCCGTTCACATTGAAACTGCCGGCAAACAGAGCCACGCGTGCCATGAGGCCGTAGACTACCGAGCGGTCAACGCGTCCGCGCTCGGTGGCAGTCCATGGCAATGCCTCCGACTCGCCGATTTCCTTCAGCTCGGCGATAATCCAGTCGGTTATCACACCCTTGTCGGTGCGTCCGGCTTCGTACTGGTCGATAGTCACCGGAGCGGTGAACAACGGCACGTCGCCGAAAGCCGACATCAGGTTATAGTAGGCGTAGGCACGAATCACGCGCGCCTCGGCATAATACTGCTTTGCCTCCGACGACATATCGGCGACAGCCTCCTCAGCTCCCGAAATCACCGAGTTGGCACGAGCTATAATGGCATACTCGCCTTTCCAAAACGACTGCACATAGCTCTGGTCGGGGTTCAAGCCTCCACCGGCGCCTATTGAGTTGTTCTGGTTCTGCTCAAGGCCATAGGCAGTGTAGTGGTCGAGCACGATACATGCGGGCACCTTCCAGTTCTGGTCGAAATAGAGCAGATTGTAGACGCCCGTAACGCCCTCTTTAAGTCCGGCCTCCTGCTTGAAGAAGCCCTCGCTGTCGTAGGCCGGATTCTTCTTGTCGAGGAAATCCTCGCAGCTCACAAGCGATGCTGCAAAGGCAATTGCTGCACATATATTAAATATCTTTCTCATCGTCGTATTATAGATTAAAATTCAACATTTACTCCAAAAAGGAAGGTCTTGTTCACAGGATAGCAGCTTGAGCCTGAGCTGACAGCGGTTTCGGGGTCGAATCCTTGATAGAAATTGTCCTTCAGCGTGAAAAGGTTCTGGGCGCTGGCATAGACCCTCACTTTCGACACGTCGATTTTCTTGGTTATTCTCGACGGTATGGTGTAGCCTATCACCACGTTCTTAAGGCGCAGATAGGCTCCGCTCTTGACCCAGAAGGAAGAACACATATTGTTGGGGTTGGCACCTGTGGGGTCCTCGAGCAACAGCGGATATTTGGCACCATGGTTGTCATCGGTCCATGTGTCGAGCTGATACCTGTAGATGGTGTAGTTGCCGCAGAGGGCACGCGCCCCGGCGCCCGAATAGAACACGTCCTTCTTGCCCACGCCCTGGAAGAACAGCGAGAAGTCGAGGCCCTTCCAGTCGCCGCCGAGCGTCAGTCCGAACTCATAGCGCGGCGTAGGGTTGCCGATGATTGTGCGGTCGTAACTGTCGATTTTGCCATCGGGCTCGCCGTCGGGGCCACTGATGTCCTTATACTTGATGTATCCGGGCTTCACATTGGCAGGATTTCCGCCATAGACGGGAGAATTGTCAATCTCCTCGCGCGACTGGAAATATCCGTCGGCCACATAGCCATACCATGAGCCGTAAGGCTCACCCTCGGTGGTAATAGTGGTGGATCCCACATATTCCTTTCCATACAGGTCGAGAATCTTGTTCTTCACGTCGGAAACGTTGGCTTTCACATAGTAGTTGAAGTCGCCTATACGGTCGCGCCATGTGAGCGACACCTCCCAACCGTTGTTGCGCATGGAGCCGGCATTCTCCCACGGCGATGTCATGCCCACGAACATAGGCACGGGGAATTGCTGAAGCATATCGGTGATTTTGCGCACATAGTAGTCGAACGTACCGGTGAGTCGGCTGTTGAGGAAACCGAAGTCGATACCCACGTCGAATTGCTTCGACTTCTCCCACGATATGTCGGGGTTGGCGAGCTGGGTCTGTGCCACACCCGGCGAGAATTCCTTGTCGAACCAGTATCCGTAGGCATTATTGCTGCCCACAGCCGAGGAGTAGGGATAGTAGCCGCTAATCGACTGGTTACCGAGAATACCGTAGGACGCACGCAGCTTGAAGTTGTCCATCACATTGCGGGCATTCTCCCAGAAGCTCTCCTGCGAGATACGCCATCCTGCCGAGAACGAGGGGAAGAATCCCCAACGGTTGCCGCGCTTGAAGCGCGACGTGCCATCATAGCGTCCGTTCACCTCAAACAGGTAGCGGTTGTCGAAGGCATAGTTCAAGCGGAAAAGATACGACAGCATCGCATAGCCATAGCGACTGCTCGAGTTGGTAGCAGTGGTGGCATCACCGTTAACAAGGTCATTATAGCCATCGTAATTGAAATTTTTGCGTCCGGCAAGGAGGTAATTGTAATTCAGCTCCTCACTCTGGAAGCCCACCAAAGCCTTCACATAGTGCTTTGCAAAAGTATTTTCGTAGGTTCCCATCAAGTTATATTGCTTGAATACCTGCTTTGAGCGTTGTTCCGAGCGAGAAGAGCCGGTAGTGGGGAACGGACCTTTATAAGCTCCGTTCTCGAAGGTTTCGTAAGGACGGACGAAAGCCGCCGTTTCACTATCGTTGCGCTTCCAAGTGTAGCGTCCTTCGATAGTAAGTCCTTTGAAAGGAGTAATAACAACCTTAGGCGTGACGATATACTCGGGAGCCACGCTATGGCTCACGCACTCATCCATGTGCGACATGGCAATAGGGTTAGTTCCGTTGATACCGTAGCCCCACGAGCCGTCGGCATTGATTCCCGACATAATCGGGGTCATGGTGTAGGCCTTTCCGACAATCTCCGATGGCGTGGCCATCACAGGAGCTGTCACCGTGGCCTGGCGTACGCTCACGTCCACACCGAGCTTCATCCATCGGTTCACCTTCATGTCGCTGTTGAGCCTTAATGTAGTGCGGTCGAAAGTATTATTTGAGATAAGACCATTCTGCTTGTAATATCCTGCCGAGGCATATACACTAAGATTTTCCGTGCCACCACTTGCGCTGACCGAGTAGTTTTGCACCACGCCGTCGCCGTCGAGCACCTCACTGCGCCAGTCGGTGTCGTAGTAGTTGAGCTGATCGACCTCGCCATTGAGATAGGCCTCAATGGCTTTGGTGTAGAGCGGTTCCTGGTTATTGTTGGCTCGGGCATGGTCCACAGCCTGCATATACTCCACTGCCGTGGTCGGCTCGGGCATCGTGGTGGCCTTATTGAAGCCCACATATCCGTTGAATGAAACTTTAATTTTTCCCTGCGCACCGCGCTTGGTGGTGACGAGGATAACGCCATTGGAAGCTCGCGAGCCATAGATTGAGGCCGACGCGGCGTCCTTAAGCACGGTAATCGACTCTACCGAGTTCAGATCGATACGGTTCATATCGCCCTCTACGCCGTCGATCAATATAAGAGGCGATGTGGTGGAGTTGAGTGAGCCGAGTCCGCGAATCTTTATCGACGACTGGTCGGCTCCCGGCTGTCCCGACGACTGCACCGCCGTCAGGCCCGGCACCACGCCTTGCAGCACGTTGGAGCCATTCGACACGCTTCGCCTCACTATCTCCTCGCTGCCCACGCTCTGCACCGATCCGGTGAGGTTCACTTTTTTCTGTGTGCCATATCCCACCACTACCACGTCGTCGAGAGAGTTGGCCGAGGTCTTCATCACCACATTGAGCGTGCGGCTCGAGTTGACCTTCACAGAATAGGATTCCATTCCTATATAGGAGAAATTAAGATTCTCAGCACCATTGAGCGTGATGCGGTATTCACCATCGAGATTGGTTGCCACACCTGCCTTGCTCTTGCCGCCGATAACCGACACTCCAACAAGGGGCTCGTGATTTTCATCAGTCACCACACCCTTAACGATAATTTGTTGGGCAAAGGCTGTAATCGTACTTAACAGAAACGACAAAACAAACAGCATCTTCCCGGTTTTGTTAACTAAAAGTTTCATTTTCAGCGTATTATGTTAATTTAATATTATTTTTTTAGATTAGGTCTCTTTCGTCATGATTTTTAATATCTTGGCTTTAAGATTATCCGCAGCAAAGAAAAGCATAAAAATGGAAAAATCCAAATAATTTTGAAAGCAATATTCGTTATATTAAATATTTTTATCCTAACACACTGATTTAATCAAATTTTTTATTAATAAAATTGCAGATTTGCGTAAAATATTTAATATTATTTACTTTTATTAACCCGTCTCTATGTAAACTAGTCATAATATACTTCATACTGCCTCTCATAGCAGCCATAACGCTCAAGAACCGCAAAAATGGTAACAATCCCCATAATTTATCTACAATATACTTCATAAACTTGCAGTTATTCGTCACAAGTGGCGAGTGGAGCAATGCCACAGTCCACCATCATGGCGAGCGGAGCGAGCAGCGTGCCGGAGGTACGTGATTGTGGTTAGCCCCACACAGTTAGCGCCGTAGGTGCCGGCTGTGTGGGGGGAGAGATTATTAAAGAAGCTGTAGCGTGTCGTAGATACGCGATTATGGTAGCACATTTCCGGCGAAAACCATTCGGCAACAATTTCGGAATTAAATTCCGGCAACAACCATTCGGAATCAAATTCGGCAATCATTCGGAATCAATTATAATACAATTATACGGTATCCTATTTTCATCCATAAAATATCGCAACGACGCACCATTTTTCCATTTTGGGGGATACCATAATCGCGTATCTACGACACGCTGCAGGTGTGGGCGTTTTGTCACCCCCGGGTTGGCAACATCTTCGACGTTACCAACCCGAGGCTAACCACAATCGTGCCTCTCCGAGGCACCGCTCGCTCCGCTCGCCCTATGTGGCTGAAGGTCACACTGCACTGCCCGCTCCGCTCGCCCACTGCCACCTCTGTGGAGAGCGGCAGCGTGCCAATATCCGTCACCAAGTGGCGAGCGGAGCGAGTAGCGTGCCGGAGGTACGCGATTGTGGTAGCACATTTCCGGCGACAATCATTCCAATATAATTATTCCGTAATAAATAGGCATAAATTATATCACAATCATTCTACCTAAACGCATCAATTCCACCATTCTTCGTGAAATTCAACTCCGTATGACGAGAAAACGCGGCTTAATTCTTCCTCAAACGATAAAACTCGATGATGTTCCTCCTGTGTTTTAATATATTCTATTATCCTGTCCTTGTCGCTATTTGAACACGAAAAGGCGGCATATTCCTTGCCCCAACCCTCAAATAAAATAAATTTCCGCTTTGCCCAAACGCTACTCTGCTGTTTCAGTCGTTTTACAAAATCAGCAAGCGACACACTGCTTGATAGATCCACAAATATATGCACATGATTCTCAATTCCACCTATTCTCAGCAATTTACAATGCATCTCCTCGATAACCGACCACATATATCGATATAAATCCTTGCGATATACCGACGTTAGAGTCATTTTTCTGTATTTTGTACTGATGACTATATGAAACAAGGCGTTTACCGTACTCATAAATGTTCGTTTTCACAAATGTAAAGCAATTAAATGCAAATACCAAATAGTTTACATGAATTTATCTAATAATTTTCAAAATACAAATTTACACTCGCTGCTGAATGTCACGGTGGGATATGCCATGTGGTCTAAGGCTACGGTCATGGGTGGCGTGAACGTCAATTTCTGATATATAATAATTCTGATTGGTTATATATATGGCAATAAAGCCTCCGGGTTGTCCGGAGGCTTTATTATGCTTGTGTCAAAAAAAGCGTGAGGATTACTCAGCGTAGTTGATAATCATCGATATCATGCGAATCTGGCTCGCAGCGCCCGTGGTAGTCGATGTGTCGGTGATGGTGGTCTCGGTAGCATTGATACCACTCACTGTGACTACCTTGCTGTTCACATTCACCGTGCCCGGAGCAGCCGATATGTCACCGCTTGCATTGCATATCGTGCCTTGATACTCATCGCAATTCAGAATAATCGACTCGATTTTCTTCGACGAAGTGACTTTCACGGAGTTCTTGGGATACATACGCACGTTGGTGCCGTTATCGTAATATTTCGGTCCATTCTGGTTTCCACCGGCATCGAAAGTGAGTGTAGTGCCGTCGGTGAGAGTCACGGTGCTCAGAGCCACACCATTTGAAAGGCCCAATGAAGAGAACACTACCTGCAATGCGTTTTCGCCGATTTCGCCTCCGCCCGGCTCATCGCCACCGCCGGGTTGGTCACCACCGCCATTGCTCGTAAGCGACACGAGCCAAGCCTCGCCCTGCGAGGTTTCGGGGGTTGTGCCATAATCGCTGACATATTTAGTGACTTTTCCACAAACTACCACATCATCACCCACGGCAAGCAGTGTGCCCTCGGTGTACTTCACGTTGTTGAGGTACAGACAGCGGTAGATGTAGAATTGGTCGGAGCTCGAAGCGTTAACATCGTCGGCAATATAGAATGTGGCATTGCCATATTGTGTGCCAAACTGCTCTTTCACCGAAACGACCTTACCTTTAATATACACATCGTTCGCCGATTTTTCATTGTCGCCAAGCGACATTGCATAAGCCTTGGCAGCAACGCTATTGAACGGGTTAGCCTCAGTTCCATCGCCGGTAGCCTCGCCGCCGGGTTGGTCGCTACCACCGGGTTGGTCGCTACCGCCATTTCCGTTGATTGACACCACGTATGCCTGTCCCTTACCTACGGTTTCGGGAGTATTGCCCTTGTAGTTCACGACTTTACCATAAATAACCACTTGGTCGCCAACCTTGATTTGGTCGACAGAAGTAAACTTCTTGCTACCCGGGCCATAAACTTGGAATGCCTTGAATGACTTATCGCCACCGGCAACGTCGACGATGTCGAACGTCATATTTCCATATTGAGTGATAGTGGACTCGGTGGTAGAATTGGTTGAAACTATACCCTTAACATACACAGCCTTATCCGATTCGGTGTCGGCACCGAGAGTATTGATATAATCGATTACACCAGCCACATTGTAGGGATTGGCCTCCGTACCGTCACCTTGAGCCTCGACAGAGCCGCCGCCCTCGCCGAGGAAGAACTCATCGTAGCCACCGCTATTGCCGGTCAGGCCGTAAGTGCCCATATAGGCTGCCAACTTACCCTTCAAGGTAATCTTGGTTCCGAGGAGATCCTTATGAGCCTCGTCCTTGAGGTTGGCAGCCGCACGCAACTGCGATCCCTGCGGCAATTCGAATACTATACACTTGGTGAAATCCTTCACGTCGGCCGATTCGGCAATCACGAGGGTGTTGTCGAGCACGGTAGGAGCAGTGAACTCGATGTCGTCGTTCGACTTCACCTCAGTCACCTCGGGCGCCACGGCACCCACTATGTATCCGCTCACCCAAGCAGTCTTCTCAGCGCCCTGCTTCTCAATAGCCTCAGCCACGGTGTAAGGATCGGCCTTGCTACCCTTGATAGTGGTGTCGAAACCAATGCAGTCGTCGACGTCGCGGAGCAAGAGCTGCCAAGCGCCGCTGTAATAGCTGAGAATACCCACTACGCTACCGGTGCCAAGCGGCAGAATGTCGCTCTTGAAGTTGGCATAGTTGCTGTTGCGCACCACGATAGTGTTGCCCTCCTCATCCTTCAGGTTGCGGCTTGTCGAGGCATCCGACTCCGAGAAAGTAGTCTTGCCATCGGCCTCCACGAATGCAACGTCGTCGAAGCGCACGAGGCGGCTCTGCATGCGGCGCAATCCGTCGGGGGTCGACGGGAGTTCCGACATCTTCACCGTGAGGGTGTCGACCTTCGACACGTCGGGAAGTCCGTTAAGCTCCACGCGCGACTGGAAGATGGCGAGCGGCAAGAAAGTAGCCTGCCAGCCATAGGTATCGCTGTAGTCGGGATAGCCGAGCTGCTGCAAAGTGTTGTACTTTCCAATGAACAAGTCGGTCACAGGCAGCACGATTTCCTGACCGATGCGATAGGTGGTGTAGAGGCTGTTGCCATTGATTGAGATGGTGATTGCAGCAGTCTCGTCTTGAATCACGAGGTTCTTGTAGATATTGCCCGCAGCGTCGGAGCTCACCACGCGGCCCTTGATCACCATGCTGTCGCCGGCCTCGGTCAGCTTGATTGTATCGATATAGTTCTTGTCCTCTCTCCAGTATTTTTCCTTCAGCTCAAGGATGGTAGTATTCACTTTCTCAAGGTGAGGAGATGAGGGAACCACCATCGGTGGACGGTCGAAATCATCGGAGCAGCTTGTCGCCATTCCGATTGCCATAAGCAGCAAAAGATTGAGATATAGCTTAAAATGTCTCATATTCGTTATATTAGTTATTTGTTGTTTTTTATTCGTTTTGAAAAAAATTTAGAATCTCACTCCCACGTTGAAATACACCTTTATGCCTTGGGCGTAGTAGTATTTGTTGGGGAATTTGGTTGTGGTATAGTTGGTGTAGTCGAAACGTCCTTGCTGATAGCCGCCGGTCTGAATCTTGCGGTTGTTGAGAATGTTGTTGACATTGAGGTTGAAGTTAAGCGACACCTTCCGGTTCACATAGACCACCTTGCCGATGCTCGCATTGAGCACGAAAGCATCGTTCAGCTTCTCCTGACGGGTTATTTCGTCGATTTTCGCATTCATCTCCTCCTCAGAGCTGCAAATTGTCCACAACTCGGGCATGGCCTCGTGGCGAATCGGCGAGAGCGACACATAGGCGTCGCCCATCCATGAGCCGTTCACATTGAAGAACCAGTTGTGAGGAGCCGCCCAGTCGATGCCCAGGTTATAAGCCTGTTGGGGAGTTCCGCCCACATAGTAGTTCTCGAGATACACCATCTGAGTAACGTCGGGAGCCATGCCATTCTCGTAGCTGCGCGTGCCCGTGGGGCGGTTCTTGTATTGATAGCGCGCGTAGGTTCCGGCAGCCGAGACGGTGACCGACGGGAGCACCTTCACAGCCACACCGGCTTCCACGCCCTTGTAGGTGCGGTTCACATTGGTGAGCACATAGTTCATGAACGTGGAGTATTGGTCGTCGTAGAACGAGGTGCGCTCGGTCATGTCGTACATGTTGGTCCAGAAACCGGTAATGCTACCTTTCACGCGGCGATAGTTGAACACATAGCTGATGTCGCCCGAAAGAATGCGACCGCTCTTCAAACCGGTGATAACGTCGTCCTTAATGCGCGGCGACACGTAGGCCTGATCGAAGATAGGAGCCATGGTGCCGTATGCTCCGTGGAACACGAAGCTGTTGCGTCCGTCGATTTTATAAGTAGCGCCCACCTTCACCGCGCCATTGTCGAAACGGTGAGTCTCGCCCTTACCGTAGGAGTTCTCGGGCGCACGACCATTGCGCATCTTTCCGTCGCGCTGGAATTGAGTGTAGCTTATTTTCAGTCCATAGTTGAAATCCCAGTGGCGCAGGTTGATCACATTCTGCACCCAAGCATTCACGCTGTAGGAGTTCACATTGTAGTCGTAGCCGAAACGGTCGCCCTCGCCCACACGGCGGCTCGGGTTGTTGAGGTCGTTCTGGAGCAACAATGGATTATCGGGATAATCACGCTCGGCAAACTGGTCGATATCCGTCCAATAGCTGCCGCCGAGAAGGTCCTTGATAGTCTTGTAGTATGAAGCCTGAGTATAGTTGGCTCCGATACCGGCCTGGAGCTTGATTTTGTCGGTGAGCATAGCGTTCACCGTGGAGTTGAATTGCAGGTTCAGCTGATTGCTGTGACGGTTCTCCAAGATATAGGTAGCGCCCTTCGAGACACCCGTCTGCTCAGCCTCAACATTGTTCAGGTAGTTGGTGTAGTAGAGCTTGTCCCAGTCGATTTGGCGGAAGTCCTCATTGTTCTGCCAAAGGTCGGTGTAGAAGGCCTTTGTGTTCTCGTCGTCGTAGTATGACGGCAGATATCGGTAGTAGTCGGGACGCGGATCGGCGGCATTGTACCAGTTGAGCGCCGACGAAGCGTAGAACGACTTGCGGAATCCCACGCCTGTATTCACCGTGGTTCCGCGCTGCGGCTTCCATATCCAGTTGATTATGGCGGTGGGGTCGAACGACTCTACCACCTTCGAGCTGCGCTGCTTGCCATTCTGCCAACCCCAGGCGGAGTTGTAGAGATAGTTGTCGGCGAGCACGCACGACTCCTCAAACACGGCGTTGTTGTTGGCGCGCTTCGTGGGAGCGCCGAAAGTGGTGAGCGAGATAGAGTGCTGCTCGTTGAACACCTTCTGGAGCGAAAGGAAATAGCCCCACGAGTTGTAGAACGTGCCATCCTGCACGCCCTTGTCGGAATATCGTGCGATAGCGCCGAGTGTGAGGGCCCATCCGTGCTTGTTCAAGCCGGTGGAGTACATCGCCATTGCGCGCGCATAGTAGTTGCTGTTGGTATATGCGAGGTTTCCGCGGAAACCGGGAGCATAGTCTTTGGCTTGAGTGTTCACATTCGAAGCGCCACCCACCGGAGCGATACCGAAAGATGTAGCCTCAAGTCCGATACCCGTCACTTTGTTCTTGAAAGCCTGATTCAGGCCACCGAACATCGAGTAGTTGAAGCGACCGCGGGCGGGCTCGTTGAAATTCACTCCATTGATGTAAACCTCGGTGAAATTCTGGTCATAACCGCGTTGGCGGAAACGCATCACGCTGAAATCGTAGCTTGCGGCATTGTAGAACACATTGTCGGAGGCTCCGGCGAGCGTACCGATAGTCTGTGAGTTGCCCTCCTCGTCCTCAAGCTGCGATTCATCAATAAGCAGGTCGACATTCTGGTCGTAGCCTCCAAATCCGGCCTCCTTGATTCTCAGGGTGCCCAAATCGGTGATTTTGCCGGCAGTGATGCTGACAGGGCGTGACAAGTCGTCGTAGCCGAGGCACAAAACCGTCACATTGTCTTTCCCGGGCTTTACGTCGACAATGCGAAAGCGTCCGTCCATATTGGTGACCGCTGTGCCGCCCTGATCGTCAAGCAGCACGGTAGCACCCACTATAGGAGCACCACTTTCGTCATCGACAATAACGCCCTGAATACCTGCTTGCTGCGCAAGAGCAGGCAGACACACAAATAGTGTCAGAAGCATTAATAGTTTTAGTCGCATAAATTTTTAATCAGTAAATTATTAAATAGTTAATTAAATATGCATTGTTAATTTTTAACCTAACAAGCGTTTAGCTTGTTAAAAATAAGCCGCTTTTCTCTTGGGAAAAGTTTTCAAATATACTAAAAATTTTTCAATAAACCGAAACAATGGTATTAAATGTGCATTTCTCAGTATTAATCGGGGTTAATCGGGGTTCATTGAGTGATTCATTGAGTGGCTCACAACCTTCAATTCACAGGTTTCCGATAGTTGGCACGAAGCACTTGTCGCACTGCGGCATATTCTCACGAAAAAAGGAGACTACGGGTTCTCATTCACGCAGTCTCCTTAATTTTATCGCATTTTAGCCGATTAATCTTCAGGCACCTCCAATGCAAATAATTTCTTACCTTCAATCACACTTACAGTCACAGCACCGGTGCGGTTGTTTGTGACTTTCGAGTGGACTTTGCCGTCGAATTCTCCTAACCAGAATGTCGATTCAGGATCGTCGGGATAAGCATGCCCCCAGAACTCCATTTCGAGTTCGCCGTGATATTCAAAAGTGACATCGAGATTAACG
>JBJEKJ010000040.1:0-45579 GCA_051878575.1 Muribaculaceae bacterium | reverse complement strand
ATATCCTTCTTCGACAAAGTAGGCACAGCCTTCTGACCGGTAATGGCGGTAAGCTCATTGATTGCAGTCTCGATAATCTTCTTGTCGCCGGTAGCGTCGCCAAGACCCTCGTTGATGACAATCTTCAGAAGACGCGGAACCTGCATAGCCGAGGTGTAGTTGAACTGCTTCTTCAATGCCGGAGCAATTCTCTCGTTATAATCGTTCTTGACAGTTATTGCGCTCATTATTTGATCTCCTCTCCTGATTTTTTAGAATAACGTACTTTAGCTCCGCTCTCGTTGACGCGACGTCCGATGCGAGTCGGCTTGCCGCTCTTTGGGTCGATAAGACTCAAGTTAGATACGTGAATTGGAGCTTCCATCTTCACGATACCACCCTGTGGGTGCTTAGCGTTGGGTTTGGTACTCTTCGATACCACGTTGACACCTTCCACTACGGCTTTGTTCTTGTCGATGAGAACACGGAGCACGCGGCCTTGCTTGCCACGATCGTCACCGGCGTTCACATACACGGTGTCACCCTTTTTGATATGCAATTTGCTCATTACTAATTCAAATTTTTAAAGTACTTCGGGTGCCAATGAAACGATTTTCATGTTAGTAGCGCGCAATTCGCGGGCAACAGGGCCGAAAATACGAGTTCCACGAAGCTCACCGGCATTGTTCAATAAAACACACGCATTGTCGTCGAAGCGGATATAGGAGCCGTCGGCGCGACGCACCTCTTTCTTTGTCCTTACGACAACAGCTTTAGATACAGTACCTTTCTTCACATCAGATGAAGGGATTGCATTCTTCACAGTGACCACAATCACGTCACCTACCGATGCATAGCGGCGGCCTGTACCACCTAATACACGGATGCAAAGCACTTCCTTTGCTCCACTATTGTCTGCAACTGTTAATCGGCTTTCAGTCTGTATCATTTTTACTTAACTTTTTCGATTATTTCTACCAATCTCCATCTCTTTGTTTTGCTCAAAGGACGAGTCTCCATAAGTCTCACCGTGTCGCCTACGCTACACTCGTTCTTCTCGTCATGAGCGTGGTATTTCTTTGTCTTGTTGACAAACTTACCGTAGATTGGGTGTTTCTCCTTCCACTTGATAGTAACAGTGATGGTCTTGTCACCCTTGTTGCTGGATACTACCCCAACTCTCTCTTTTCTTAGATTTCTTTTTTCCATTGTCTAAAACCTTGGGGATTACTTAATTTTTAGCTCGCGAGCGCGCAACTCGGTCTTCATTCTCGCAATCATACGACGATCTTTTGTAATCTTCGACGGATTATCAAGCGGAGTAATCGAATGATTGATCTTAGTCTGGAGGTACTCCTTCTCGGCCACTTCCAATCTCTCCTTAAGCTCTTTGTCGCTTAATTCCTTTATTTCTTCCTTCTTCATAATCGCTTAGACATTTTGAGATTCATCATAATCACGACGTACTACGAACTTGGTAGTAACAGGCAACTTCTGCGCAGCCAGGCGCAATGCCTCTTTTGCTATGTCGTAGCTCACGCCCTCTACTTCAATCAGGATGCGGCCCGGAGTGACCGGTGCCACGAATCCTTCGGGAGCTCCCTTACCTTTACCCATTCGCACGTCGGCGGGCTTCTTGGTTATTGGCTTATCCGGGAAGATTCTAATCCAGATCTGACCCTCACGCTGCATATAGCGTGTCACAGCCACACGGGCAGCCTCTATCTGGCGGGCTGTAATCCATTTCGTCTGAAGGGTCTTAATTCCGAACGAACCGAAAGCCAGTTGGTCACCGCGGTGGGCGAAGCCTTTGCTGACGCCTTTTTGCGGTCTTCTAAATTTTACTTTCTTAGGTTGTAACATTGTTCTGAATTTTCAAGTCGATTAACGATTGTTCTTTTTGTTTCTGAAACCACCCTTGCGTGGTCCGTTGTTGTTGCCACGTCCTTCCTTCACGTTGTTGGTGAAAGCAGGCGCGAGGTCGCGCTTTCCGTACACCTCACCACGGCAAATCCACACCTTGATACCGATGATGCCCACCTTGGTCAAAGCCTCTACGAGGGCATAGTCGATGTCGGCACGGAGAGTGTGAAGCGGCGTGCGGCCTTCCTTGAACATCTCGGAGCGAGCCATCTCGGCGCCGTTGAGGCGTCCGCTCACCTGAACCTTGATGCCCTCGGCACCCATGCGCATCGTCGATGCCACTGCCATCTTCACTGCACGGCGATAGGCGATCTTGCCCTCCACCTGGCGGGCGATGTTGGCTGCCACGATCTCTGCGTCGAGCTCAGGGCGCTTAACCTCGTAGATGTTGATCTGAACATCCTTGTCGGTCACTTTCTTCAACTCCTCCTTCAACTTGTCGACTTCCTGTCCGCCCTTGCCGATAATCATACCGGGGCGAGAAGTGCAGACGGTGATAGTAACCAGTTTAAGAGTTCTCTCAATTATGATTCTCGACACGCTTGCATTGGCTAAACGCGCGCTTAGATACTTGCGGATCTTGCTGTCCTCAAGCAAAGTATCACCATAATTCTTTCCACCATACCAGTTGGAATCCCAACCTCTGATGATTCCTAAGCGATTGCTTATAGGATTAACTTTCTGTCCCATCGTTATGCGTCTTGTTTAGCGTTATTGTTTTCAATTGTGTCTACGAACAATGTTACATGGTTCGAGCGCTTACGTATTCTGTAACCTCTTCCTTGAGGTGCTGTGCGAAGGCGCTTCAGCATCGGTGCGCAATCCACGAAGATTGTCTTGACGTAAAGCTCGCCATTCTCAGCTTTTCTTTCATTCTTTTGCTCCCAGTTGGCAATAGCGGAGCGCAGGAGCTTCTCCACCTTTGCGGCAGCTTCCTTATTTGAGAACTTCAGCAAGCCCAAAGCCTTGAACACCTCTTTGCCGCGCACCATGTCGGCCACCAGGCGCATCTTGCGCGGTGAGGAAGGCACATTCTTCAACTTAGCAAAGCTAAGAGGCTTTTCGGCTGCCTTAATCAATTCGGCTGATTCTCTTTTTCTTTTACCCATTGTATTTAATTCTTTTTTTGTCAAAAATTTTTATATCCCGGGCCCTAATTATTTTTTCTTGTTACCACCGTGTCCACGGAATGTACGCGTCGGAGCGAACTCTCCGAGCTTGTGACCTACCATGTTCTCGGTAACATAAACGGGAATGAATTTATTACCATTGTGAACTGCGAAAGTGTGTCCTACGAAGTCGGGAGAAATCATCGACGCACGCGACCAGGTCTTGATGACCGATTTCTTTCCGCTCTCTTCCATTGCGGCTACTTTCTTCTCCAGCTTTACACTGATATATGGGCCTTTTTTTAATGATCGACTCATAGTTTAACAATTAATCAAATTACTTTTTCCTTCTTTCAATTATGTACTTAGAAGATTGCTTCTTCGGACGACGTGTCTTCAAGCCCTTAGCGTACAAGCCTTTGCGCGAACGTGGGTGTCCACCAGACTGACGGCCTTCACCACCACCCATCGGGTGATCAACAGGGTTCATTACCACACCACGGTTGTGCGGGCGGCGGCCCAGCCAGCGCGAACGTCCGGCCTTGCCCGAGCGCTCAAGAGCGTGGTCACTGTTGCCTACCACACCTACTGTGGCCTTGCATGCAGCGAGGATTTTTCTCGTCTCTCCCGAAGGTAATTTGACAATAGCATAATCTCCTTCTCTCGAAGTCAATTGAGCGAACGTGCCTGCCGAGCGGGCCAAGAATGCTCCCTGACCGGGACGCAGCTCAATGTTGTGAATTAAAGTACCAACAGGTATCTTGCTGAGCGGAAGCGCGTTGCCTACCTCAGGCGCTACGTCGGGTCCGCTAACTACTGTAGAGCCAACTTCAAGTCCGTTGGGTGCGATAATATAAGCCTTAGCGCCATCCTTGTAGTAAAGAAGCGCGATGCGGGCTGAGCGGTTAGGGTCATACTCGATCGACTTTACTACGGCTGGCACACCGTCCTTGTTTCTCTTGAAGTCGATAAAGCGGTATTTACGCTTGTGGCCACCGCCCAAATAACGCATTGTGCGGTGTCCCTCATTGTTTCTACCACCTGTTGATTTCTTACCGACTGTAAGAGACTTCTCTGGTGTACGTGCAGTGATGTTATCAAATACACCAATAATCTTGTGTCTTTGCCCCGGTGTTGTGGGCTTCAATTTTCTTACTGCCATTTCTTAATTATATATTGCTATAAAAGTTTATAGTTTCACCTTCAGCAAGGGTCACTACAGCCTTCTTGAATGCAGCAACCTTTCCGTTGATGATTCCCGACTTCGTGTAGCGAGTTTTTCTCTTGCCCTCATAGTTCATGGTGTTCACCGAAGTGACCTTCACACCATAGAGGCTCTCAACAAGCGACTTGATCTGATACTTGTTGGCGCGAGGAGACACCTTGAATGTATAACGGTTGAGCTTCTCGCTGATAGCGTTGGCCTTCTCTGTTACTATTGGTTTAATCATTATATCCATATTCGTAGTCCTCCTTTTATTTAAAATTCATTCACAACTGCAACTGCGCTCTCGCTCATCACTATCACCTTGTTGTCAAGGATTCTGTAAGTATTGAGGTCGGACGCAGTCATTATATTCACGTTCTGAATATTACGAGCCGACAAATATACGTTTTTATTTTGGTCTGCTAAAACCAAAAGGGCCTTCTTGTCGGCAATTTTGAGATTATTAGCAAACTTTACGAATTCTTTAGTCTTTGGAGCCTCAAAAGTGAAGTCCTCGACAACGATTATCTGTCCGTCGGCAGCCTTGCTTGTCAAAGCCGACTTGCGAGCCAACTCCTTGACCTTCTTGTTCAACTTGAAGCGGTAGTCGCGTGGACGCGGACCGAAAACACGGCCTCCACCCACAAGCAGCGGAGAGTTGATATCGCCGCGACGAGCGCCGCCGCCACCCTTCTGCTTGCCGAGCTTGCGCGTACTTCCTGCAACCTCGCTTCTTTCCTTAGCCTTGTGAGTTCCCTGACGCTGGTTGGCCAAGAACTGCTTCACATCGAGATATACGACATGCTCATTGACGTTCTCAATAGCGAAAACGGCATCATTAAGCGTCACCTTCCTTCCGGTGTCTTCTCCTTTTATATTATATACTGCGAGTTCCATTATTATTTAATGATTTGAACGATTGAACCTTTACAACCTGGAATCGAACCCTTCAACAAGAGCAGATTGTTCTCAGGCAATACTTTAATAACTCGAAGATTCTCGACAGTCACGCGGTCGCATCCCATGTGTCCGGCCATGCGCATACCCTTGAACACCTTTGCAGGGTAAGAACATGCACCTATTGAACCCGGCGCGCGCAAGCGGTCGTCCTGTCCGTGTGTTGATTGTCCTACACCACCGAATCCGTGACGTTTTACGACACCCTGATAGCCATGTCCTTTCGAAGTTCCGATAACGTCAACGAAATCCTCGTCTGCGAAAAGTTTGTCTACTGTGATTGTGTCGCCCAGCTTGTACTCGCCGTCAAAGCCTTTGAACTCGGCCAAGTGTCTTTGTGGATTTACTCCAGCCTTCTTGAAATGACCTGCCTCGGGCTTTGTGGTGTGCTTCTCCTTTTTCTCGATGAAGCCCAGCTGCAAAGCCTCGTAGCCGTCGGTTTCCACTGTTTTCACTTGAGTAACTACACAAGGACCTACTTCGATAACAGTGCACGGTATGTTCTTACCGTCGGCACTGAATACGGATGTCATTCCGATTTTCTTTCCTAATAATCCTGGCATTTCTCTTTAATTTTTAATTGTTCTTTGATCACTTTGTTAAATTCTACTCAGTTACAGGCATCACACCTTGATTTCCACTGCCACTCCACTCGGCAGCTCAAGTTTCATAAGGGCGTCCACAGTCTTTGCAGTAGAGCTGTAGATGTCGATAAGGCGCTTGAACGACGACAATTGGAATTGCTCGCGCGACTTCTTGTTGACGAAGGTCGAACGGTTCACAGTGAAGATTCTTTTGTGAGTGGGAAGTGGAATTGGTCCACTTACCACTGCACCTGTAGCCTTCACAGTCTTAACAATCTTCTCAGCCGACTTGTCGACCAAGTTGTGATCGTAAGATTTTAATTTGATTCTGATTTTTTGGCTCATATTATTTAATAATGTATATTTTTTACTTCAATAAATCCACACGGCCCTGACACTCGGTCAATACAGCCTTGGCTATCGACGTGCTAACCTCAGCATAGTGCGAGAATGTCATCGTCGACGTTGCGCGGCCCGATGTGATGGTTCGCAACGCGGTCACATAGCCGAACATCTCGGCGAGCGGAGTCTTGGCCTTAACGATGCGGGCACCGCTGCGGCTCGATTCCATACCCTCTACCTGACCGCGACGCTTGTTAAGGTCGCTGATCACATCACCCATGCTCTCCTCCGGAGTGACAACCTCCACCTTCATGATAGGCTCAAGCAGCACCGGACGTGCCTGCTCGCATGCCTTCTTGAATGCCTGGATGGCACAGAGCTCAAACGAAAGCTGGTCGGAGTCTACCGGGTGGAACGAACCATCGATTACAGTCACCTTCAAGTGCTCCACAGGATAGCCGGCGAGCACACCGTTCTTCATAGCGGCGGTGAAGCCTTTCTGAATCGAAGGAATGAACTCCTTAGGAATGTTACCGCCCTTAACCTCGTCGACAAACTGCAAGTTGCCCTCGAAGCCCTCGTCGATCGGCTCCACGCGAACGATGATATCGGCGAACTTACCACGACCACCGGTCTGCTTCTTGAACACCTCGCGAAGCTCTACAGGCTTGGTGATTGCCTCCTTGTAGGTTACCTGCGGACGGCCCTGGTTGCACTCTACCTTGAACTCACGACGCAGACGGTCGATGATGATGTCGAGGTGAAGCTCACCCATACCGCTGATCACGGTCTGTCCGGTCTCCTCGTTGGTCTGCACACGGAATGTCGGGTCCTCCTCAGCGAGCTTCTGAAGTCCGACGCCGAGCTTGTCAAGGTCCTTCTGGGTCTTGGGCTCGACAGCGATACCGATAACGGGATCGGGGAAGTCCATCGACTCGAGAACGATAGGATTGGCCTCGTCGCAAAGAGTGTCGCCTGTACGGATATCCTTGAAACCTACTCCTGCGCCAATGTCACCGCAGCCGATGGCATCCATCGGGTTCTGCTTGTTGGAGTGCATCTGGAACAGGCGCGAGATACGCTCCTTCTTGCCCGAGCGAGAATTGAGCACGTAGCTACCGGCATCAATCTTACCCGAGTAGACGCGGAAGAACACCAGACGTCCCACGTATGGGTCGGTGGCAATCTTGAACGCAAGGGCGCAAGTCGGCTCCTCAAAGAGCGGACGACGATATATCTTGGTGTCGGGATCATCGATAGCGTGACCCTCAACACGCTCAGTATCCTCAGGGCTTGGCAAATAAGCGCAAACAGCATCAAGAAGGGTCTGAACGCCCTTGTTCTTGAACGAGCTTCCGCAAAGCATCGGCACAATCTCCATCTTCAGCGTAGCCACGCGGAGAGCACGCTTAATCTCCTCCTCGGTGATAGTCGAGGGGTCGTCGAAATACTTCGCCATCAGGTCGTCGTCGAACTCGGCGATAGTCTCGAGCATCTTGTCGCGCCACTCCTCGCACTCAGCAAGCATATTGGCAGGAATCTCCTCCACGCTGTACTCAGCGCCCATTGTCTCGTCGTGCCAGAAGAGAGCCTTCATTCTGATAAGGTCGACTACGCCCTTGAAAGTCTCCTCAGCACCGATAGGCACCTGAATGGGGCACGGATTTGCACCGAGCACCTCTTTCATCTGGCGCACTACCTCGAAGAAGTTGGCACCCGAGCGGTCCATCTTGTTCACATAGCCCACACGAGGCACGTTGTACTTGTCGGCCTGACGCCACACGGTCTCCGACTGAGGCTCCACGCCGCCTACGGCGCAGAAAGTGGCGACAGCACCGTCGAGCACGCGGAGCGAGCGCTCCACCTCGACAGTGAAGTCCACGTGTCCCGGAGTGTCAATCAGATTGATCTTGTACTTCTGATTGCCGTAGTTCCAGAATGTGGTAGTTGCGGCAGAGGTGATAGTGATACCACGCTCCTGCTCCTGCTCCATCCAGTCCATGGTTGCGGCTCCGTCGTGAACCTCACCAATTTTATGAGTAAGACCCGTATAGAACAGTATTCGCTCCGAAGTAGTGGTCTTGCCGGCATCGATGTGAGCCATGATACCGATATTACGCGTAAATTGTAGTTTTGCGTCTAATGTAGCCATTCTTTAAAAATCTAATGAGTTACCAATTAAAATCTGAAATGAGCGAATGCGCGGTTGGCCTCAGCCATTCTGTGCATATCCTCCTTGCGCTTGAACGCGCCGCCTTGTTCGTTGTAAGCGTCGACAATCTCGGCTGCCAACTTGTCGGCCATCGTCTTTCCTCCACGCTTACGGGCAAAAATGATAAGATTTTTCATTGATATCGACTCTTTACGCTCCGGGCGGATCTCAGTAGGAACCTGGAATGTTGCACCACCCACGCGACGTGATTTTACCTCAACTTGCGGAGTCACGTTCTCCAATGCTTTTTTCCAAATCTCAAGAGCAGTTTTCTCCTCGTTTGGCAGCTTCGACTTCACAGTCTCCAAAGCTGAATAGAAAATGGTGTAAGAAGTATTCTTCTTTCCATCATACATAAGGTGATTCACGAATTTTGAAACTCTCACATCACCGAATACGGGATCGGGTAATACGACCCTCTTTTTTGGCTTTGCCTTTCTCATTGTTAATTTACAAAAATTTTTCGTTTTTGTTCGCTTGGTTGTTGTTAATTACATCTTCAACGGCGTTCTCTTGCGCACGTTTACTCAACCGTAATATTCAATTCCAATAAAATCAAAAACTAAGTTTAATACTTTGTTCTTCTTTTACTTTTTTTAGTCAGATAAAGACTTTGATTGACTTCACCGGGCCGACATTGTCATTCCGATTACTTCTTTGCTCCGGCCTTCGGACGCTTTGCTCCGTATTTAGAGCGACGCTGAGTGCGACCTGCCACACCGGCAGTATCAAGCGTACCGCGAACGATGTGATAGCGCACACCGGGAAGGTCCTTTACACGACCACCGCGTACCATTACGATAGAGTGCTCCTGCAAGTTGTGTCCCTCTCCGGGAATGTAAGAGTTCACCTCTTTGCCGTTTGTCAATCTCACACGAGCAACCTTACGCATTGCAGAGTTAGGCTTCTTCGGGGTTGTGGTGTAAACACGCACGCACACGCCACGACGCTGCGGGCATGAGTCCAAAGCAGGCGACTTACTCTTGTCTTCCAAAGCTACTCGGCCTTTTCTTACCAATTGTTGAATTGTAGGCATCTTAGTTCTTTTTTTGCTTTTTATTAATATTATACTTCTAAATTACTTTTCCGTCCATAGTCCGCAATATTCCACCCTTTTTCGCTCATAATCAACCGATTATGCCCGAAATTGGGTATAATATCGCCCTAAAAACTTTGCAAAGATACTAACTAATCCGCTAACTACCAAATGTTTTTACCCTAATTTTATCGACACCCCCGAAAAAAAATTTCACATTTTTTTCACAGCACTATTCCACACTTCGCCACAGCACGCCACAGCCGCAAAAAACGCCTCATGAGGCTCCTTGCGCCACCACAAGGCTGTCGTCAGAACGGCGTTATTTCCGAAAGGGCGACACCCTTAGTGTCCTTCTCCGACAGCCGCATCTCCTCGCGCGGAACTATCCAGTCTATGCCCAGAGCCGCATCGTCAAACCGAAGCGTCGCCTCGCTATGAGGCGCATACACATTATCCACCTTATATTGAAACTGAGCCTCCTCGCTAAGCACCACAAATCCATGGGCAAACCCTCGCGGAATGAACAGCTGCCTGCCATTCTCCCTGCTGAGCTCCACTGCCACATGACGCCCGTAGGTGGGCGAGCCCCCTCGAAGGTCGACCGCCACATCAAGCACCCTGCCATACGACACCCGCACGAGCTTCGCCTGGCTCCACTCGCCACGCTGAAAGTGCAAACCGCGCAGAACGCCATAGGTCGACAGCGACTCATTGTCCTGCACGAAATCCACCCTGCCTATATGCCGCTCAAACTCCTCTTTCTTGAACGTCTCGCAAAAGTAGCCCCTATGGTCGCCGAAGCGCCGCGGCTCCACCAGCCACACTCCCTTTATGTCAAGCTCAGTAAACTCCATCTCGCCAAATACTATATTTATATACAATGAATATCCGATAAATCGCCACAAAATTAGCACAAAACCACCAAGCCTCCAAATCTAATCGCCACATTCACCCTCAAAACGCCTTATTGCCACAAAAGCGCCGGATTTCGGGGGAATTTTCGCAACTTTATGCCTAAAAGTAGGCAGATTCTTATTCCCGACAATGCGTAATTTCGCACTTTTGTCGTATCTTTGCGCCAAAATTCAAGACTAACTCAAGAAATCGATTATGAAAAATGTTGTGGTTTTCGATGCGCCCGACGTGCGCGACAACCTCTTGCCGCTCACTTACACGCGCCCTGTATCCTATATAAGAATAGGCATCGACACTATTTTCGACAAATGGCAGGCTTTGCTCGCCGATTCGAGTCTTTCGCCGCTAACCGTGCCTTATCTGCAACCCAAATTCCCCACCACGCTTGCCGACGACTCGACCTTCGTGGCAGGACACGTGATTCCCGACAAGGAGCTCGCCGTAGCCGCCGAGGCGCTTAACTCCGGTGAGGCGCTCGTTGCCGACGGCACGCTGCTGGCATTCAGAGGCTCCAAAGCCGACTTCGACAACAGGAATTTCGCGGTGCAGACCGCCTATCACGGCGCTGTGAGGAAAATCTTCTGGCTCTACGACATCTTCCAGATGAACGGAGAGGTGATGCACGCCGACTTCCGGCGAATCACCGCCAACCGCATCTCGCAGCCCCTGAGCGACACCAATTTAGTGATTGGCTCTCGGACTTTCGACGACGGAACGCCGAAAATATTCATCGAGGAGGGAGCGACGATTGAGGGTGTGACGCTCAACGTGACCGGCGGCCCTATTTATATCGGAAAAGACGCAACCATCATGGAGGGCTCGTGCATTCGCGCGCCTTTTGCGGCATGCCGTCACAGCCAGGTGAACATGTGCGCCAAGATATATGGCGCCACCACGCTCGGCCCATTCTGCAAGGTAGGTGGAGAGCTGAACAATGTGGTGATGATTGGCTACAGCAACAAGGCACACGACGGATTCTTAGGAAATGCCGTGATTGGCGAGTGGTGCAACATCGGCGGAGGGACCACTGCCTCCAACCTGAAGAACGACTACTCCGAAATCAAGCTGTGGAACTATCCAGCCCACCGGTTCCTGCGCACAGGGCTGCAATTCTGCGGACTGATTATGGGCGACCACTCCAAAGCGGGTATCAACTGCATGTTCAACACGGCCACGGTGATTGGCGTGGGAGTGAACATTCATGGCGCAGGATTCCCACGCAACTTCGTGGCATCGTTCCTCGAAGGCTCCACATCGGGCTACGTCGACGTATCGCTGCCCCGCTTCTTCAGCATCGCCGAGCGAGTGATGTCGCGCCGCGACATAGTGCTCACCGATATCGACAAGGAAATTTTCACCGCCATCTACAATATTGCCGACAGCTACAAGTAGCGGACGCTCGTAAGAATGACGAAACAAGCGCGGCGACCTCAGCAGAGAGAGTCACCGCGCTTGTTTCGTCACCGCCACGCTTGTCGGCCTATGAGCGGTGAGTGATGCGTTTCTTCTGAATCTTCAGCCACTTCAGCCACGCACGCAGGTGCAGGAAGGCATCGGTGGGGGCTGCATTGAGATCGGAAGTCAGCGGGTCGCTGAACGACTCAAGCTGCGGAGTCTCGCCAAACTGCTCGGGATATATGATAAGCAGGTTGTTGTGTCCGAAATATTTGGCCAGCAATCCGGGCACGGTATCCATATCGCTGTTGAACGATAGCGACGTGCGACGTGCGCTAATCACTATGAACAAGTCGTCGTCGAGAATGCGGTTGGCAATAAGGGCGAAATCACCCCAGTCGTCAAAGACGCGGAACTCGGTGCGAGCCTCTATTTTCTCGCGGTGTATCACGCCACGAATCAGCGGAATGGTGACCGGATGTGCGAAAAATATAATGCGGCAGCCTATACGCTTGGCGATATTGGCCACACGGAGCACCCAGGTGGCAAATCCCGTCTCAAACTCGGCCTTCGGAGGCACAGCCACCACTATGCGCGTGATGGTGTTCATCGGGATATAGCATCGGGTGATTATCACCATCTTGTTCAAGTCCTTCAGTAGCTGCTCTATCTTGCTGCCCAAATAGCTGTCGACTACCGTCAGCTTCTGGTGCATACCCACCACCACGTCGGTGATGTCGCGCTCCTTCACGGTGTTCACTATTCCCGCCACGGTATTGATGTCGAATCGCTCTATGGTATTCATCTGCACGTTCACCGCAGCCGCCGTCTCACCGGCGAGCTTCAGCGCGTTCTTCCCTATCGCTATTGAATTGGGCGAATTGTCATTGCGCACGTGGATAGCGAAAATCGACTCGTCGGTAGTCTTGCGCTTCATCATCAGCGCAAGGTCCACAAGGCTTGCCGCCGTCACCGGATTGCTCACCGGAATCAGCGTGCGCATCGGCTTGCGCCGACGCTGGCTGTCGTCCTCGTCGACGCCCTCCTCCATCATGCGAATCTTCACCTTTGCCGCCGCCCCCGAGGTGACTATCGGCGCAAGGGCACACGTCACGAGAATCATCACCACCGTGCCGTTCAGAATCTGCTCATTCAGCAGGCGTGTCCCATCGGGCATTATCATGTTGTAGCCTATCATCACCACGGCAAGAGCCACGGCAGTGTGGGCGGTCGTCAATCCGAACATCACATTGCGGTCGTCGCGGTCGAAGTGATACATGCGCTGCGCAATCCACGCCGCGAGCCACTTTCCGCCAAGCGCCACCACAAGCATGTGGGCCGCCACCATAAGGGTTCCCGGGTCGGCAAGCACGCGCACGTTGATCATCATGCCCACGCCTATAAGGAAATAGGGAATAAACAGCGCATTGCCCACAAACTCTATTCGGCTCATGAGCGGCGACACATTGGGAATATAGCGGTTCATCACCAATCCGGCAAAGAATGCGCCAAGCACGGCCTCAAGCCCTATCACCTGGGCAAGCCACGAGGCGAGGAACACCATGGCGAGCACAAACACATATTGCGTCACCTTGTCGCTATAAGTCTTGAAGAACCAGCGAGTGAGGCGCGGATAGGCGTAAAGCACGAAAACACAATAGCCCGCAAGCCGCATGACCAACTTGCCGAAGTCCACTATCGAATACTCACCGCTCTGCTTGATGCTCACCGTGATGGCAAGCACGAGCAGCGAGCCGAGAATGGCGATTATGGTGCCCACAATCGACACGAGCACCGCCGGGCTCTTGGTGATTCCGAGACGCGTAATCACCGGATAAGCTATAAGCGTGTGCGAGGCATACATCGAGGCAAGCAGCGCAGCTGTCACCGGACTCATGCCGAGGAGCAGCACAGCCGCCGCCACGCCCACTATCATAGGCACAAAAAAGGTGAGAAGTCCAAACCCGAGTCCCTTCCTCACATTCTTCTTGAGGTGGTACATATCAATCTCAAGCCCGGCAAGAAACATAAGGTAGAGAACGCCTACCTGGCCGAAAATCTCGAAACTGCTGTCGCGCTCGAGCAGATTGAGCCCGTAAGGGCCCACCAACACTCCCGCCACAATCATTCCTACGATGTGGGGAATCTTCAGCTTCTTCAGCAGCAACGGCGCAAGAAGTATTATCACCAGTACAATGAAGAAAATCAGTACCGGATTCGACACTATTGCATGATTTGTTGCTGCTTCAGCGTTCATAAGACCATTTCTAAAACATCTGCAAATTTAGCATAAAAATTCGGGCAAATCGAGCGTAAATGGCAAATTTATTGCAACTTTGCCGAATTGGACCACATTTTTCACAAAACGTCCACCCACAGCCGTGGCATTCAGGCACCCGAGCGGCCGCACACGGCACGATGTGGCGTCTACGCGACGGAGCTCACGCTAATCGAGCCTGCACCCGTCGAGAAGGGCGATGTAGGTCTGCACGGCGTCCCTTATCTCGTCGAAAAATATATACTCATCGGCAGTATGCGAGCGCGACGAGTCGCCGGGGCCGAGTTTCAGCGACGGGAAGGGCATCAGGGCCTGATCGCTCAGCGTTGGCGAGCCGAATGGCCTCTTTCCAAGCATCCTCAGCCTCGCCACAAGCGGATGACACACGTCGATGTGCGACGGATTGAGTCGGGTGGAGCGCGGCACGAGCTCACAAAGCCCGTCAACGGCCTCACGGAGCATGCTCAGGGTCTCGACATTGGAATAAGCGTCGGTAGTACGCACGTCAACCACTATCTTGCAGCAATCGGGCACCACATTGTGCTGCGTGCCGGCATTAATCTGCGTCACACTCACCCTCACAGGGCCAAGCATCGCCGATTCACGGCCGAACGCCACATCGCGCAGCTTCCCAATCGCCGCCATAGCCTTATAGATGGCATTCTCGCCCTCATTGCGCGCGGCATGACCGGCCACGCCCCTTATCGTGCCGTCGAGCACCATCAGCCCTTTCTCAGCCACAGCCGGCTGCATCGACGTGGGCTCGCCCACTATCGCCACATCCACCCGCGGCAGCAGCGGCAGCACCGACTCCACGCCCCCTGTACCGCTCACCTCCTCCTCACACGAGGCAAGGAAGATGAAATTGCAATGCTGCCGACACTCCACAAGGTAGCGGAAGGCCGCCATAAGCGACACCACCGAGGCACCGGCATCGTTGCTTCCAAGTCCATAGAGCACGCCACGCTCGTCGTCGACACAAGGCTCGAGCGGATTGCGAGTCCACCGGTCGGTAGGTTTCACGGTGTCGATATGGCTATTGAGCAGCACCGTGGGGCGCGACGCGTCGAAATCGGGCGACACGCACCACAAGTTATTGCCCGAGCGCCTAACGTCGAGCCCCATGCGGAGCATCGCACCCTGCATCATGTCGGCAAGCTCGCCTTCCTCGCGGCTCACCGACTTTATGGCTATCATCGACTTCAGCAGGTCGACGGCATCGTAGAAAAGTTCGTCCATAAATCCATGTTTTTATTATGCCTGCGCCTCCGATGGCGTTATATTCCACACAAGGCCCGCCAAGTTAAAAAAAGCGATGCGCCGAGGCACATCGCTGATAAGTCTACCATGAGTGTCGCGCGACAGGCCACTATTCAACCGCAGCGGCTATCTTTCGCGCAATCTCCGCCATCTCCTCAGCCGGCAGCGACAGCTTCTCCTTAAAGAAGTTCATATCGCTCTCCTTGCTGATAGGCACCAAGTGAACATGCGTGTGAGGCACCTCAAGACCCAGCACGGCCACTCCTATGCGCTTACACTCGATAGTGGCACGCATGGCGGCCGCCACCTTCTTCGCGAACTGCATAAGACCGGCATACTCCACGTCGTCAAGGTCGAAGATATAGTCCACCTCATGCTTGGGAATCACGAGCGTGTGTCCCTTGGCCACCGGGTTAATGTCCAAAAAAGCGAAATAGCGGTCGTTCTCGGCCACCTTGTAGCACGGAATCTCACCGGCCACTATTCTACTGAAAATTGATGCCATTGTCTTGTCCTCCTTTCGGCAAAAATCAAATCTCTATTTTCACAATCTCAAACTGCATCGTTCCGGCCGGAGCCTTCACTTCCACCACTTCGCCCACCTTGTGGCCCATCAGCCCGAGGGCGATAGGAGTCTTCGACGACAGCTTGCCTTCGCGCAAGTTGGCCTCGCTCTCGGCCACTATGGTGTACTTCATCGTGGCGCCATTCTTCACATTCTTGATTGTGACTGTATTTAGAAGCTGCACCTCCTCGGTGTTCAGCTTGCTCTCATCGATAATACGTGCATTGGCCACAAGGTCCTTGAGCTGCGAAATCTTCATTTCGAGCATTCCCTGAGCCTCTTTTGCCGCGTCATACTCGGCATTCTCAGAAAGGTCGCCCTTATCGCGTGCCTCAGCGATAGCGCGAGAAATTTCCGGACGCTTAACATTCTCCAAGTAAGCGATTTCCTCCATTTTCTTCTTGTACCCTTCTTTTGTCATGTAGCTGATTGCCATGGTAAAAAATTATTTTTTTAGAATTAGTAAAAAACGAAAGAATCTCCACATCCATGTCGAGACCCCTTCCGCGTCATTTCATTATGTTTATCCACGGCAAAGATAAGTCTTTTATTTCTATTTACCAACGCTTTTACGAATCTTAACAATACTAACCGCTATCGCCGCTGCCGCAAGCAAGAAAAGCTCCACATAATGCCCCTCGCTCACTGCCCACAGCGCCGCCACCGCCATTGCCGTGGCGTATGCCGTGTGCGTCACGAGGCTACGGTGCAGCCTTATGCCGAAACGCCGCACATACACCACGCCCACCATAAGCAGATAGAGCAGATACCACACAGTGTAGGAGACACCAAGTCCGTCGAGACCCCACAGCTCATAGAATGTGATGTTGAGCGTGAGGCACAGCACGGCGCTGATGCTCTCGGTGAGCAGGAAGAGCTTGCTCTCTCCACGCGCGAGCATCACGAATGCTATGCACCACGAAACGCCCTTGAACACTATTCCCACCATGCACCACGATATGAAGGGTATCATGGCGTAGAATTCATCGGAGTAGAGCAATCCCACTATTATCTCCCTGAAAATCATGAACAAAAGCACCACGGGCACGATGATATAGAGCGAGATATGGGCCTCCTGCTCCACAAACACGCGCATGCGCATACGGCTAACGCTCACGCCGGTGAGACGCGGGTAGAACTCCATGGCTATCGACGAGAACAACAGCTCGGAATAGCGGTTGATAAGCGCATAGCCGGCCTGATAGAGACCTACGGTCGCCTCGCCCGACTTGTGATTGAGATATGCCATGAATATATATGACACGAGCAGCGACGCAAAGGTGCTTATGGTAATGCAGATGCCGAATTTCACAAACTCAGCCCCTCCGCGCACGGTATCGCGCACGGTAATGTCGCGCGCCTTGCCGTCGAAGTCCCTATTGCGGAAATACAGCACACATAGCAAGCACGAAAGGCTATAGGTGATTATAGTGGGCACCACGCTGTCGACGCCCCACAGGTAGAACATCGGTATCGACACCGTCAAGCCTACGAAATTGCCCCACACAGCCGACTTGGCAAGCAGCTTGAGCCGCTGCGAGCCTTGCAGCACCGCCTGCTCGCAGCTCATTATCGAGAATGCCATCACCGACACCGACAGGGCTACGAAAGCCCACGCATGGTCGGTATCGCCAAACGACACCCTGCTGAGCACCGGCGACATGAGCATCATTATCACACCCCACACCAATCCCATGCACCACGACCAGCGGCGCACGATTCTAACCACCTCGGCCACACGGCTGATGTTCCCCGACGAGTTGGCGAGCGAGATGTCGCGCACGCAACTTGTGCGCAGGCCCATATTGGAAAGCACATTGATCATGTCGACGGCCGAGTTGTATAGGCCGAACAGTCCCATACCCACAGGCCCTATCCACACCGACACGAGCTTGGTGCGGACGATAGAGCACAAAATCGTCAGCACCTGCGTGCCGCCGAATATTCCTATCGCCTTGTAGATACCCTTGGATATGGCATTGCTCTTTCCTCGCATATCGCCCCGACTATTTTATAATAACTCCCTACTAAAACTCAATGGTGAAGCTATTGTACACTATCCCGCGGCCGCCCATTCCGGTCTTCTGCATCACAAGGCCCTCGTTGAGCACACGTCCGCCCTGCTCATTCGACGTTCCGAAGTCGAAATAGCGAGCCTGGCTGAACTCATTGTTTATAAGATGGTCGAAAATTATCGGGAGCACCTTCAAATCCTTGCCCTTCTTCGACGCCGCTATATACTGCGCATGGGCCACAAGCCCGGTGTGGTAGATAAGCGTTCCGCCAAGCACCTCACCGTCGAGGTTGGCCGTGAACAGGCGTATGTTGATTGGGAACAGCGAATGTAGCAGGTTGATTTCGGCGAGCGAGTGCACGGGCTTCACGCCATAGCGCTCGCCGAGCAGCTCGGTGAGCACCTGCCAATAAGGCTCATAGTCGGCGGTCTCCTCTATGGTGATTCCCTCCTTCTGGGCCAGACGCACCGCACGGCGCGAGTTCTCATTGAAGCGTATGGCGTCGGCTATGGGTATCACAGTGGATATCGTAGTCGACGAAATCACGCCATTGTGCCTGAAAATGGCATATAGGTCCTCCTCGGCGGGATAGGAGTGATAGATGTGCGGGCTCGGCTTGTAGACGAGCCTATGGATGCCTATCGAGGGCAGGAACTCAGCCATCGCATCCCAGATGCGCAACATTGTCACCACGTCGAAATGCTTGGTCTGCACGAGCCAGCCGGCATACGACAGTCCCTGATGCGAATATAGAGTGTCGTCCACTCGGTTGGCGGGGAGCACGCCTATTATCTTGTTATTGTGATATGCTATCAGCGAGCAGTCGGCGAACCTCGAGCTGTGGTAGTCCATGTATTCACGCAAGTGCATGAATGTGGAGTTCTTGGCACCATACACAAAATGGTTCCACTCCGAATGTTGTATTGGTGAGTATATGCCTATTTTTATCATATTACTTATTCTGCTCTCAAACAATTAATTAATTCATTTCACTTCAGCCAATCCATGGGATTGAGCTTAACCTTCTCACGGCGCACCTCAAAGTGCAGCACCGACTGACTGCCGCCATCGGCGTCGGCCGACACCACACCGATAGCCTGACCGGTCTTCACCTTCGAGTCGACGGCTACGTAGATCTCACTCAGGTTGACGTAGATGGTGAGATACCGCCCATGACGCACCATCACCACCATTCCATATCCCTCCTGGCTGAACACCGCCGACACCTTGCCATCGAAGACGGCACGCACCACCGCTCCTTTCGGAGCCTCGATGTCGATACCGCCGTTGTCGGTCATCACATGCCGCAGCTCGGGATGTCTTTGGCGGCCAAACGGGCGCACCACACGGCATTTTCCCGATATGGGATAGGGCAACCGCCCTTTGTTGCTCTCAAAGCTGCCCGACAATGCCAACTCGTCGTCGCTCATATCATATCCCGACTGTTTCACGGGCTGAATGGTCTTGGCCGCATCCTTTGCCTTCGGCGATGGCACATTCGGACGCACGCCGCCGGCCTGTCCGGCCTTCTTCGCATCGGCATTGCGCTTGCGCTCAAGCTCTTTCTGCCGCTCGGCCTTGCGGCGTTCCTCGGCAAGCCTGCGCTCCTGCTCCTTGCGACGTCGCTCCGCCGCCCGCTGCTCCTCGAGCCTTATCAGCCTGTCGAGTTCCTTGTCGAGGGCCTCGGCACGACGATTCTGCTCCTCAAGGAGGGCTTTAAGCCTACCCTCCTCCTTGCGCAACTCTGCCACTACGCCATTTTGGTGCGTTCGCTCGTCCTCGAGCTCCGATTTCGCGCCCTGCAACTCGGCATAGCGCTGCTCTCGCTGCTTTTTCAGCTGCTCCACCTCCTTGCGACGACTGTCGAGCGCCAAAAGTTCCTCGTGAATCAGCTCCGCCCGCCGGTCGCGCCACTTGGCGAACTGCCGCAGATAGCGCATGCGCCTGTAGGCCTCGTGAACCGATGCCGACGATAGGACGAACGTGAGCTTGTCGGTGGATGCCATGCGTGCGTTCATCTTACGCACCGCACGGGCGTAATCGCCGCGCAAGCGCTCCAAGCGCTGTTCCGAGAGCCTCACCGAGTCGCCGATAAGCCTCAGCCGGGCATCACAATCATCGACGCTACGCTCAATCATCGCTATGTTGCGCTCGTGGCGGTCGATATCGGCGGCTATAGTGTTCAGCTCACGCAGCGAGAGGGCGGTCTTCTGCTTGTTGGCATCGAGCTTGCCGGCCGTCTCCTTAGCCTTCTTGCGCACGGTCTGCTGCTCACGCCTCACCTTGCCCATGTCGTCGGTCTTCCCGGCTGCATTCTCCGGAAGTACGACACACAGAAGTGTCAACGACAATATGGCAGGCATTAATCGCACGGCTCGTTACTCGATTTACCTATACTACTTGAACCACCCTTTGAGCAATGCACGGCCGTCGACACGGCGATAACGCGAGTCGATAGGCATGCGGTCGGTGAAAGCCTTGTTCCACTCGTTGTACATCGGCTCATACTCAAACTTCAGCGATATGTCCTGATCGCCCATTGTCGACGTAAGCTCGAATGTGTTGGCAATTTTGCCGAAATCGGTATTCGAGTGGTCGTAGTAGTTCACATAGTAGTCCTTCTCGAGTCCCTCCACAGCCACGCGCAGCGCCTTCACCTCGCAATTGCTCTTGACGGCGAAGGTGTAGGAGAAACCGAGCCCCTTAGGCTCAAGTGTCACGTTCATCATGCTGCCCTCGCCCTTTGCCACCGACTTCAGCGTTGCGGCATCGGCAGTGAGAGTGCCTTTGCCGAGCTCAAACATTCGGGCAAGGAATATATTCTGCATGTCGTCGATATTCATAGGCACGCCGTTGCTTATCAGCTTCAGGTTCTCGGCGATATAGTATTTCTCAAATTTGTTGAGCACGATGATGGAGTCGCTTGTAATGTAGATTTTTCCCATCTCTATGCCGAGCATAGGACGTATCGACACGCTTATCGACTTGCCCCGCACCATCTGCAACTGCATCGACGAGGAGAATTTATGGCTGCCGCCGATATTGATTCTTCCCGAGGTGCGGAAAGTGCTCCATTCCTTGTAGGAGTCGATGGTTTTCTCAAATCTCTGCCTCATTTCGGCAGTGGCATTGCCATCTGTCGTGGTCTCGGTAGCCTTTTTTGCCGAGCTACAACTGTCGAGCAGCATAGTGGCCGCACATATCACTGCAAATATCCACAAAAAGTTCCTATTCATAATATAATTGTGTTTTTATTCATAAAAATATGTCTTGTGTCTCACCTTCCTGTTCAGTATGTCGGATTCGGGATTTAGTTTCAGAGCCTTCTCCCACCATTCCACGGCCTCGGCAGGCTGTCCGTTCATGAAAAGGATGTCGCCATAGTGCTCAAAGAGCTCGGCATTCTCACCCTTGTCGTTCTTGATGGCATATTCGATATATGCCAGCGCGAGCTTGTAGTCGCCCTTCTTGAAAAACACCCACGCGTAGGTGTCGAGGAATGTCGCATTCTCCGGGGCACTGTTCACAGCCTTCGCGCTCATGCGCTCGGCCTTGTCGAGCTCGCGGCCCTCCACGGCGAGAAAATAGGCGTAGTTGTTCATCACCGACACATTGGTGGGATTCAGCGACAGCGATTTCTCATAGCTCACAAACGCCTGCGCGGTGTCCTTAAGGGCATAGTACACGTCGCCCTTGCCGGCATAGATGCTCGAGAGTAGCTCATAGTCGGTGCTGTCGGCGCGCTCCAAGCAGCGGTCGTAGACTTCTATTGCCTTGTCGTATTCCTTAATCTGGTAATATGCCGGTCCGATATACTGGTACAGCCCGATATTGTCGGGGTTGTACTCCAGAGCCTTGTCGGCGGCGGCTATTGCCTGAGGATATTGCTCGGCCATGAGGTTCACCATCATCAGCTTCTTCCAATACTCGGCATTGGCGGGATCGATGTCGACCACATACCCCAGCTGCTCGGCAGCCTCGGCGTATTTGTCCTTTACCACATAATACTGGCTGTAGAGGTCGTGAATGGCCGCCTCGTGGGGATGCTGCACAAGCAGGACCTTGAACAGGCGGTCGATGCGCTCGGTGGTGTCTTTGCGGGCAAAGAGCTGCTTTATGTAGTCGGTGAGGACCTCCACCTTGTTCTCCACGTCGAGGTCCTCGCTTATCAGCGCGCTGTAGATTTGCTTGTCGTAGTTAGCCGAGTCGCCGCGCTCCATGTATATGTTGGCTTTTGAGAGATAGGGATAGCCATTGTCGGGGGCGAGTTTTATGGCATTGTCGTAGTAGGATATAGCGCTGTCGTTCTGCCCTATCATCTGGAACATGCGCCCCATCAGTATGTTGTACTCGGCATTCTGCGGAGCGGTGCCAAGCATGTTATAGCCTTCGTTGAGCATTCCCGCAGTGTCGTGCAGCTGATAGTAGAAGGCTATTTTCCGTCCGAAAATCTCCTTTGTCTTCCCCACCACGCTCTCAATGGAGTCGAAAGTGGCGATAGCCTTGCGCAAATCGCCATTGCGCGCATAGCTGTCGGCTCGCTCACCCTGCACGTCGAGTTTCGTGGGGAAAAGCTCCGAGAGCCTCTCCCACACGGCTAGGGCCTCCTTGTGCCGCCCGAGGTGTTGCAGCATGGTGCCGTAATTATAGGCCTCATAATAGTTCTCAGGGTGCTTCTCGAAGAGCGGACGCATAAGCTCCACGCCCCTTGCGGCCTCAGCCTGCGACACCCCGTCCTTGATAAGCATGGTGAAGCCCAGATAATACGACACGGCGCTGTTGGTGCTGTCGATGGCCGCCGCATGGCGCAACAGCTCATAGAATGAGCCTATATTCCCGGCCTCCTTTTGCTTCAGCGCCTCCATGAACACGTATTCGGCCTTGGACTTCCTTGCCTCAGCCTCGCGCTCGCCTCCGTCGCTCCGTGCGAGCAACGGCACTATGCCGGTGAGTAAGGCCACGCACAGCAATATGTTTCGTGAAATTCCGGTCACTTTTATTGTCTCCTTTCTTGTGTTTCGATTTGTGTGAAAAAATAATGAGTGAGCTATCGGGCGGCACGGCTATTTCACGCCTGTGTGTCCGAATCCGCCTTCGCCGCGCTCGGTGTCGTCGAGCGAGTCGACGAGCTGCCATTCCACCTTGTCGTATCGGGTCACCACCATCTGGCACACCCGCTCGCCATCGTTCACCACAAACGTCTTGTCGGACAAGTTCACGAGAATCACGCAAATCTCGCCGCGATAGTCGGCATCGATGGTGCCGGGAGTGTTGAGCACCGTCACGCCATGCTTCAGCGCAAGCCCGCTGCGAGGCCTGATCTGGCACTCATAGCCTTTTGGCAGCGCAATGTGGATTCCCGTGGGAATAAGGGCACGCTGCATGGGCCGCAGCTCCACAGGCTCGGTGAGCGACGCGCGCAGGTCCATTCCCGCACTATCGGCAGTGCTATAGGCGGGCAGCTGATTCCCCGACTTATTCACCACTTTCACTGCTACATATCTATCATCAGTTTTCATCTCAATTGCTTTTATTGTGCGAAAGTAGCTAAAATTCCGAAACTATTCACTATCTTTGCACCGTTATTTTAAAAATATAATATGACAAACAAATTGGTAGAGATGGTAAAGGCGCACGCCGAGCAACATGGCGACCGCGAAATTTACTATCATAAGGATACTGCTACGAATCAATGGAAAAGCACGACTTGGGCTGATTTTCAACGCGACGTTGAGAATGTGTCGATGGCTTTCGAGATTCTCGGATTGAAGCCGCAGGAGTGCATAGCAGTCTTTTCCCAAAACATGCCTGAAATTCTGATTACCGACTTTGCGGCGTTCAGAAACCGCGCAATCAGCGTGCCAATCTACGCCACAAGCTCGAAAAGCGAGGTCGACTACATCGTGACCGACGCAAAGACGCGCATAATCTGCGCCGGAAGCCAGCAGCACTACGACATAGCCCGCAAAGTGGCAAAGGAGAACAGCGTGATTCAGCAAATCATCACTTTCAGCCCCGATATAAAGATTGCCGACGACGACACGTCGACACTGACGTGGAGCAGTGTCGTCAGGCTCGGAGAGGCAGCGTCGAAGGCCTGTCGCGACGAGGTGGAGCGACGCGAGAAATCGGCGCTTGCCGACGACCTCGCATGCCTGATCTACACATCGGGCACCACCGGCGAGCCTAAGGGAGTGATGCTCACTCACTTCAATTTCGACGCCGCTATCGACAACCACACACGCCGGCTGAAATACGATGCCGACTCCGACATATCCCTGAGCTTCCTGCCGCTCTCACACATCTTCGAGCGCGCATGGACCTACTTCTGCCTTACCACAGGCATACGCGTGTATATAAATTTCGACCCGAAGATGATTCAGGACAGCATCAAGGAGGTGCACCCCACAATCATGTGCAGCGTGCCGAGATTTTGGGAGAAGGTGTACACCGCCGTACAGGAGAACTTCGCATCTATGGGACTCATCCAAAGGACCATTGTGCGCCGTGCGCTGAAAATAGGCAAGACACGCAACCTGAAGTACGCCCGCACAGGCCGAAAGGCTCCGGCATGGATTGAGGCCCAATACCGCTTCTTCGACAAGAACGTGTTCGACAAAGTGCGCCGGGCTATTGGCGTGGAGAATGGCAATTTCTTCCCAACGGCAGGTGCGCCCCTATCGCGCAATATCACCGAATTCCTGCACAGCATGGGCATAAACATCATAATTGGCTACGGGCTCTCCGAGACCACGGCCACCGTGACGTGCTTCCCCGAGACAGGCTTCGAGATTGGCACCGTGGGCACATCGCTGCCCGAGGTGCAGTTCAAGATAGGAGCCAACAACGAGATTCTCGTGAAAGGCGACTCGGTGATGAAGGGATACTACAACAAACCTAAGGAGACCGCCGAGGCGTTCACCCCCGACGGGTGGTTCAGAACCGGCGACGCCGGGACAATATCCGAGGACGGCAGCCTGATTCTCACCGAGCGCATCAAGGACCTGTTCAAAACCTCTAATGGAAAATACATCGCTCCCCAGGCTCTTGAAAGCCGTCTTGGCGAGGACCGATACATAGAGCAAGTGGCTGTGATAGGCGACCAGCGCAAATACGTCACGGCAATCATCATTCCGGCATTCGAGGCACTGAAGGAATATGCCTCAAAGCACAAGATTCAATACCGCAGTATCGAGGATTTGGTGAAAAACTCCGAGATCCTGAAGATGATTGAGTCGAGAATCAACGAATTGCAGAAGAATTTTGCCGCTTTTGAGCAAATAAAGCGGTTCACACTGCTGCCAAAGGCTTTCAGCATGGAGACCGGAGAGCTGACCAACACGCTCAAAATACGCCGCTCGATTATCAACAAGCTCTACAGCCGCGAAATCGAGGCTATGTATGCATAATATTTTTTACTAACTTTATAAAACCAATACTCACGTGATCACACAAGAGCAAGTAAAAGAGACACAAGAACGCAAGAATGCGTTGAGGAGGTATCTTTGACATCGATAGCAAGCGTATCGAAGTAGAAGAGGAGGAGTTGCGCACCCACGTCCCCGACTTCTGGAACGACCAGAAGGCCGCCGAGGCACAAATGCGCAAAGTGAAGGAACTACATTATTGGATCGACAACTACGACGAGGTCGACAAGCTCGTAGGCGAGCTTGCGCTGGGATTCGATTTTGTGAAGGAAGACCTTATCACCGAGGAGGAGCTCGACGAGCTGTATGCACTCACAATCGGGAAAATCGAGAAACTCGAGTTGCGCAACATGCTGCGCCAGGAGGAGGACAAGCTCGGAGCGGTGCTGAAAATCAACTCGGGCGCCGGCGGAACCGAGAGTCAGGACTGGGCTCAGATGCTAATGCGCATGTATCTGCGCTATTGCGAGCGTCACGGCTACAAGACCACAATATCGCAGCTCCTCGAGGGCGACGATGCCGGAATTAAGTCGGTGACGATAAAAATCGAGGGCGATTTCGTATATGGCTACCTGAAAAGCGAGAACGGCGTGCACCGATTAGTGCGCGTATCGCCTTACAACGCACAAGGCAAGCGCATGACGTCGTTTGCGTCGGTATTCGTCACACCGCTTGTCGACGACACGATAGAGGTGAACATCGAGCCTGCGCGAATCTCATGGGATACATTCAGGAGCGGCGGTGCCGGAGGCCAGAACGTGAACAAGGTGGAATCGGGCGTACGCCTGCGATATCAGTTCAAGGACCCTTACACCGGCGAGGAGGAGGAGATTCTTATTGAGAACACCGAGACGCGCGACCAACCCAAGAACCGAGAGAACGCCATGAGGCACCTGCGCTCAATCCTCTACGAGAAGGAGATGCAGCACCGACGTGCCGAGCAGCGCAAGGTGGAGGACAGCAAGATGAAAATCGAGTGGGGCTCGCAGATTCGCAGCTATGTGTTCGACGACCGCCGCGTGAAGGACCACAGGACCAACTATCAGACGTCGGACGTAAACGGCGTGATGGATGGCGACATCGACGATTTCATCAAGGCTTTCCTAATGGAGTTTGCCGGATCGCAACAATAATAGAGGCTGACAGCAAAGGATATTATGGAGAATATCACTATCGTTAAGGTCGGTGGGAAGATTGTGGAGGAGGAGGAAACCCTCGCTCGGCTTCTCACCGACTTCTCCGCCATCGAGGGCAAGAAGCTGCTCGTGCATGGCGGCGGACGCTCGGCCACACGCATGGCCGAGAGGCTCGGCATTGCCACTCAGATGATTGAGGGACGCCGCATCACCGACACGGCCATGCTCGAAGTGGTGACAATGGTATATGCCGGGCTCGTGAACAAGAAAATTGTGGCACGCTTGCAGGCTCTCGGCATCAACGCCCTCGGAATGACGGGCGCCGACATGAACATCATGCTCAGCGACAAGCGCCCGGTGACAACAGTTGACTACGGTTGGGTTGGCGACGTGCGCAGAGCCGACGGCGACGCGCTGTCGAGACTCTTAGGCTCGGGAGTGGTGCCGGTGATTGCTCCGCTCACTCACGATGGAAAAGGCAACATATTGAATACCAACGCCGACACTATGGCAGGAGAGACGGCAAAAGCCCTTGCAAGCCACTATGGGGTGACGCTTGTCTACTGCTTCGAGAAGAACGGCGTGCTGCGCGACGAAAACGACGACGACAGCGTAATTCCCGAAATTAATGCCGACGACTACGCTCGCCTTCGCACCGAAGGTGTAGTGCAGGGGGGAATGATTCCAAAGCTCGACAATGCTTTCGCGACTTTGAATGCCGGAGTGAAAGAGGTGGTTATCACCAAAGCATCCAATCTGCACGACCTCGCACTCGGCACGCACATTAAGTAAATGTTGCGAAAACATTATGCCAAAATCACTATTTTAGCTCTTCAGTCTATGTCTGCAAACAACAATTTTGCGCTCTCTCAAGAGGCTAAATTCCTGCCGCTACTATTCGGTGTACCGCTATTCATCTTTTGCGGATTTCCTAACTGTGTAGCCGATGCTTCCCATTACCTCACAGCCCGCTCGATTTCCTTATCGACAATATGGGCAAAGTGGTTCTACTCTATGTGGGCATCGTGGCAGGCAACTTTGTCGGTTGCAATCTTTATCGCTTTGTAATCGGTAATAATGATCTACTTGAATATTGTCGCCCCAAAACATAGTAAGTATTTCATTTTGCCATCAAAACATCACCCACGACTTTCATTATTCAATCATATTATAAATTTTACAATCTTTTTTCTCTAAATATTTGGTGTTCTAAAACATTTTGCATACATTTGCAGCGGAATTTAGACAAATCGCTATTCAATTCATATTAGCGGTAGCATTTTATTAATAACCAAAAAATTTATTTAAGATGAAAAAGATTGTTGTAGTGTTTTCAATGTTGTTCACATTAATTGCAATGAACGCCAAATCACATTACCCCACAGCCGATGTCGAGAAGCACGACATTGCAGTACTCGTAATCGACATGCAGAATGACTTTGTCGACCCTAAAGGAAAGCTCTGCGTGGCAGGCGCAAAAGCCACTATTCCGGCTATTGCCGACCTCGTGAAATTCGGAAAGAGCAAAGGTTGGAAAATTGTGTACATTGTGCGCGAGCACCGCACATCGGGAGTCGATGTCGACGCACCACGCATTCCACTATTCACCGACGGAAAAACAGGATATTGCGTACCGGGCACCTGGGGTGGAGCCATTGTCGATGGACTGTCGCCCGAAAAAGACGACCTCATTGTGGCGAAATCGCGAAATAGTGCTTTCTTTGCCACTAATCTCGACCTTATCCTGCGTCGTATGGGTGTGAAAACAGTGGTACTTGCCGGAACGCAATATCCCAACTGTGTACGCGGCACTGCCAACGATGCAATGAGCTACGACTATGAAACAATAATCTGCACCGACTGTTGCTCGGCAAAAACTCCCGAAGTAGCTGAGGCCAACATCTTCGACATGAAGAATATGGGTATAACATGTATTTCACTCGACGAAGTGAAAGCGCTCGGTGCTTCAAATACCAAATAATAGCACAAACTTGAATCTTAAGAAGTGGGAACATCAATAAAAACGATGTTTCCCACTATTTTTATTCACATTTCAGCCATTATAAAATCTTAATTTTAGCACCAAGACTAAAAGTGAGCAATATTTTTTGTAAATTTGCACGATTATCACTGAAAATATGGCTGAAGAACTCGACAACAACATAATCAATCAACCACGCACAAGCGAAGTGGAAACCGCTATCGACGACTACGCCGCCCGGGCCGAAGCTACCGGCGAATACGACAAATTGGTGACTCTTGAGGCTCTCGAGCACATTCGTCGGCGTCCGGGCATGTATATCGGAAAGCTCGGCGACGGCTCCCAAAGCGACGACGGCATATATGTGCTTTTAAAAGAGGTGCTCGACAATGCCATCGACGAGCACGCTGCCGGATTCGGCAACGTGATTGAGGTGGAGGTGAGCGACGGGGTGGTGTCGGTGCGCGACCATGGCCGAGGCATCCCGCTTGCCGACGTCACCAAAGCGGCGTCGGTGATGAACACGAGCGGAAAGTTCGACACCGAGAGCTACAAAAGCTCCGTGGGCCTCAACGGCGTGGGTCTAAAGGCTACAAATGCCTTGTCGAGCAACTTCTTCGTGCAGGCGTTCCGCGACGGCCAGTGCGCATCGGCCACGTTTCAAAAGGGCAAATTGGTCGACGAGAGCGGTATTGTCGACGCTCCCGAGGGCTCGGAGAACGGCACGCTCGTGCAATTTCAGCCCGACGATGAGATTTTCCTCAACTATTCCTACCATGAGGATTTCATCGAGCTGATGATAAAGAACTACTCCTTCCTGAACACCGGGCTCACGCTCGTCTACAACGGGAAAAAATACCACTCACGCCGAGGTCTTGAGGACTTGGTTAACGAATATATGACCAACGACCCTCTGTATCCGCTCATTCACTTCAAGGACAAGGACATAGAGCTTGTTGTCACCCACACGGCGCAATATGGCGAGGAGTTCTACTCCTTCGTCAACGGGCAGCACACCACACAGGGAGGAACGCACCAGTCGGCATTCCGCGAGGCGCTGTCGCGCACCATAAAGGAGTTCTTCAACAAGAATTTCGAATATTCCGACATTCGCAATGGCATCGTAGCCGCCATAAGCATCAAGGTGGTGGAGCCGATATTTGAGTCGCAGACGAAAATCAAGCTCGGCAGCACGGTGATGTATGAGGGCGGACCCACGGTGTACAAGTTCATCAACGACTTCGTGAAAAAGGAGCTCGACAACTTCCTGCACCGCGAGCCGCATGTGGCCGAGGCGATGCTGAAGAAGATTCAGGAGTCGGAGAAGGAGCGCAAGGCAATTGCCGGCGTCACAAAGCAGGCTCGCGAACGTGCCAAGAAGGTGGCGCTGCACAACCGCAAACTGCGCGACTGCCAGGTGCACTACAACGACGCCAAGGGCGACAAGCGCGACCAGTCGATGATTTTCATCACCGAGGGCGACTCGGCAAGCGGCTCTATAACCAAAATCCGCGACGTGGAGACGCAAGCAGTGTTCTCGCTGCGTGGAAAGCCGCTCAACTCATTCGGAATGGCACAAAAGGTAGTCTATCAGAACGAGGAGTTCAACCTTCTGCAAGCAGCGCTGAACATCGAGGGAGGCATCGACGAGCTTCGATACAACAAGGTGATTATCGCCACCGATGCCGATGTCGACGGCATGCACATCCGTCTGCTCATGATCACCTTCCTGCTCCAGTTCTTCCCCGAATTGGTGAAGACGGGGCACGTCTACATACTCCAGACACCGCTTTTCCGCGTGCGCAACAAAAAGGAGGCACGCCGAAAGGCTCGCGGCGGCAAGAAAGCCGACGGAGAGGCAAAAGCCGAGACTTATTATTGCTACACCGACGAGGAGCGCATCGCCGCCATCAAGAAACTTGGCGACAACGCCGAGATTACCCGATTCAAGGGTCTTGGCGAGATTGATCCCGAGGAGTTCAAGGACTTTATCGGCCCCAACATGCGCCTCGACCGCGTGTCGCTGCGCAAGGAGGATGCCGTGAAGGAGATGCTCGCTTTCTACATGGGAAAAAACACCATGGAGCGACAGAATTTTATTATTGACAACTTAGTGATTGAGAATGAAGAAGATATCACAAAGTGAGCGCCGAGTGGCAATGTTCCCGGGCTCGTTCGACCCCTTCACGGTGGGCCATGAGTCGATTGTGGAGCGTGCGTTGCCGCTATTTGACGAGATAGTGATTGCCATAGGCGTGAACTACAACAAGCAGACGCTTACCACAGCCGAGGAGCGCATAGCATGGATAAGGGGAATATTCCGCGACGAGCCTAAGGTGAGAGTGATACACTACACAGGCCTGACTGTCGACGCCGCCCACGATTGCGGGGCCACCTATATCTTGCGCGGCGTGCGCATGATTCAGGATTTCGAGTATGAGAAGAATATTGCCGAGACCAACCGCGCCATGTCGGGCATAGAGACGGTACTCCTCTACACACTGCCCGAATACGGGCACATCAGCTCGTCGATTGTGCGCGAGTTGGTGAAATACAACCACGATGTGTCGGAGTATCTTCCCAAGCATTGCGACCCGAGTCTTATTCCCGCCACGTGGAAAGTAAAATATTAGCATTTCAATCTATAAGTTTTCAGATAGCAGTTATTTAACGATGAAAAAAGGATTTCTATTTCTTATTGTTTTGGCAGCCGCGGCAATTGCTACAGGTAGCGTCTCGGGGCAGAAACAGATGAAAAAACTCATAAATGCCGAGTTCGCCATAAGCCAGTTCTACGTCGACAGCGTGAGCAGCGACAAATTGGTGGAAGACGCCATACGCGGCATGCTCGACAAGCTCGACCCCCACTCCTCCTACACCACGCCTGAGGAGACAAAAGACCTCGAGGAGCCCCTTCAGGGCAACTTCAGCGGCATCGGCATCCAATTCAACATGAAAGAGGACACGCTATATGTGATTCAGACCATCGTGGGAGGCCCCTCGGAACGCGTAGGCATCCTCGCCGGCGACCGCATAATCGAGGTCAACGACAGCGTGATAGCCGGCGTGAAGATGAAGAACAGCGACATCATGAAGCGGCTCCGAGGCCCCAAAGGCACCGAGGTGAGCGTGCTCGTGAAGCGCCGCAACACGCCCGACCCTATTAAATTCCGCATCATCCGCGACGACATTCCGCTTTTCAGCATCGACGCAGCCTATATGGCCGACGCCACTACGGGCTACATACGCATAAGCCGCTTCGCCGAAAAGACACACAAGGAATTCACCGACGCGGTGAAGAAGCTGCAAAAGCAGGGAATGAGGCAGATAATCATCGACCTTTCCGACAATGGCGGCGGATACCTGCAAATTGCCGCCGACCTTGCCAACGAGTTCCTTGAGAAGGGGCAGACCATAGTCTACACTCAGGGAAACAACTCGCCGAGATATGATGCCGAGGCCAGAGGCGGAGGGTCACTCAGGGACAATAAGGTGGTGATAATGGTGAACCAATACTCGGCTTCGGCAAGCGAGATTCTGTCGGGAGCCATTCAAGACTGGGACCGCGGAGTGATAGTGGGACGACGCACCTTCGGCAAGGGGCTCGTGCAGCGTCCGTTCAGATTCGACGACGGCTCTATGATTCGCCTCACCATAGCGCGCTACTACACCCCCTCGGGGCGCTGCATCCAGAAGCCCTACGAGGCCGGCGACAAGAAAAGCTACGACAAGGACATTTACAACCGATATAAGGACGGTGAGCTGACGAGCGCCGACAGCATACATTTTGCCGACTCGCTGCGATACACCACCCTGAAGCATCATCGCATCATCTATGGCGGTGGTGGAATTATGCCCGACGAGTTCGTGCCTCTCGACACGCTCGAGTACACCGACTATTACCGCGACCTGCTTGCAAAGGGCGTGATAAACCGATATGTAATAACATATATTGACAACAACCGCAAGCTGATTCTGAAAAAGTACAAGACGGTGGACGACTTCGACAAGCGATTCTCCGTCGGCGACGACATGCTTGCCGACTTGTGCAAGATGGGCGAGAGCGACAGCATCAAGCTCGACGAGGAACAATTTGGCAAAAGCAAGGAGCTGCTTAGGAATGTGGTGAAGGCGCTGCTCGCACGCGACGCCTACACCGACCCCGCGGCGTTCTACATGGTATCCAACCACAGGAACCCTATCTTCCTCCGAGCGCTCGAAATAATCAACGATGACAAACTTTATAATAGCAAACTTGAATAACCCAACGAAATTTAGTAAACGATAAATGATGAAAGTAGCAATTGTAGGCGCCAGCGGCGCCGTAGGACAAGAGTTTCTCCGTGTTCTCGACGAACAGAATTTTCCAATCGACGAGCTGTATCTATTTGGCTCAAAACGCAGTGCGGGTAGCTCCTACACATTCCGTGGAAAAGAGATTACGGTGAAGGAGTTGCAACACAACGACGACTTCAAGGGTATTGACATAGCTTTCACATCGGCGGGAGCAGGCACGTCCAAAGAGTTTGCCGAGACCATAACCAAGCACGGCACCTTAATGATCGACAATTCCAGTGCATTCCGCATGGACGACGACGTGCCATTGGTGGTGCCCGAGGTGAACGGCGACGACGCCTTCAACACCCCTCGCAACATTATAGCCAACCCCAACTGCACCACAATACAGATGGTGGTAGCCTTAAAGCCCATAAACGACCTGTCGAAAATCAAGCGCGTGCATGTGGCCACCTATCAGGCTGCAAGCGGCGCCGGTGCGCAGGCTATGGCCGAGCTGAAGCAGCAGTATGCCGAGATTGCCGAGGGCAAGGAGCCTACAGTGGATAAATTTGCCTATCAGCTTGCCTACAATGTGATTCCCCACATCGACGTGTTCCAGGACAACGACTACACGAAGGAGGAGATGAAAATGTTCAACGAGACTCGCAAAATCATGCACGAGCCCGAAATCCGCGTGAGCGCAATGTGCGTGCGCGTGCCGGTGATTCGCGCACATAGCGAGGCTGTGTGGGTAGAGACTGAGCGTCCGATAAGCGTGGCCGAGGCCCGCGAGGCTTTCGCAAAGGCCGAGGGACTCGTGGTTATCGACAATCCCGCCGAGAAACAATATCCAATGCCGTTGTTCACTTCGGGCAAGGACCCGGTTTTCGTGGGGCGCATACGCAAGGACCTCGCCAATGAGAACGGGCTCACTTTCTGGGTGGTAGGCGACCAAATCAAGAAGGGCGCCGCGCTGAATGCCGTGCAGATAGCACAGTATATGCTTGCCCACAAGAAATAATCCTACACTAACGCCACAGCGGCAGACTCAGGATTCAAGTCCACATCTCCGCATTGGAAAATAAAGAGGCGCTTCCCACACCGGGACGCGCCTCTTTATTATTATACGTCTTTTTTATATATTGCCTTGCAGATAAGGCTTATTTCACCAATACTTTTACCGACTTCTCCGTGCCGTCGCCATACTTGATTCGCTTGATTGCAAATCCCTTGTCGCCGGCCTCCATCTTACGTCCCGTGAGATCAAACGTCTCCACGCTTTCCACAGCCTCGCCGGCCACACTCACCGACTCGACTCCCGAAATGTCATTAATCACGGTCACGATATTCGAGCGGTTCTCGGCTCCTCCGCCACGATAAATGCTCTGCACGCCAAGAGTCTTCCAGTCTGTATCATAGAAGTAGATGGTGTGGATGCCGGTCGTTGTGTTGAGATGAACGTCGTAGTAGCTGTCGTAGAACGCATAGGGGATATCGGTCATATCCGATGGGAAAGCGATGTACTTATCAGGAGTGAACGTATAGACCTTGCCATCGAGATATAGGTTGTAATATAGGTCGGATTTGTTGAGGTCTTTTCCATTGACGTCGACAGTGGGTATTGTGATATTCAGCCTGTCAAATCCCGACGAAGTGTTGTGACTCACGTTCTCAATGCTGAAAATCGGGTCGGCAGGAATCATCGGCTTGTCCTCAAAGGCCTCCATTATCGGTGCGATGTATGCGTCGATATAGTACACAGCCTTCTTACCGCAGTTGACCACAAACGACTCAGGATAATCTGCCGAGAGCAAGTTGCCGTCCTCGTCATTCTTCACCACGGTGAACACATCCTTCTTTATAAGATTGAAATAGACATCGTCTTCCGAGGCAGCCTCCACTTTTGCATCACATGCCAATACATACACGTGTGAATTGTAGGTAGTGTTCACGCCAAGATATTGTGCGGAGGCAAACTCATATTTATTGCCGTTGAGCGTACCCTTGAACACAGCGTCGGGGTTAGCCGTATCGAGATTGCCTATGTAAATGTTGGATGCGTCGCGATAGGAGTTGAGCATAACAGTCTCGGTAGCCGAGAGGTCGGCAGCGTCCGATTTCACATTCACCTTCATAGGCACCTTGGCAAGACCGGCAGGAACGGCACCCGGCACATCCTCATTCACTGTGTATGTGATATCATAGTCGCCCATATAGAACCATTCGCCTGCGGCATCCACGAAACCTACAAGACATTCGTCATCGGCAAGTTTCAGCACATTGTCCTTCCATATGAACTTGATGTCGGTATTTACCTTGTCAGTCACGAAAGTCGATTTCTCCGAGTCGAATATCATTCTTGCTATATAGTAGGGATCGCCATCGTCGATGGCATAAAGCTGCGGTGTGTGCATCACGATGGTGCCATTCTCGGCCTTCTCGCACTTTATCCATGGAGTGCCTAGCCCCCACACGTAGGCTTGCGAGATCGGGCCTTTGACATACACGAATCCGTCGTCGCCCTCGACTACGCCGCCGAGACCTCCATCAAGATCCTGATAATAGTATCCACCCCACCCTAATCCGTATGCGCTCGAGGTGACATACATATTATCAATAAGTTTTCCTGCCGGCGGCTCGCTGATAGGCGTGCCCGTCTCGGCCTTTACAGCCGCCTTCTTGATGTTGATAACGCCCTTTTCGCGCAAGCTCGACAGGCTTTCGGTCGACTTCCTCAGTGGTGAGTGATTCACTCTCGCATTCTGCAATTTCATAGGTGCCGCGCTCATTGCAGCAACAACAATCGCACTTAAAGAAAAAAGTAAAAATCTCTTCATAATAAAATAATATTTAGTGTTACTTAGTCATGCTGTCTATTGTCCTCGTCTAAAATGTATCGCACTTCAGGCTCGCACAATCAAATTGCTTTTAATTCCCCGCCTACAACCACGAAAAAGTTATAAATCGGTGCAAATATAGCGCTTTTTGCTATAAAACAAAAGTAAAACTAAAATTATTTCCAAAATTCAGCGATTTTTTGCCAACTATGGGGTCATTTTTGGCAAGAGGCTCGTGGAGCTCAGCGGACGAGACGTTTCACAATGTGGGAGAAGCCGACTCCTCCCGCTGACACGTACATATATGCCAACGCATAGAGCCATCTCAGCACCAAGTCGTGGCGCACGCGGGAATATGCAGCACTCCACAAACCCGCGGCAAGCGACTTGCTACCCTCACGGCGATAATTGGCGGCAAGTGCCACCCGCCGGTATTCAAGCAGCTTAAGCAGTCTCTCCTTATCAGGCTCCTCCGACCTTGCCAAATGCTCCCCCACAGTGTCGATGGCCCGCTCCCAGCAACCGTGCTTCGACGTGAAATCCGTTCCTGTTATGGAGTCGGACGTGAAGAACACCCTCACAAGCACCTGACTGCCCATAAAGGCAACTCTCGGATGGCTCAGCAATATCCTTGAGCCAAGCTCCCAGTCGTCCCAACATGAGTTTGGCAGCGTGTCGTTCCAGCCTCCCACCTTCTCAATGAGGCTGCGGCGCGCCATAAATCGCTGCGTGGACAGTATGCCATGTAAAATATGATTTACGAATAGATTCCTCTTATAATATGGATACTGTCGCTTGCTGCCATCGGGGTAATTAATCTCCACTTTGGTTATCACGATGTCGACGTCGCCATGTGAGGCCGCAATTTCCGACATATAGCTGCCAATCAGTCGGTAGTCCATCACATCGTCGCTATCAAAGAACATCACCCACTCGCTCTCCGACGCTCTCAGCCCGGCGTTGCGTGCCGCAGCCGCTCCCTGCCTGCGCTCCACCACCACGCTGACAGGCATGTCGGGCGCCTCATGCTTGCGCTTGAACTCCTCAAGCACGGCAAGAGTGCCGTCGGTAGAGTTGTTGTCGACGAGAACAAGGTGAAACGGCCTATAGCTCTGCAAAGCTATCGACTCGAGCGTCCGCACCACAATCTTCGCCCGGTTATATACCGGCACTATTACCGCAAGCCTCGCCTCTGCCATATCATCGTGATTTATTATTGTGGGAATACGCCGACAGCACATCGTCGACAACCTCCGCAAAACGTTTCTTAATCAAATAGTCGGAATAGGCAGTGTCGTAGAGCTGCCGGCTGCTCTCCCCCGACTCGGCGGATTGCAGCAACGCATCGGCGAACGCCGCATCATCGGCGATATCCACTATCGTCACTCCCTTAGCCCCTGCCGCCACTTCCCTGAAGAACGGCACATCGCTCACCACCATCGGCTTGCCGAAATATGAGGCAACCGACAGCACGCCCGACTGTGTTGCCGAAACGTAGGGATACACAACCACGGCGGCATGGCGATAAAGCTCGGCTATCTCATCATCGCCTACATAGCGGTTCACCACAATCACATTATCGCATGGCGCAGTGGGAAAATATATGTCGCCCGAACCTACAATAACCAATTTATGACGGTGCAAGCGCTTGTCGGCCATATACACCTCATAGAGGCGATGCACGCCCTTGTAAAACTCTATTTTCCCGAAAAAAAGTATATAGCGGTCGACGCCCTCCAACTCGGGCATCATCCGTGTTCCCTCAGCCACGCATTTGTCGACAAGCGACGGGAACGGGAGGTAATAAACCGACTTACGGGTGAACCTGCGCCGCAGATACTCCTGCTGTGCAAGGCTGTTGGTCACCTGGTAATGCGTGGACCGAATAAGCGATTGCTGCGGACGGTCGAAAATGAAATATTGGTTGACGCGCTCCTTCAGCGAGCCGCGCACCACCTCATGGGGCTTGGCGTCGTGGACCACATAGAGCAGCGGAATACGCTTTTGCAGCCTCGGGACGACGCGGCTCAGCACGATGTCGATAGTCAATACCATCACGAGCTCAATGTCTTTCACGGCTATCACGCGCCGTATCTCGCGGGCGACAGCCGAGGGATAAATGGTGAACAGCCTCGCCGACACCTTGCCATGCGGCATCTCAAACACCGTGACGTCTCCGGCCGGAAAATGAGCGAAATCGCCAATACTCTGGTTACGCTCCACCACAGCTATGGCATGGCAACCACGCTCCATAAGGCTGTTGAGCACAGCCATCGCGTATGGCCGCATCCAGTCATACGATGTGAGCAGAAACAGTATTTTCCTTCCGTGCTTGTCCTCCATATAGTTTGAACGCTTTTATTCGCTCAAAAATTGTACTATTAAAGTGAAATATTGGAATAATATTGTAAATTTACACCCATAAAACTTTTTTATCCACACACGAGGCAATGAATATTCTTATAGTTGGCGACGCGAGCAATTTCCACGTCACGCTGAGCAGGGCGATGAAGGCGATGGGGCACAATGTGAGAATTATCTCAGAGGGATGCAAATGGATGGACACTTACCGCGACATCGACATAACCCGCAGCAAGGGCACGATTGGCACGATAAAATATGTCGGCAGGCTCATATCGCTGCTGCCTATGATGAGGGGGTGGGACGCGGTGTATGTGTTCACGCCTACTTTCCTACAGCTCAAGCCGCTGAAGGTGAAGGCATTTTTCGACTACCTCCGCCGCAACAACAAATCCGTGGTCTACTCAATGCTGAATACCGACTACAACTATGTCCGGGCCTGCCTCGACTGCTCTACGTTCAGATACAGCGACTTCAGAATTGGCGACAAGCCCTCGCCCTACGCTCTCAACCACCCGAAAGAGGAGCTAGAATGGACCACCGATGCCATGCGCCTTCTTGCCGACGACGTGACGACTTCGGCCGACGTTGTGATTCCTTGCCTTTGGGAGTACTACCGCACTTATCTCGACATTGTGCCCGAGAAACTGCGATATGGCGGAATTCCCATCGATACCGCAGGCATAGAGCGGCACATAATCGAATCGGAACCGGCGAAAGTGAGATTCTTCCTCGGATATCACAACGACAGGATGGACCTTAAGGGCACCGACCGCATTCTTGAGGCACTGCGCAACGTGGTGGCCCGACACGCCGACAGCGCAGAGATGGAGCTTGTGACAAATGTGCCATACGAGGAGTACGTCGGCAGGCTGAACCGCTCGCACGTGATGCTCGACCAACTCTACAGCTACACGCCGGCCACCAACGCACTGTTGGGAATGGCACGCGGCATGGTGGCAGTGAGCGGTGCCGAACCCGAATACTACGACTTCATCGGCGAGCATGAGAATCGCCCGATTATCAACATATCGCCACTCGCAGCCGGCGACATCGAGAGCAAGCTCGAATGGATTATTGCCAACAAGGCCCGTCTGCCCGAGCTATCGCGACGCAGTGTCGACTTTGTGGCAAAACACAACGACAGCCACGTCGTGGCCATGCGGCACATAAAAGCGCTCAGCGAGATAGTCCGCTGAGCGCCCACGATATCTGTAATCAAAAAGATTTTTTCTCCGGCAGCAGTTATCACATATACCTTGCCACAATCGTCTCAAGCTGCGACAAGTCCGACACACGCTGAACAAGCTCTCCACGCCTGTCGATAACGTAGGTCAGAGGCACCTGAGTGACATTGTAGGTGGCAAGATTGCGCGACTCCACTCCATTCGGGTCATAGACCGTGATCCACGGCAGGTTCACTGCCGACTGGCGCCACTGGAACTCGTCGGTGTCGATACCCACCTGGAAAATCTCCAATCCCTTAGCCTTGTATTTGCGATACACGTCGGCAAGCACCTTGTTGGCAACCGGCGAGAAATCGGCGCTGTAGACGGTGAAGTTGAGAAGCACTACCTTGCCTTGCTGCGTCAGCTGCTGAAGGTCCTGCATCACGCCCTTCTTGTCCTGAAGCCTGATATTGATGATTTTAGCCTCTTCGACAAACATTGTGTCGGCCTGCATCGTTGCACGATGACGGCGAGCCAGCCCGTCGCGCAAGACGCTAACCATGTAGGATGTGCGCGGATCTTCGGGCTTGAAAGAATTATACGCATTGGCCACGGCCCCTATTATCTTGAAGTCGAAATCGTTCACCGGATTGAACAAAGGCTCATCGTTGATATACTTGTTAATCACATAATAGGCCACGATGCTTTTAGGGTCGTTGAGCAGCATGCCGGCAAGCTCGCGCTTCCATGCTTCGGCCTTCTCGGCATACTCAGCCTCAGGCAGGGCGCTAAGTTCTTGAGCCTTCTTGTCGATGTTCATCATCAGCACGGCATTGTCGCTGCCCGAGAGCTCGTAATCAGAGCCGAATCCATTCACTGTGGTCTTAATCTCTATGTGCTCAAGACTGTCGATAGGGAAATATATGGCGTTCTCGCCACAACGCAGGCGATAGACGTCGGCAAACTGTGGTGCAGGCCGCGTTATCGAGAACTTTCCGTCGCCTGTAGTCCGAACCGAGTCGACGATAAACCACCGTCCGCTATTCGACGACTCAAGCACCATCTTGGTGGTATCAGAGCCACCCTCAACGTTTCCACTCACCTTAAATCCGCTCTCGCCGCAAGAGCACAGCATAAGCGCCATAGTGGCAAGCGGCATAATATATCTCCTCATATTTCCAATACTATATAATATAATGTAAAAACGCACAAATTTACGCATAAATTTCCGACTTGCAATCCACATTACCCAAAATATTCCATATCCTTCACTATTTTCTTCACTATTTTCTTACACTATTTTCTTCCGCACACTGCCGCCCTGCAAGCAGCTGCCGCAGTTTTTATGCCGCATAATGAGGCATATAAGTTTTTTTATGTACCTTTGTGGCAAATACATTAAAAACGACAACATCCTGCAATGAATTTACACAAATTTTTCCGTCGATTGGCACGGTGGGAAAACCTGCCATTGTTGCTGACAGTGTTCTTCGGGTTATGCTACGCCACGGTGAGCCTATCGCTACCGCTTATTGGCGACGATATCGACCATTCTACATTGTACAACACAAAACGCCCGTTCCCACTGTTGCGTACTCTATACACTGTGTGGGTCTGCGTAAACGGGCGCCTCGGCGACGCCCTCAGCTTCATCTGGATGCCAAATGTTCCACGACCGGTCACTGCGCTGCTCGTAGGCTCGGCGGTAGCCACACTCCCATTGCTTATATCCAAACTTGGCAACGTCAGTAAAGAGAATTTCACCCTGCGCACCACCATTGTGGCGGCTACGGTCTTCACTTTGCCATGGTGGGACTCGATAATATTGTTTGCCTGTCAGTTCAATTACGTGCTTGCATCGGTATTGGCACTGCTCGTATGCTACCTTATTCTCAACCATAGAATATCAGAGCGGACAATCTACCTGCTCTTACCGGTGGCGTTCCTCGCCGGAGGAATGCACGAGGCCTCGGGACTGCCGATGGCGGCAGGATTGGTAATCTTCCACTTCATCAACCGCAAGAGTAATCCACTATCGAAAGCGCGAAAAGTCATGTTGGCGGCATTCTGCATAGGCTCATGCTACACTCTCAGCTCCCCGGCTCCATGGCACCGAATCCAGACAGTGGTGATGGACGATCCCGCATGGCTGCTTGTCATCAAGAATTCATTTTTCAGCATAATACTGGTGATTGCCGTTGCCATTCGCATCATGCGGCGCAATGGTGAGCTGCAACGGTTGCTCGCCGACAGCATCACAATCTTTATTATAGCATCTATAGGCTCGGCATTCTTCTCGGTGATAGGAGGAATAATCGGCAGGAGCGGATGGTTCGCGCAGACGACAGCCATAGTGGCACTGCTACGGCTGATTACCCACGACTTTCCCAAAATGCGAGCACTGAAACCGATATCGATGCTGCTTTCGGCCGCCGTAGTCGGGCACATGTCACTGTTTGTCGTCACTCAGGAGAATCTGTCAAAGGAGATTTCGGCCATACATGAGGGATATGTGGCTTCCACCGATGGGATAGTATTCTGCGACACTCCCCACAGCGACAATCTGCCGGCACTAACGCTTGGAAAGAACTTTGGTGCTTATCCACAATACGATTATTATTCCTACAGCGTAATGCACCATTTCCTTTCGGATTACAAGAAACCTTTCCCTGTAGTGCTTCCCACAGAGGCAAGGCCGCATCTGCGACACACCGTCGCAAGCGATATCAGGATAGGAGATTGCATAATCTCGCCCACCGAGCCTATCGGAAGCAACGTCGACGTATTCCACCCGCTCGACACAGCCCCCTACTATCGAGTGATAAACACCGGCAACGATGGCGAGAGGCTCATAGCACAGCCTTTCGACAACAACGGACAGACTCTATGGTGCATCCGACCCATCCATCTATTGTGGGGTTATCGTGTGCACACCGAGAGCGCCCGCTGATGCGGCTCAGCGAATGTGATATCGCACTCCGAAACAGACTCCGATATTATTGCCTATCGGCTCTTTGGAAATGCCGCTCTCTATCACCTTGCCCGAGTGGAGCTCGGTAAGTTGATACTTTTGCCACACATCGGCAGTATTGATCTCATAACTGAGATTGCAGAAAAAGTCAAATTTCCGTGAAAGGTGCAATGTGACCTCCACTGCCGGAGTCACCACAAGGCTCGTGATTCCTCGATGCGAATCTTGCGCCAGGCTATACTGAATCATATCCATACGATTCGTACCCTCGACCTTACGATAGGCCACGTAATCTTCATCTATATTGTACGACGACACGCCCACTCCTATCATGGGGCGCAAGCTCCAGTGGCTCTTGTCCCATCGATAGATTGCTCCTGCCGCCAATGAGTAGCCTCGGCGTCCCTTAGGCTTGCACGGTGTGATATAGTCATAGCCATCGTCCTTGGGATGCAACTTGTCGAGCACGGCTTTTTGCGTGCTAAAGAAACTATTGGGCACTATTCCTGCCGCGACGTATGCGCCCCAGTGCATGGAAAAGAACCGACTCACGCTCACGCGAAAAAACGAGTGCCCCACCCTGCCCGAGAATAGTGCGGCTCCTTTATCGACCGTGTTATACGACGATATATTATAGCTTGCGCCGATTCCCACATCCACACTTGTGGTTTTCTCATAGGCATGCAAGCCCGCGGCATGCAATAATCCTGTGCCGGCAATAAGGCAACATAGAAATATTTTGAAACGCTTATCCATTGTCTTGCTTTTTATCAATAAAGTGTCACTGCCTCACACTGCGCCGAAAGTATTTTTCCATCGGAGAATTCCACTTCCGCGGCAAAACGACATTCCCGCTTATCTTTTGGCGACTCCATTAGCATAAAATATGCCCCTTCTTTATACACAACCGCCAGCGGGCTCTGCCGCGACGGCATGGCGAAGCGCACAGGCTCATAGATATAAGTATCATAATCGGAGCCACTGATTTCCGGACGAATGGGGTGCATATCAAACATTTCCGTCACATCACTTCCTGCCCGATGCGCCTCATCAAAGTCGGTGAGTGTGATGAAGCGCAACGCCACCACAGGATTGGCAAGCTCGGCAACATCGCCATAATCACTAATCTGAAATGAGACCCACAGCATATATGCCTGCCCGGAGCATAGTCCCGACTCGATGGGCGTAGGTATTTTACCTGAATTATCAAAGTCCTCAATCTGCATAGCGGTGATTTCATCAGACACATATTCATCATATCCGCACGACTCACTCCCTAACGCAATTATCAGCATAACCACTATGCAGCTTGTCCATATTTTCATAGTCATATTATCTATTAATATCTGCAAAGATAGTGCAAACCGAGCGCAGAACGCCAAGTTTACTTGAGCGTTATGCCGAGATGCAGCCTATTTTATGCAAAGATAGTGCAAACCGAGCGCAGAACGCCAAGTTTACTTGAGCGTTATGCCGAGATGCAGCCTATTTTATGCAAAGATAACAACCTTTCAGCGCAAATTGCCCTACCCCTATCCACATTGCGACTTTTTTCCCTATAATACCGAAAAAAAGGATAAAAAAACAGCCCGAGAAATCAATCGGGCTGTAACGACTAAATCAATTATATCTAAGTCTTTTCACTTGCGGACGCAGCGCACATAATGGCCGAACGAGTAGCCGTGAGTTCCGGTTGTCGATATCGATGACTTTATGCGCGTAGTGCTTATAGCGTCGGTTCCGAAAAGCGAGTCCTTCACCTTATCGCAGTTCCAGAAGTAGACGTCTTCACCCTCATAGCTGTCGCCCATTGAGGCATTAAAATATCCGCCGGGAGTAATTGTCAAACCGGTCTTGTTGTTACCCGGGGTGCTTGCCCATAGTTCACTTGATTTCACTTTGCTCGACTGACTTGTGCGAAGATACTTTTTCATAGCATCCCACTGAGCTTTCGACGACACTTCCCAACCCTCAGGAGCAAGGCCCTTGTCGCTAACTACGGCATAGCCATTGTACATTGCTCCATAATCATTCCAGCAATAATTCATATCATCGGCATACACATGATAGGCCCCGGTGGTATTTGCGCCCCATGTATCGGCGTCGGTCGACAGATATTTTTTAATCGACGTACCATCGCGGAATGTTACTGCTTTCAAGTTTGACGCCATCCAGTATTGCACGCCTATTTTCACTACTTTGTAAGTCTGGCTGTCGAAAATACCGCGCTTGTCCTTGATTACGTATGGCTCAAGCTGTGTTTCCTCCATATCGGCGGCTTCATCAACAAAAGTGCCGTCCTCCAACACTATAACTGAAGTCACGGCGGCAGCTCCTGCCACGTATGAGGCAATGGAATCGCCCTCCATATCCCACGAGATTCTTGCACCGTTGGATGCAATACCATTTGAAAGATCGGCCTTACCCTCGGCAGTCATCGGATAAACTACAGCCATCGGAGTATCGACCACGTTGCCCTCGCCGTCTTTCCAACTGCGGATATACTCATAGCATACTTCAGCCACCTGCTTTTCTCCTGCCATGACCTTCTGCACGTTTCCGGTGCTGAAATCAGCGGGAATAACTACCCTATAAGCCTTTGGCAACTGCTCCGTCTCTCCCTCAAAAGAGACGCTGTCGATATCGGCAAGCTGATAGGTAGCGACTGCTCCATCTTTCATCGTGATTACTAATTTTGTCGGCTCGCTTTGAGCATACACGGCTACCGTAACTAATGCAGCCATTATTAATGAAAATATAGATTTCATGATTATTATTTTACGAATTTAAATGTTTGGTTTCCTAATTTTAAAATATACATGCCTTTTGGCAGAGATGCCACGTCAATAGCACTCTCAGTGAGCGAATTGCATGTGAACAATGAGACTCCACCCACATTGTAAATTGCCGCCGGCTGTGGCGACTCGGTGTCATAGCCCATTATTTTCAACTCACCGCCTGCTACAGCCACACTCTGCGCCATCGGCCTCATTCCCACCGATTCCACTCCGGTTATCACAGCAGGAAATTTTATCGACTTAATTGTCGACAAGTCTTTCCTTACCGCCCCTTCATCATCAAAAAAGGCGATATTCATAAACCCATTGTCGAAGGTAAGATTTTTAATGGCCTTCAAGTCATAGGTTTCGCCTTCCATTCCATTGTAGCTTATTGCCATATTCACAGCCATTCCTGTAGCTGTAATCGACAATAATGACAACAGAAATACAAATAAGCGTTTTATACTTCCCATAATAAATTTTTAATTTCTAATTATTTTCTATATCTGTCAATGTCTTTTTACGACGGGCGCAAATGTACATATTTTTATCGACCAAACCAATATTTTTGCAAATTAAAATCAGTATTTTTTATAAAATTATCACACAATCAATGTCATTACCGACAATTTTTCACAAACGACCGCGTCCTGATTACAAAATGCCAATCACACAATTATCTACCGCAACCCATTGTAACGTAAAATTTCTCACCTTGCATACACCTACATCAATTAGGCAACTCCAAACAAGCGATATTTGTTGCTTTTGCGCTCGATTTGCACTATCTTTTCATAACATAGACGGCATCTCGGCAAAATCATTCAAGTAAACTTGTTGCTTTTGCGCTCGATTTGCA
>JBJEKJ010000039.1:0-12143 GCA_051878575.1 Muribaculaceae bacterium | reverse complement strand
ACAATGCCCAAGTATCGTATGTAAATATTCCATATAACGACATTAAACATCTGCTTACTGACGAGCATATGACCCAATCCCAAGATAGATGGGATTTTATCATCAAGCAAGATCAACTATGCGTACATGCTAACCTAAATTTTGCAATCAGTATATTACCATATCTAAATAGGAGTTTTGACAATAGCGCAACTACCACTTCAAATATAGATGATGTGTATTTGGAAGGTAATTCTGTGCTAAAACTACATCTGCAAAAGGAAAGAAATACACAGATGATACAAAAATTCAAGCAACATAGGATGTTAAGCGATCCATATTTGCATTGTGAAATATGTGGGTTCTCATTTTGTGAAAAATATGGTAGTATTGGTAAATCATTTGCAGAAGCACATCATATTACTCCAATATCATCACTTACAGAGGAGAGCGAAACAACATTTGCAGATTTAATGATTGTATGCTCAAATTGTCATAGTATGCTACATCGGAATAATCCACCTCTTTCTCCATTAATGTTGAAAAAATATGTAGAAGAATTGACAAATTGATTTATATAATTAGGGATTCCGAACTGAGGTCCGCGCCACGATGATTTTTTCATAGTTTTTGTCTTTTCATTTGTAAAGATTGGCAATCTTTATTAACTTTGTGCAAATTTTACTCCTACTTATGGAAAGTGTCACTATCAAGGGGATGAATTTCGTCCCTTATATCACCAAAGAAGAGATTGCAACGCAGGTGCAGCGCGTTGCCGATGAGATACGCCGCGACTTCGAGGAGTCGGAGCCTCCATTGTTCATCTGCGTGCTCAACGGCGCCTTCGTGTTTGCCGCCGACCTGTTCCGCGCCTGCCGGATGCCTGAATCGGAAATCACGTTCATGCGCTACAAGTCCTACGAGGGCACATGCTCGTCGGGCACAGTGAGCGAGCTGCTAAGCCTCAGCGACGACATCACCGGCCGCCATGTGATCATCATCGAGGACATCGTCGACACCGGAGTCACCGCCGAGAAGATGATAGCATCGCTCAAAGAGCGCAAGCCGGCAAGCATCAAGCTCGCCACACTGCTCTTCAAGCCGCAGTCGCTCATCACATCGGCAAAGCCCGACTATGTGGGATTTGAGATTCCCTCGAAATTCATCATAGGCTACGGACTCGACCTCGACGGACGTGCGCGCGACCTCAGCGATATCTTCATCCTCGACGAGGACGCCCGACGCTAACCCATAGTGCCGACGCGACACAATGCCGATTGTCTACAATTATTATAGAAAGATACAATTATGTTCAATTTAGTAATTTTTGGAGCTCCGGGCTCAGGAAAGGGCACTCAGAGCGAGAACCTTATAAAGAACTACGGCCTATATCACATCTCCACCGGAGATGTGCTCCGCGACCACATAAAGAGGGACACGGAATTGGGCAAGATTGCCGACAGCTACATCAGCGACGGAAAACTGATTCCCGACGACCTGATGACAAGCATCCTTGCCGACGTGCTCGACAAGAATGCCGAAGCCACGCGCAACGGCGTGATTTTCGACGGTTTTCCCCGCACCATAGAGCAGGCAAAGGCCCTGAAGGCGATGCTTGCCGAGCGTGGCGTCCGAGTTGACGTCGTAGTGGGCCTTGAGGTGCCCGACGAGGAGCTTATCGACCGCCTGATAAAGCGCGGCAAGGACTCAGGACGCAGCGACGACAACATAGAGACCATCACCAAGCGCCTGAATGTGTATCACACCCAGACGTCGCCACTGCGCGACTTCTACGTTGCCGAGGGCTTATATGCCGCCATCAAGGGCACGGGCACCGTGGAGGGCATTTTTGCCGACATCAAGAGCGCCATCGACGCACGCAAGCAGTGATGCCGCCATATCACGATTCTGCACCATCACAAATTTAGCATAATTCAGCAGCCCTGCGGCATGTCGTCAATAGCGACGCCGCAGGGCTGCTCCGCTTTCACGGCATGGCGCTTTTCGGTGTTTTTAGTGATTTTTGCAACTTTTTGCGCCGTTTTCGACGCCAATGGCCCAAAGATTGCGAATTTAGTGTTAACTTTGCAAATTGCATGGCAGCGCCGTGACTGAGCGACGCAAAAACAGACAAAACGACTACTCCTACGACGATATGGACGACAAAATGAGAATTGACATACTCACCGTGATGCCCGAAATGCTCGAGTCGCCCCTTAACTGCTCGATTCTGAAACGAGCGCAAGACAAGGGCCTCGTGGAAATCGTGGTGCACAACCTGCGCGACTACTCACTGAACAAGCACCGCAAAGTCGACGACTATCCCTTCGGCGGCGAGGCGGGAATGGTGATGCAGATCGAGCCGGTGGACCGTTGCATCTCGGCGCTGAAAAGCGAGCGCCAATACGACGATATCATATTCACCACGCCCGACGGCGAACAGTTCTCGCAACCCATTGCCAATGAGCTATCGATGGCGCACAACCTGATGATTCTCTGCGGGCACTACAAGGGTATCGACTACCGCATACGCGAGCACCTTATCACACGCGAGATTACGATTGGCGACTATGTGCTCACCGGCGGCGAGATTCCGGCGGCGGTAATCGCCGACGCGGTGGTGAGGCTGATTCCCGGCGCCATCGGCGATGAGCAGTCGGCGCTGAGCGACTCATTCCAGGACAACCTGCTGGCACCTCCGGTCTACACCCGTCCCGCCGAGTACAAGGGATGGCGAGTGCCCGACATTCTGCTATCGGGCCACGAGGCTAAAATCGCCGAGTGGAAACACGAGATGTCGGTGAGACGCACCATGGAGCTGCGGCCGCACCTGCTGAGCAACGACTGACACACTCAAACCTCACATTTTTTCTCTTGAACTATGGCTGACAAACCGACTACCGACAAGAAAGGGGGCAAGGAGAAGATCAAGAAATGGACAAGGTGGATCACAAGCCCCATTATCGTGATTACCCCCATTGTGGTGTTCTTGCTGTTCTACAGCGAGAACAGCTATATCAACAAGACCGACAACCAGGAGCGAATCGACGAGCTGCGTGCCGAGATAAAGCTAAACATCGACTCCACCATATACTACGAGCGCAAGTCGAGGGCTCTCGACACCGACAAGGAGCACCTTGAGAAAATCGCACGCGAGCAATATGGCATGAAGCGCGACAACGAGGACGTGTATGTGACCGACATCAAGTAGCCGCCGCACGCCCACTCACAGTGAGCCACACTATTCACGATACCCTAAACTCATTTTAAAATACACTCAACAAGAAAATGGAGAAAAACAAGCTATACTCAAACCTGCTGGCAGTGGCAATGCTGCTGATTCTCGTGGCCGCCGTGCTGCCGATAGCGCAAATCCGATGGGAGGGCTCGCGCTACATGCTTGCAGTGGGAGCCGTGGTATCATTGGTGCTGCGCCTGCTCATGAAATACCCGAAAACCACCCCGCGCATAGCGCGCCTGCACCGCATGGAGAATGTGTCGGCGATGTGCTACTGCGTGTCGGCGTTTTTCCTGTTCTATCCCGGAGCCGGTCCGTCCGACTGGCTCGGCTTCCTTTGCGCGGGCGCCGCGTTGCAGCTCTACGCCACATTCACGATCGATTATCTCGAAAAAAGAGATAAAAAGTGACAATAAATAGATTACCAACGCTAAAAAAGGCTTAATCATTAATATTAATTGGTTAGTATTTAGTAATTTTGTCAGGAAATGAGAGTGAACCTCGCAATCGACTACGGCAACTCCTCGGTGAAAGTGGCGATCTTCGACGGAGAGAGACTGATTGCCGCCAAGCGGATGGCAACGCTCAATGCCGCCGAAGTCAAGGCTTTGGCTCCGGAATGCAGCGTCAGGCACGCCATTTACTCCACGGTGAGAGCTGCCGACGCCAATGTGGCAGAAGCCGTGGGGCTGAGGGCCGATGACGTGATGGTGCTCGACCACAACACGCACGTGCCACTCTCCATTGAATATGCCACACCCGCCACGCTCGGGCATGACCGCATAGCCGCAGCAGTGGGGGCCGCCTTTACGGCACAGGGGCAGGACTGCCTGATTGTCGACGCAGGCACGGCGATGACACTCGATGTGGTGACTGCCGACCGACGGTTTCTCGGTGGCAACATCTCGCCGGGAATGCGCATGCGATTCGAGGCCCTGCACAGCCACACCGGACGCCTGCCGCTCGTCGACGCCTGCGGCGACATCCCGATGATAGGCTACGACACCGCCACGGCCATTCGCTCGGGGGTGGCGCTCGGCATCACGGGCGAGATTGAGAGCACCATAAGGCGTGTGTCCAAGCAATATGGCGACAACCTCAAGGTGATACTCACCGGAGGCGACTGCCGGCTCATAGCAAGCCTTGTCGACGCCGATGTGAGCGTCGACGAGCACTTATTAATGAAAGGTTTAAACCGAATATTATTATATAATGAAAAAATATAGATTTATTTTCGTAGCCGCAATGCTGTTCACGGTAGCCTTGGCGGCAAATGCTCAGAAGGAGATGAGCCCCTATTCAAAATATGGATACGGAACGCTCAGTGACAACGCCTCAGGCTCGCAGCGCGCCATGGGCGGCGTGGGCTACGCCATGAACAATGGCCGACAAATCAACGTGATGAACCCGGCTTCCTATGCCATGTGCGACTCGCTGACGTTCCTATGGGACATCGGCTTGGGATTCACCAACCTATGGTCGCACGAGGGCGAGACGCGAAGCAAGGCTTTCGGAGGAGGACTCGAATACATCACAATGCAGTTCCCCATATCGAAGAAAATCGGAGCCAGCGTAGGACTCGTGCCCTATTCCTCGGTGGGATACGCATTCGGAACCAAGCTCACCAACGGCACTGAGGCTCGCGAGGGACTCGGCGGAATCAATCAGCTCTACTTCGGAGCCGCCTACCGGCTGCTCGACTGCCTCTCGGTGGGTTTCAACGCCTCCTACAACTTCGGAACCATGGTCAACGACACCTATGTGTACACCACCTCAAGCAACACCACTCTTTTTGAGCGCGTGATTCAGGTGCGCGACTGGGGAATTCAGCTCGGAGCGCAGTATTCCACCACATTCAACAAGAAGCACCGCACCACGGTGGGCGTGACCTACACGCCGGGAAAGTCGTTTCACGGACACACCTGGGGCGTGACCTACGACGCCACCTCCGACGTGAAAGCCGACACCGTGGGATATACCTCGCTCGCCGGCGGATTCTCATCGCCGCACTCCATAGGAATCGGATTGGGCTACACCTACGACGAGCGCCTCACAGTGGAGGCCGACTACACCTTCCAGAACTGGAAATCAGCCAAATGGAACGACATAAAGCTCTTTGAGGAAACCTCGTTCAACAACCGCTGGAAAGCTGCAATAGGATTGCAATATGTGCCGAAACTGCGAGGCAACTACCTGCAACGCATCAACTACCGCATGGGAGCCAACTACACCAACGACTATATCACCGTGAGAGGCAACAAGGTGCGCGAGTACGGCGTGTCGGTGGGTTTCGGCCTGCCGTCGAACTTCACGAAGACGATGGTCAACCTTAGTTTCGAGTACAAGCGCCGCAGCTCGTCGCCAATCAACTATATCACCGAGGACTACTTCAACATCACTTTAGGAGTGAACTTCAATGAGATGTGGTTCTGGAAGAACAAAATCAGATAATAATTGGAAAGAGCCCGCAACATACTGTTCCTGCTGATAGCCGCAATAGCAGTGATAGGCTGCCGCGACGATGTGAAGAGCGTGGTACACAAGGACTTCGGATCCGATGTACCAACGGTGATATCGCGCAATGTGAAGACCTTGATCAGCGACTCGGGGGTGACGCAATACCGCATCACCACCAAAATATGGTATATCTTCAGCGAGGCCGAGAAACCATACTGGTATTTCCCCGACGGACTATATCTCGAGCAATTCGACAAGGACTTCAAGACCGCCGCGTCGATTCAGTGCGACTCGGCAAAATACTTCGAGAACACTAAAATATGGAGGCTCGACGGCAACGTGCGCATCTGGAACATCAACAAGGAGCTTATTTTGACGAATCAGCTCTTCTGGTCGCAGCGCGAGCAGAAGGTGTACTCCGACTCGTTTATCCACATCGAGAAGGCCGACCGCACGCTCGAGGGCTATGGCTTCGTATCCAATGAGCGGATGACAACCTACACCCTCAACCGCCCGAGCGGAATATTCCCCTACGACGAAGACCGCCATGCCGTGGCAGGGAAGCCCGCCGATGCCGCCAACGACTCAACCACACAAAATTAGATCGACTATGGAGACTGCTTTTTTTCTCGACATCAATAATTTCAACATTCTGCTCACTGCCATGACGTGCTTGGCGGTGATTGTATTCGTAGCACTGTTTTTTATCGATGCCGGATATGGAATGATGTACACGAAGCGATGGGGCCTATCGGTCGACAACCGCTTAGGATGGATCATCATGGAGTCGCCGGTGTTCATTGCCATGTGCCTGCTGTGGTGGTTGTCAAGCCGCCGCACCGACACCGTGCCGCTCATCTTTTTCATCATTTTCCAACTGCACTATTTCCAGCGGTCGTTCATATTCCCACTGCTAATAAAGGGAAAGAACAAGATGCCCCTGACGATAATCCTCTGCGGCATCACATTCAATCTGCTCAACGCCATCATGCAGGGCGGATGGATTTTCTATCTCTCGCCCGACGGAATGTATACCACCGACTGGCTCTACTCGCCGCAATTCATAGCAGGAATCATGATTTTCTTCAGCGGAATTGCCATCAACCTCAATAGCGACAACATTATCCGCAACCTGCGACGCCCCGGCGACACCAAGCATTACATTCCCCGCGGAGGAATGTTCCGCTATGTGTCGTCGGCCAACTACTTCGGCGAGTTTCTCGAGTGGGTGGGCTTCGCCGTGCTCACATGGTCGGCAGCCGGAGCGGTATTCGCCATTTGGACCTTTGCCAACCTTGCCCCGCGCGCGGCAAGAATTCACCGCCGCTACTCGCAGGAATTTGGCGAGGAGTTCGACAAGTTGCGCCTTAAGCGCATAATTCCATTCATATATTAAACATATATACATTACTGCTTAGAATCATGGACAAGAAAATCGACTCTATAATCTTCACTCCGGCCAAAATAGGCCCCATCACACTGCGCAACCGCACAATACGCTCGGCTGCCTTCGAGAATATGTGCTTCGACCACCGTCCGTCGGAGATGCTATTCGACTACCACACATCGGTGGCACGTGGCGGAATAGGAATGACAACAGTGGCCTACGCCTCAGTGAACCGAAGCGGATTGTCGTTCGACAATCAGTTGTGGATGCGCCCCGAGATTATCGGCGAGCTGCGACGCCTCACCGACGCCATCCACGCCGAGGGAGCGAAAGCGTCGATTCAACTCGGGCACTGCGGTAATATGTCGCACCGCAGCACAGCCGGACGCACTCCTATCTCGGCATCCACGGGATTCAACCTCTACTCTCCCACCTTCGTTCATGGCATGACCGAGGATGAGATTCACCAAGTGGCCAAGGACTTCGGCGACGCCGTGCGCATGGCAATTGACGCAGGTTTCGACTGCGTGGAGATTCATGCCGGACACGGCTACCTGATAAGCCAGTTCCTGTCGCCCTACACCAACAAGCGAAAAGACAAATGGGGCGGAAAGCTCGACGACCGCATGAACTTCATGCGCCTGTGCATGGAGGAGGTGACGCGCGCCGCCGACGGCAAGATAGCCGTAGTGGCAAAAACCAACATGCGCGACGGCTTCAAGAGCGGAAACGGCTTAGAGGAGGGCATCGTGATAGCTCAAGAGCTCGAGAGGCTCGGCATGGACGCCCTCGTGCTCAGTGGCGGATTCGTGAGCAAGGCGCCTATGTATGTGATGCGCGGAGAGATGCCCATAACCACGATGACCGGCTACATGAAATGCTGGTGGCTGAAGTGGGGCGTGCGCGCAGTGGGCAAGTGGATGATAAAGACCGAGCCGTATAAGGACCTCTACTTCCTCGACGATGCCTTGGAAATACGCAAGAATGTCGGCCTGCCGCTTATCTACGTGGGCGGATGCTCATCGCGCAGCGGAATAGAGAAGGTGCTCGGCAGTGGATTTGAGTGCGTGCAGATGGCTCGCGCGCTAATCAATGAGCCCGATTTCGTGAACCGCATGCGCAATGGCGAGGAGCGTTGCGGATGCGATCATGTGAACTACTGCATCGCCCGCATGTACACGCTTGAGATGTCGTGCCACAAGCACCGCACCGACATCCCGCCATGCATGCTCCGCGAGATAGAGCGAATAAAGAAGTCGCAAAAGACCTAATAAACGAACAAACATATATATATATTAGATATAATGTGCCTTTTCAATAAGAGAATACCGGTAGGGGCAACAGCCCTCGTCACAGGCGCGTCTTCGGGGATAGGGCTGGAATTCAGCCGCGCGCTTGCCGAGAAGGGCATAAACGTGGTGCTCGTGAGCAATCAGCAGGAGCAGCTCGACGCCACCGCCTCCGAGCTGCGTGGTAAATTCCCATCGCTGCGCTTTGAGCCGGTTTTCAAGAATCTTGCCGACGAGGACTCCGCCGAATTCCTGCTAAACTACTGCAAAAGCCGCGGCATCAACGTCGACATCCTGATCAACAATGCCGGAATCTTCAATTTCAAGAAGGTTGTCGACATGACACCCGAGCGCCTTAACCTATTTGTCGACCTCCATATACGCACCGTCACACAATTGTGCCGCACTTTTGCCCTTGACATGCTCCGAAGGGGCTGCAAGGGCTATATTTTCAACATGGCATCAATGTGCTGCTGGATGCCTATGCCGGGAATTGCCGCCTACGCCGCCACAAAGGCTTATATCCGCGTTTTCTCACGCTCGATGTATCTTGAGATGAAGGATTATGGCATCTCCATCACCGTGGCATGCCCGGGAGGCATCTCCACCGAGCTTTTCGGCCTATCGCCGAGCTTGCGACGCCTCGCAGTGCGCATTGGAGCGCTCACCACACCGCAGAAGTTCGCCCGCAACGCCCTGCGCCGCGTCTTCAACCGCCGCAAGCAATATATCAACGGATTGCTGAACCGAATCGCTATTTTCGTGGTGGCCAACCTGCCCACACGGTTCTGCGTAGTCGTAAAACACCAATTGCTCGACAAGGATGTCACACGATAACGGTTTGTACATATTGACCGGGGCCACGGGCTCAATCGGCAAGGAGCTGGCAAAATATTTCGCATCACAAGGACATGCCCTCGTGCTCGCTTGCCGCAACACATCGCGCGCCGACGAGCTCCGCTCCGAGCTGCGCGCCATGCCCGGTTGCGGCGATGTGACTACGGGCCGCCTATCGCTCGACTCACTCGACTCGATTCACGACTTCGCCAACTACATAAAGGCTCTCGGCAAACCCGTGTCGGCACTAATCAACAACGCCGGCGTGATGTGCCGCCACAGAAGCGTCACTACCGATGGCTTCGAGCAGACTATTGCTGTGAACTACCTCGCTCCGGTGCTGCTCACACGCCTGCTGCTGCCTCTCATGGGCAGCGGAAGCCGCATCATCTTCACCACGTCGATAACACGCAAGCTGCACTCGCTGCGCGAGAACATTCTCGACGAGCCTGCCGACAGATTCTCGCAACTCGGCACCTACGGCCGCACGAAACTTGTCCTCACCCACTATGCGCAACAGCTCTCCGAGGAGCTGTCGGCGACGGGAATCCTCGTGAACTGCGCCGACCCCGGAGTCGTCGACACGAATATGATAACAATGGACCGATGGTTTGACCCGCTTGCCAACGTCATAGCTCGCCCGTTCATGAGCACGCCGGCTGTCGGGGCGTCGTCGGCTATAGCCGCCACGCTCGCCGACCGCGGCGGAATGATATTCAAGCACCGGCACAGGCCCGCGCCGATAGCCGGCGACCTGCGTCGCAGCGACGCCACACTGCGCCCGGCCATCATCGCCCGTACCCACGCTATGCTCCACATTCCCGAATAGCGGAATCACAACAAGCAGGAATACCCCTTTACATGCGCTTCCCGCACGTTTACTTTCAAGTATAAGTATGTGTTCTCGGCAATGGGGTTCTATCCTGTGTGTCCGGGCTCGGGCGAGTATGTTCTCGGCGCCCCGCTCTTCAAGCATCTGCGCATCAAGCTCGAGAATGGCAACAGCATAGTCATCGACGCTCCCGACAATAGCCGGGAGAACCGCTACATAAAGGCCATGCGGCTCAACGGGAAGTCGGTCGACGTGAATTATCTCACTCACGATCAGCTCACGGGCGGGGCATACATTGAGTGCGACATGGACTGCAAGCCCTGCACCACCCGCGGCACGTCCGACGCATCAGCTCCCTACTCCTTCACCAACGAGCTGAAGAAGCAGGAGGGCAAATAGGCCATTGCCATCGGCACGGAATCAGATGCTGTTGAGCAAATCCACCTTATTCTCGTTCACGAGCTTCAGTATCAGTTCCCCGAATAGGGTGTTTGCCCAGGCGAACCACTTGCGGGTGAATTTGGCAGGGTCATCCTTGTGGAACGACTCGTGCATGAATCCCGTGGAGGCGTCGGTGGCAACAAGCATCCTCACGCACTCGGCGATCTCGCTGTCGTCGGTAGAGGTGAGAGCCCTCATTATGAGGCTCATTGGCCACACCATGTCGTAACCGATGTGCGGTCCGCCAATACCTTCGGCAGCCGCGCCCTTGAAGAAGTAGGGATTGCTTCTGCTCCACACAAAGCTGCGAGTGTTCTGATATATAGGGTCGTCAATGCTCACGTCGGTGAGATAAGGCAGCGACAGCAAGCTCGGAGCGTTGGAGTCGTCCATAAGCAGGTGGTTTCCAAAGCCGTCGACTTCGAAGGCATATATTCGGCCAAACTCAGGATGATCATAGTAGGCATATCTTTCCAAAGCCTCCTTAACCTCCTTGCCGAGCATCGTGCAGCGCCTGACAAGGTCGTTGCGCTTATTCACTTTCTTCAGAATCTCCGATGCCTTGCGCAGTGCCGACACGGCGAAGAAATTCGACGGAATGAGGAATTGCAGCGTCGTCGCGTCGTCCGAAGGGCGGAAGCTCGACACTATCAGTCCGCAAGGATTCACCGGCGTGCCCAATCCGTTGTTGCTCAGCGTGTCGAAAGCTCGGTCGGTCTTGCGCAGGAATCGATATGGCGTGGTACCGTCCTTGCGCTGCTGCTCGGTGAATGTGTCCAATATCCTCGTGATGGCGACAATCCACTCGTCGTCGAAGATTGAGGCGTCGCCCGTCACCTTCCAATACTCGTAGGCAAGGCGAATAGGATAGCACAGCGAGTCGATTTCCCACTTGCGCTCATGCACCTCGGGAATCATCTTGGTGTTGTCGCTCATCCACTCTCCGCCTGTCGGGCCATCGTTGAAGGCATTGGCGTAGGGATCGAGTATTATGCACTTGAACTGGCGGCGTATCACGCCCTCAAGCAAGTTCTTCAGCTCGGCATCCTTGCCGGAAAGCGGCACGTAGGGCCACACCTGAGCTCCCGAGTCGCGCAGCCACATGGCGTGAATGTCGCCTGTGTAGACGAAAGTGTCGTGCTTGCCGTCTTTGCCTATGCGATAGTGCACTGTGGTGTCGAGCGTATTGGGGAAGCAGTTCTCAAACATCCACGCAAGTTTGGGATTGGTGAGCAACAACTTTACCCGCTCTATCTGACGCTCTACCTCGGCAGAGCGAAACAGGCGCTGTCCGGCTGCCGGGCGGCACGATGCGGTATATGGATTCTTTACGCTGACCGCAGTGTTGTCGGCAGGAGCCGGAGAAGCAAAAGATGAGGCAAAAGACGGAGTCGCCACGGCAAAAGCCGCCATGAGCGTAATTGAATATCTGTACATATATTTCGTTTAAATTTGTAAATACTATTTGTTCTTCCTCGCAACAGGCAAGCCACAGGAATCGTCGCATTTTGCTTGCAATGACAAATTTACAATAAATCTGTGAGATTTCACGCCACCATCACATAAAAATTGCGGCGTCTCATCAAGGGAGACTACATATATAAAAAAAGTCCTGCCGATGGCAGGACTGCGGAAAGGACGAGATTCGAACTCGTGGTAGGATTACTCCTACGGCAGTTTAGC
>JBJEKJ010000038.1:0-12154 GCA_051878575.1 Muribaculaceae bacterium | reverse complement strand
CTCTTTTCCACTCACAAAGATAGTCTCGGCCTTAACTTTCTTAGAGGAAATTTAGCTTAAATAATTGTCTTTATTAGTATCTTTGTCGAAAAAATTGAGCAGAAATGAGAATGACATTCGATAAGGCGCTGAAAGTGCCTGAGAGCATATTTGTTGGAGCCGATGCTATCGATGAGGCTTCAAGGGTGATAACTGCGTGTGGCACAAAGGCTTTGATTGTCACAGGCCCGCATGTGGGCAGGTCGGCGATGATGACGAGGCTGTGCTCGGCGCTCGATGCCTGGCATATAGAATATGTGGTGTTCGACGGCATAACCGGTGAGCCTACCGATGCCATGATTGATACCGGCGTGCGCGTGTATCGCGATGCGGCGTGCGACTTCTGTATTGGCCTTGGCGGAGGCAGCCCGCTCGACTCGGCGAAGGCTATAGCAGCCATGACGGTGCTTGAGGGTGCTATTGCCGACTTCAACGGCCGCGTCATCGAGTGCGACATGCCTAAGGTGGTGGCCATTCCCACTACGGCGGGTACCGGCTCGGAGGTGACGAAGTTCACCATAGTGACCGATGCCGCCCGCGATATAAAAATGCTGCTGAAGGGCGACGTGCTGCTGCCCGACGTGGCCGTGGTAGACTATACCCTCGGTGTGACGGCTCCGGCAAGCGTCACTGCCGCCACGGGGCTCGATGCGCTCACCCATGCCATCGAGGCGTTTGTGTCGGTGAGGGCAACTCCTGCCACTGATGAGCTTGCGGTGAGCGCAGTGAGGCGGATAATGCGCTATCTGCCGGTGGCATTTGCCGATGGCGGCAATGTGGAGGCGCGGGAGCAGATGGCCCTTGCAGCCCTTGAGGCCGGAGTGTGCATAAATAATTCGAGCGTCACGGTGGTGCATGGCATGAGCCGTCCGATAGGAGCTCTTTTCCATGTGCCTCACGGCATATCCAATGCCATGCTGCTCAGTGTGTGTCTTGACGACATGCGCGATGCCGCCGAGGAGCGGTTGGCGGTAATGGCGAGGGCAATAGGTGCATCGACAGCCGCCGATGCAGCATGCGTGGCGTCGGCAAAGTTTCTCGACGCCGTGCGTGATCTGTGCCGTGTGTGCATGATTCCGGGATTGCGCGGCTATGGTATCGACGCCGATAAGTTCCTTGCATCAATCGACAAGATGGCTGCCGACGCCATAGCAAGCGGCAGTCCTGCCAATGCGCCGAAGCCCTACACTGCCGAGGATTGTCGCCGCCTATATCGTGCGGCGTTCGCCTGACGCGTCTATCTATTGGAAATCATTGATGTGAGCACCTCGAAGGCTTTCTCGAGAATGGTGTCCTTGCCCATGAGACGGTCCTCGTCGGTCATGTCGACCTTGCAGCCCTCCGAGGGCTCCACGCCAAACTCCGTCTCTTTGCCCGAAGCATCGAGAATGGAGCACGCCGAGAATCTCACCGTCCATCCGCAAGGAATCTCCGATGTGAACGGCAATCCGCTTCCGCCACCCGTTGTGTCGCCCACGATGTGCACGCCGGGCACATATTTCATTATCGACACGAAATTGTTGGTGGCACTGTAGGACGACCTGTTGGTGAGCACCACCACCGGCTTCATGAATTTTATTCGGCTCGGGTCGGCAGGGTGGAAATAATAGTCGTAGGGCTCGGAGAAATCGTCGTGTCCGGGACCGGTCTTGTGCGATATGGATCCGGCATAGATGTCGCTTGTGATAAAACGGGCCACGAGAGTCTCCACATTTGTCAGGTATCCTCCGCCATTGTCGCGCACGTCGATAATCAGCCCGTCGCTGCTTGCCAAGTAGGCCAGGATGTTGTCGAGATTTCCCTCACCGATGTTTGAGCTGAAACTGTCGTAGTGCATGTATCCAAAGTTGTTGCTCAGAATCTGATATTTTATGCCCGATGTAGAGCGATAGTTGAAGTTGAGGTAAAACTCATTGATGATGCGCTCGTCGTAGTTCTGCGGATATTGCTCCCAAATCCAGTAGCGCGACACGTCCCACGACGAAATCAGGTTGGTGTGTCCGTCCTTTAGCTCGCGCAACATGGCGGCGCACACGTCGAAAAGCTCGGTCTGCGACATCTCGGGCAGCACTTGGGCTCGGTATTTGATGCCAATCTCGTTCCAGTCGATGTCCTTATACTTGAAGAAGCAATAATGCTCGTCGATTTCTTTCCACAAGGCGTCGAAGTTGCCGTAGGGATTGTTGGCAAACTCCTCATGCTCGTGGCATCCCGATAGCGGAACTGCGAGAATCGCCACCAATAATATTATATAATTGCGTAGTGCCATTGTTCTGTGGTCTTTAAGTAAAAAATTTCGTGTAGGCAACATTTCTGCCTATCGATATCCAAAGGTAGCTATTTTATACAATGCGACAAAGAAAAATCGGTGAGGCAGTGATGATTTTACTGAAAATTTTTGTTAAATTGTTTTCTAAGAATGAAAAATAAGCATATATTTGCAGTAATTATGTAATAAGGAACGTCTGAGTTGCCGCAGCATCGCGATAGCCGGGCAAAGGCAATGAGGGAGGCCTATAATGAATTTTGTAGAAACAAATAAATAATCTGATGAAAAAGGTTATATCCATTCTTGCGTGTTTGTTATGTGTCTCATTCTGCTACACTGAGGCAAAAGTTAAATATCAGATAAAGACGGGCTTGGGCGTCAGCGAGTATAATGGTGACTCTCAGGCCGGCAATCGCTTCTCGGGGAAAATCGGCCTCGGTGTCGACATTCCATTGAAAGGCAATTGGAGCATTGAGCCGGGCTTGTATTATTCAGGCAAGGGAACGCAGTTCAAAGGATTGTCGGTGGTGGAGACATCAAGTGGTTCGCCTGATGTGGTGTTGTCAAAATACCGCAACAGCCTGCATTATATCGAAGTGCCGGTGCATGCGGTGTTCGGCCTTAAATTCGGCGATTACACCAAGCTGTCGGTCAAGGCCGGGCCGTACTTCGCGCTCGGAATAAAGGGAACTGCCAATATCAAGACCCCGATGTACAACGACTATAATGCCAATTATCCCGACGACCTTTTCAGCGACGGATGCACATACGGCGGCAACTCGTATCTCTCATTCAGCGACGATGATGCGATATACACGAAGCCGTTCCGCCGCTTCGACGTAGGGGCGTCGATAGGTGTCGACCTGCTATTTCGCCACGTAATTCTCGGCTTCAACACCGAGATTGGAGTTGTGAAGCTGAGTGATGATTTCTTGAAAGGAAGTCCGCGCAATATGGCCTCTTATGTGATGGTGGGCTATCAGTTCTGATAGGGATATGCCATTGTCACCGAGTTCCGGCTTTGCACCGTGATTGATATAGGTCAATTGTCGGGTCCTGACTTTATACTTCTGGAAATAATTGTGTGAAGCGCTATCAGCACGATTGTTATGATGGCGAAATATGCGGTGTGGGCTGATGCCGGCAGCATGATGTAGACTACCGATATTGCCGCCTGGAGCAGTGCATAGCACAATGCTACCCTTATATGGGGGATGTGGCGCTCCAAGGCAAGCCGCTGATACAGATGGCTGTGGTGATGCGAGAAGATGTCCTCGCGCCTGATGATGCGGCGCAGGAGCGTGAGCGAGAATTCCACAAGATACACTATGATGAATGTTGCCGCCGAGAAATCAACGACAGGCGCCGTGATATCCGGCGACTGCCATGTGGCGCACAAAAGCACCAACAGCGATGCCATATAGCCTATGGTGATGGCGCCGGTATCGCCGCAGTAGCAGCGCTCGGGGGTGCGGAGATTGAAGGTGCAGAACACCGCCGTGGCGGCGATGACGGCTATGACCACAAGATCGTTGATTGCGGTACATCCCGATGCAAGCAGCGAGACAAATACCGCTAATGAGTAGCATCCGGTGATACCCTTTATTCCGTCGATGAAATTGAAGGCGTTGGTGGCTGCCACGGTGGCTATCACGGCAATTGACGTGAGCCATGCCGGCATCCTTATTCCGGTGGTGGCGCCTATCTGCGCCATGAGCAGTGCGGCGCATGCGAAGTGGGCTACAAGTCGCAGCATCGGCGACAGGTCCCTGACGTCGTCGATGAAGCTCACGGTGGCTATAATCACTGTGCCGGCAAGGAAGTAGGGATAGATGAGCTCTCCCCTCGACAGCAGCGAATATAGCTCGCATGCCATATATGTGAGAGGAATTATGATTCCTCCGCCCGAGGCTATGGGATTAGTGGCCGACTTGTTGGTGATGCCGTGCCGCAGAGCAAGCCGTATGTAGATTCTCTCGCATAGATACATGATGATGAATGTAGCTGCGAAAATGCCAAATGTGATGATAAAACCCAAAAATTTCATTGACAACGAGGAATGTGTGGAGGCTGTGAAACGGTCAATTGTTGCGATACCAGTGGTAGAGAGCTCTAACGCCGTCGTCGATTTCCATCGTGTGGTGCCATCCGAGGGCGTGCAGGCGGCTCACGTCGGTGAGCTTGCGCATTGTCCCGTCGGGCTTCGAGGCATCCCACTGAATCTCGCCGCTATATCCGACGGTGAGTCTGACCAATTCGGCAAGTCGGGCAATTGTAATCTCCTTTCCGCTTCCGATATTGATGTGGCAGTTGCGAATCTCGCGTTTTGCCGCCTCGGCGGTTCCCGGTGTCACCCGAGGCCCCTCGTAGGTGTCGTCGAAGTCGATGTTCTCCAACACATACACCGACGCGTCGGCCATATCCTCGCTCCAAAGGAACTCGCGGATGGGCTTTCCTGAGCCCCAAAGCAGCAACCTGTGCTCATCGATGCCATATTTCTCGAGAATTGTCCGAATATCGTCGGCGGTAGCTCGGCCATTTACGCCTTCGATGGGGCGGCGGTCAAGATCGGCTCGCACTTCCTCCCAATTGCCCTCGTTGAGCATCTTGGCGAGGTGAATTTTGCGAATCATCGCAGGCAGCACGTGGCTCGTCTCAAGATTGAAATTGTCGTTGGGCCCATAGAGGTTGGTGGGCATCACGGCGATATAGTTGGTGCCATATTGCAGGTTGAGGCTCTCGCAGAGTTTCAATCCTGCGATTTTTGCTATGGCGTAAGGCTCGTTGGTGTATTCGAGCGGCGAGGTGAGCAGTGCGTGCTCGGGTATGGGCTGCTCGGCGTCGCGCGGATATATGCAAGTGCTTCCGAGGAACAGCAGCTTCTTTACGCCGTGGCGGAAGCTCTCGCCGATTACGTTCTGCTGTATTTGCAGGTTTTGGTAGATAAAGTCGGCACGGTAGATGCTGTTGGCCATGATTCCACCCACGTGGGCTGCTGCAAGAATCACATATTCGGGCCGTTCCACGTCGAAAAAGCGGCGCACGGCCACTGCGTCGAGCAGGTCGAGCTCACTGTGGGTGCGTCCAACGAGGTTGGTATATCCCTTTTTTATCAAGTTGTTCCATATAGCTGAACCCACTAATCCGCGGTGTCCGGCAACGTAAATTTTTGCGTTCTTTTCCATCTTCTACTATTGCTGCCTATCTCACATTGTGCGGATCTTCCTTCACTAATCGCAAGTCGTTGTCGACCATGATGTTCACAAGCTCATTGAACGACGTCTTGCGCGGATTCCAGCCTAACTTGGTTCGAGCTTTCGTCGGGTCGCCGAGCAACTGGTCAACCTCAGCGGGGCGGAAATATTTCGGATCCACCTCCACTATCACTCGGCCGGTGGCACGGTCGATGCCTTTCTCGTCGAGACCCTCGCCCTGCCACTCAAGCTCGATGCCCGCGCGGGCAAATGCAAGTGTGGTGAACTCGCGCACGGTGTGATACTCGCCAGTGGCAATCACGAAGTCGTCGGGCTCGGGCTGTTGCATTATCAGCCACATGCACTCCACGTAGTCCTTGGCATAGCCCCAGTCGCGGTAGGCGTTGAGATTGCCGAGATAGAGCTTGTCTTGCAATCCGTTCACTATTCGGGCGGCGGCTATGGTGATTTTTCTTGTCACGAAAGTCTCGCCCCTGCGCTCGCTCTCGTGGTTGAACAGGATTCCGTTCACGGCAAACATGCCGTAGCTCTCGCGGTAGTTTTTCGTAATCCAGTAGCCGTAGATTTTTGCGCAAGAGTATGGGCTGCGCGGATAGAATGGGGTGTTCTCGTTTTGGGGGACCTCCTGAACCTTGCCATAAAGCTCGGAAGTGCTTGCCTGATATATTTTGGTGACTTTCTCGCGCTTCAGAATTCTCACAGCCTCAAGCAGTCGCAGCGTGCCCACGGCATCGGCCTCGGCGGTGTACTCGGGTACGTCGAACGATACTTTCACATGGCTTTGTGCCGCAAGGTTGTAGATTTCGTCGGGCTGCACCTCCTGGATGATGCGAATCAGCGAGCTGGAGTCGGTCATGTCGCCATAGTGGAGGTTTACGAGGCGTTTGCGCCTCATGTCGCGCACCCATTCGTCGAGATAGAGGTGCTCGATGCGGCCGGTGTTGAACGAGCTGCTGCGGCGCAGTATTCCGTGGACCTCATAGCCCTTCTCGAGCAGAAATTCTGCCAAAAAAGAGCCGTCTTGCCCGGTTATTCCGGTGATAAGTGCTATTTTATGAGTCTTGTTTTCCATATAAATCCTTGTTATTGCGTAAATTGTTTGTGGTGAGAGTTGGAATGTCTAAAAATATAGGAAATCGGCAACGTAGTCGTTAAGCTCCTTAATCTGCTTGATATAGTAGCGGGCTTTGTGCTTGTTGTCGACGTATATGTCCTGCGGGTGTATGTTCTGCCCATTGTCGAGCAGGAGCACCGACAGCCCTCCGTGAGTGTTGGCAACGAGAAAGTCTTTGGCGGGATTATCGCCTACGAAGACGAATTCCACGGTCTCGAAGTCGTCGAAGCGCTTTTTTATCTCGTTGAACGCGTATGGATTGGTCTTGTCGTAGCCCACCTCCTCACTGATGAAGATGTTCTCCCAGGGGATGAACTCGTCGATTCCGAGCGAGCGTATCTTGTTGCGCTGCGTGAATGAGCGTCCGTCGGTGATGATGAACATCGGCACATTAAGCTCCCAGAAGTATTGCAGCGTGTTCAGCGTATTGTCGTCGAGGCTTATAATCGGCGTGTGGTTGCGGTATTCGTCGATCATCCATGCGATAGCGTCGGGGATGTGCACGCCTATTCGCTCAAGGTGCGCCGCAAGGGCGTCGAAAGCGTTCACATTGTGGTAGAAACTGTATTGGAGTATTTCGAACGCTGTCCCGGGCTCTATGTCGTAGTCGGCCACCAACAGGCGGTCGATGTGGTGATAGGCCGACATCACATAGTCGACTTCCTTGTAGAGTGTGTCGTCGAGGTCGAAAATTATCGCTTGTGAACTGTAATTCTGCTTTCTCATAGTCGATGCTTGATAAAACGGGTTACACAATCAATCACTCGCTCCACATCGCCGTCGGTGAGGATGCTGCCGCTGGGCAGACATAGTCCGCGGCCGAATATGCCCTCGGCGCATTTTCCGCCGTAGTATGGAGCGTCGGCATAGATAGGCTGCATGTTCATCGGCCTCCACAGCCACCTCGACTCTATATTCTCGGCCTCGAGAGCCAAGCGCGCGTCTTCAGGCGAGATTCCCGAATGTTCGTCGAAAAGTATCGTAGTGAGCCAAAAATTCGATTTCACGTCGTCGGCAGGGTTGTTGTGGACGCTAATGCCGTCGAGATTCTTGAAGCCCTCGGCATATAGCTCGTGTATAGCTCGTCGTCGTGCCACGCGGTCGGCTATGAACTCCATCTGTCCGCAGCCTATTCCCGCGCTGATGTTGCTCAGGCGGTAGTTGAATCCCAATTCCTTGTGGAAATAATAGGGCATAGGCTCACGGGCCTGGGTGGCAAGGAATTTCACATGTCCGGCAGCCGTGGCGTCGGGGCATATCAGCGCTCCGCCGCCCGATGTGGTTATTATCTTGTTGCCATTGAAGCTCAGCGCTCCATAGTCGCCGAGCGTGCCGCACATCGTGCCGTGATACTCCGATCCGAGAGCCTCGGCTGCGTCCTCGAGCACCGGAATGCCGTAGCGGCCTGCGACAGAGAGGATCTCGTCCATCATTGCAGGCATGCCGTAGAGGTGAACCACCACAATGGCTTTGGGATAGCGTCCGGTGACCTTCTTGCGGTCGACTATGGCTTCCTCGAGCGCCTCGGGACTCATATTCCACGTCGTGGGCTCGCTGTCGACAAACACCGGACTTGCCCCCTGGTATCTCACCGGATTGGCACTTGCGGCAAAGGTGAACGACTGGCACAGCACCTCGTCGCCGGCACCTACGCCAAGCATCACGAGTCCGAGATGCAGCGCTGCCGTGCCTGCGCTAAGGGCCACAACATTAGGAGCGTGAAGATAATGCTCAAGACGCTTCTCAAATTCATCGACGTGGGGACCTAATGGCACTACCCAGCTTCCTTCAAAGGCTTCGTTAATATAGCGCATCTCATGTCCACCGAGGTGCGGAAACGACAAGAAAATCCTATCTTCCATTACTCTAATAATTATTAGTGTGCAAAGGTACATAAAATCTGCGATATTTTGCGTAAATTCGCATAATCAATGTCAATTGAAAGCAAAATATTAGGAATATGAGGAAATTTCTGATTTTGGCAATTGTGGCGACGGCGATAGCCGCAGCAGTAGTGGTGGGTGGCAGCTTCTATATGCTCGACTATTCTTTGGGCTATGAGCATGGTCCGGGCGACACGCGCGGCAACGTGGATAGCGCTTATGCCGAGCTCTACAGGCGTGTGCCCGATATGCGCCCGTGGTGCGACAGCCTGCTGCGTCGCGGGCTGATTCGCGACACTTTCGTGGTGATACCCTCAGGAGAGCGTCACCATGCCATCTATGTGCGCAACGACTCGGCTCACGGCCGCACTGCCGTGGTGGTGCACGGTTATACCGACAATTGCGTCAAATTTATGTATTTAGGCCGAATGTATCATCGCGACTTTGGCTATAATATCCTAATGCCCGATCTCCACGCCCATGGAATGAGCGAGGGTGAGGAGATTCAGATGGGGTGGAAAGACCGTTTCGACGTTATTCGATGGGCCGAAGTGGCCGAGCAGGCCTTCCGCGACTCGGTGGCGCCATCGCGGGTGGTGGTGCACGGCGTGTCGATGGGTGCAGCCACCACCATGTGCGTGTCGGGCGAGCAGCTGCCCGAATATGTGGCGGCATTCGTTGAGGATTGCGGCTATACAAGCGTGTGGGACGAGTTCTCGGGTGAGCTTAGGGCTCAATTCTCACTTCCTGAGTTCCCTATGCTATATGCGGCGAGCGCACTGTGCAAGCTCAAGTATGGATGGTCATTCGGCGAGGCGTCGCCGCTGCGCCAAGTGGCGAAGTGCCATCGGCCGATGCTCTTCATTCACGGCGATGCCGACACCTATGTCCCATTCAGGATGATGCAGCCCCTATATGATGCCAAGCCGGAGCCAAAGGCGATGTGGGTGGCAAAAGGGTCGAAGCATGCCGATGCCTACTTAGACCACCCCGCCGACTACACTGCCGCCGTGGGCCGCTTCCTCAGCGTGGAAGAATAAGCCGTTGGGGCGCTGAATCTTGTCGAGGTAAGCAGCCATCTCAAAAGCGGCACGCTCAATATACTTAGTGTCGTTAGTCACCCCGAAAGCCTGCGACTGTATGGCTGAAATCATATACATGTCGTCGATCCAATATCTCGTTTGCCAGCTCATACCGCTATCAAGCAGCTTTTAACGATCTCCGCTTGCCACTGCTATAGGCACAATGGCAAGCAGACTCCTATTGCAAATCAATAATTTCCGTTTCTTCATCGTTCGTTATTTTTTTGCCTATAAGTTGAGGATGGGTCAGTCGCGATTGTCGGGAGCGATTGATAATGAGCCTCCTGCCGAGTGTGCGGCGATTTGCGGCGCGTATTGGCTCTGAATCGACGCTATTCCCACAAAATATTCGCCGGGAGCGGTGACGTGGACATCGTAGGTGATGATGTGCGTGCCCTTTGGCAGATAATTGAAGAATAGGCGCGTGCAGTCGTCCTTTACCTCCATATAGAAACCCGTTCCGTCGAGCCACCGGTAATCCGACAACTGGTCGACAGGCTCCATGCACGACGCCCGCTCGTCGTGTAGCGTCACATATTCAAGATCGCGCGAGCTCTTAATCACCATCCGCACCTGTACACGGTCGCCCACATTCATCTTGTCGGATTTCAGAAGTTGGTCGCCACGTACCACGTATGTATCCTTCTCGATTGAAAGCTCGTCGACCGCCACTGCTTTCACCTCGGTCATCGGAGCCGAGTATTGGCAGAACAAAGCTCCCCAGGCCGGACTATTTCCGTTGCGGCTTACTGTCATCATCGCCTCGGTGGCGCTTTCCACAGGCAGCGAGCGCTTGAAATAGCCTATATACTCGTCGGCCTTGCTCATGCTCACTTTATTGCCCGCCACGGCAATCGATGCCGGAGCCTGCTTTCCGAGCCACTTGCTGCCGCTTGACAGTATTCCGTAGATTGCCTCGCTTGCCATGCTTGAGTTGCCCCAGTCGTTGGCTTGCTTGTCGAGGAGCATCCATTTTCGAATCATGTCGATGTCGGCCGAGGCCGGCTCAATCTCGGCAAATGCGGCAAGCATCCGTGCGGTGAGGGTGGTCTTTCCGTAGAAGCAGTTCCAACCGATATTCAGGTTGTCCCAATACATTCCTGTTTCGGGTTTCGTGATGGCAAACTGCCTGAGCGACTCTATAATCTGCTTTGCCGTCGACGTCTCGCCATTGCGGTGAAGGGCGAGAGCGAAATATGCCTTCTCCACAAGGTTAAGCCCCTTCCACTCGCGCTTCATAGCGGTCAGCGCATTAGCGAAGATGCCGCTCATCCCGGGCAATAAGTCGTAGTCCTTGAAGAATGAGCGCGTGTAGACGTAGTCGCTCAGACTGCCGTAGTCGTTCTTGACCGTGCGGCGGTTGAACATATCGAGCTCGGTGGCGTCGTAGTAGGCAAGAGCCTTGCGCAGCATTGCGTTCATGCGGGAGTTGCCGGTGAGTAATCCTATGTGCCTAAGCTCTCCCACAAGTTGCAGGACGCATTGTGTGGAGTAGAGCGACGACTTGCAGCCGTTGTATCTCACCCAAGTCCATCCGCCGTCAGGCATCTGCATCTCCTCAAGTTTTGAGATAATCTTTTCGGTCTCGGCAGCATTCTTGTCGGCATCGAACAGGTCGGCAATCGAGCGCATGCGCAACGTCTGTCGCTGAGCCTCGCGCAGCCAGGGCGATGCGAGCAAAGTGCCAATCTTCAGCTCGCTATTCTTCTCCAAGTTGGAAATCAGCGTGCTGTCGGCCTCGTTGGCATTCCAAAATTCTATCGCTTCGCGGATTTCGGGGTCGGAGTTGGCAATGCCGTCGGCAAGCGTCAGTGCATATAGCGAGTGGGCGAGGGCTGTGGAGGTGGTTATGTCGTCGCTTTTCACCGATGGCAGCGCAGTGACGCAATACCACACGGGATTGTCGCAATATTCGAGCGTGACGCGGCTACCCTTAGGGAATTTGGGCAGTTTTAGCGAGAAATCCTTCAGGGAGGCATCGATGAAGAAAGGTTTTGTCTCAATAATCGGCGAGACCGATGGCAGGATTACTATCGAGTGCTGCTCGCCGTCGCCAAACAGGCTTGTAGCGGCTTTCACACGGTAGCCTATGCCGGGCATTGCGTCGGCGACGCTCCAGTCGATGGCAATTGCTTTCGACTCCTTTGCCGCGAGCTCCACCTCAAAAGTCCTTGAGGCGATCACCTCGTCGGTGTCGGGAACAAACAGCTCTATTACCGCCGTGCACCGCTGAGTGCTGTCGGTGGCGTTGGAAATGGTGGAGGCAAGCTGCGTCTTGTCGCCCTGACGCAAGAAACGCGGCAAGGTGGCGCGCACCATTATCGGCTTGGACGTCACTACCTCCCGCACCATCGACGCCGTGTGCATGTCGGCAGTATAGGCTATGGCCTGCATGAGCCATGTAGTGTTGAAAAGTGGTGATGTGAAGTCGACGTAGATGTAGCCATCGCAGTCGGTGCGCAGCTCAGGTTGCCATAGGGCCGTCTTGACGTCGGCTGTGCGCATTCTTACCTTGTCTAATGTCGTGCCGGCTCCCATTTCAAACTCTGCTT
>JBJEKJ010000037.1:0-46413 GCA_051878575.1 Muribaculaceae bacterium | reverse complement strand
GGAGTGTAGATTTGCCTTTTTAATAAGAAGGCAAGTTCAACCAAGACCATCCACCTCGCGTGGAAGGTCATTGTTAATGCAGCAATCCTAATTGTGGACGTTGCGTAGTTTCTTGCAGCTCCTACACCCTTTGGGGCAATTTCAGTAGTAACAGATATAGTCGGTTTGATACCCGATATAAGGAACCTCAGTAACCAATAAGGTCTTCAAAAAAATCCTTGGGAGCGTGGTAAACTCCCAAGGTGCTTTTAAAATAAAAATATATATGCAATGAAGTAGGACTTGATATTATTCCAAAGGAAAACTCAGGAACAATTATAGAAAGTGTTATGTGGCACGTCTTTCTCCATTTACCGTTTCATTGCCATTTCTGTATTCCATAACCAAACCAAATCAAGAAAATGGAACAACGATGTGACATTTTATGTGTTTTCTTTTGAAGAGCAATAGCCTTATTGACACATTAAAGTTGACAATTATGCCGGCGAATAAGAATGCTTTGACTCGGATTGTGTTGCTTGACAAGTTGCTTGCCGACCGTCACCATGCGTATTCCATTCAGGATATTACCGATTATCTTGAACGGGAATTGCCTCACTACGGGCAAGATGGCGGCGTGAGCAAGCGTTGCGTTGAGAAGGATATCACATACCTGGAATATAGTTTCCCGATACTGATTGAATTTGAACGTTATACGGTTGATGCTACCAATGTGGACGACCGTGTTTACAAAAAGCGCTGCATCCGCTATGCCGACCCGACGTTTTCTATATTCAAAAAGAAACTGACCGAAGACGAAAAAGCCGTTCTCGAATCGGCTCTCACTACGCTCGGAAGTTTTGACGGGCTCGACAATTTTAAGTGGCTTGCCGAATTGCGCAAACAGTTGAAACTTGAAACACGAGAACCAGTAATCTCTCTTTCAAAAAATTTAGTTGAAAACTCCACGCTGATTGCATCTGTGTTTTCTGCCATATCGAACAAACAAGTCGTTGAGCTGACTTATCGAAAATTCTTGGATTCGACAGCGCGCAAGGTCTTACTTTCACCCTACCTTCTCAAAGAGTATAACCGCCGGTGGTACGTCATCGGCGGTGCTTACGACACGAATCGTATTCTCAATTTTACGCTCGACCGTATCATTGAGATGAATCCAAAGGTCGGATATACCTTCAAGCCTTGTGAAATGAACCTTGAAGATCGTTTCGATGAAATAATAGGTGTCACTTTTAACGAAAATTCTCCGCTGATACAAATCATATTCTGGGCTAGCGACGAAGTAAAGGGATATATCCATACCAAGCCCATTCACGGTTCTCAAACCCATATTAAAGGAGAACGAGCCGAAAAGTTGCGTGTTTCATATCCACAAATTCAATCCGGTGATTTCTTCACAATTGAGTGCCGCGAAAATTTCGAACTCATTCGAGAACTAACGGCATGGGGCGATGAACTCATCGTACTTACTCCTACACCATTGCGCAATAAGATTGCTGACCGCATAAACCGTATGGCGTCTCGCTATAAAACTATACCCTATTTTTAAGCGATATGTAGTCACAACAAATTTTTGAAATAACCGATATTGTAAGGCTCAGTGGAGCGGGCGGCGCATCGCGGGGGACTTCCCCACCGGCACACTTTGTGGGGTGGGAAATTCCTTGCGCTGCTATGTGCTTTAATGCGGAGGGAAGAAAGGCAAGGGGCAAGCCCGGTGTTGAGCTTGCCCCTTGCTATTTAGGAATCTTATTTTCTATTTCTCAAGGCGGCCATTGACAGGCGCCTTTTTGCCGGCATCAGGCCTTCTTGGCGGCTTTCTTCGCACTACGCTGTGTGATGATGTAGGCCGTAGGAGCTGCTACGAAGAGCGAAGAGCAAGTACCTACGATTACACCGAGCAGCATTGCGAAAGTGAAGCTGCGGATAGTCTCACCACCGAGAACGAAGATACAGAGCAACACGAGCAGCGTGCTGACCGAAGTCATGATTGTACGGGCCAATGTGCTGTTCAGCGAGTAGTTGAATGTAGTCAACTGGTCTTGTTTCGGATAGAGAGTACGGTTCTCACGCACGCGGTCGAATACCACCACGGTATCGTTCACCTGATAACCGATTACGGTCAATATGGCGGCGATAAACGTCTGGTCAATCTCCATGGAGAATGGGAACAGGCCGTAGAGTGAGTAGAAGCCGATAATCACGAATGCCGTGAATGCCACAGCGGCGAGAGCGCCCACTGAGAATGCGATGTCGCGGAATCGGATAAGGATATAGAGAGCCATTGCGATGAGCGAGAAGAATACAGCCCAGCAAGCCTCGCGAGTCATATCCTCGGCGATTGCCGGACCCACCTTCTCGGTAGATACCACGCCTACGTTCTCATTTGCCACGCTGAAGTCCTTATAGTCCATCTCGCCGAGGTCTTTCTTCAAGCCCTTGTAGAGAATCTCCATGATTTCATCGTCGATAGTCTCCTCGTTGGAGTCGATCTTGTAGTTGGTAGAGACGCGCACCTTAGTATCGTTGTCGATAGTGATAACGCTGAGCGAAGCCTCTCCGAAAAGCGGAGCGAGGTCGGCCTCAAGAGCGGAGGTCTTCACCTCATGGTCGAACTGGATGATATAGTTGCGACCACCGGAGAAGTCGATACCCGGGCTCAGGCGACGCACGCCAAGCAGAACAACCACAACGGCGATAACGGCGAATACCACCATGAAGCCTTTCTTGCGGTTGCCGATGAAGTTGATAGTGGCACGCTCAAACATGTGCTTGGTGATGGCAGTGTTGAACGTGAGGTTCTTGAAGATACCCTTGTTCAGCATGCCCTCCATCACGAGGCGGGTTACGAATACTGCCGTGAAGAACGAGCAAACGATACCGATGATAAGAGTGGTCGCGAATCCCTTGATCGGGCCCGAACCGTTAATAAGCAGGATGATACCTGTGATGATTGATGTCAAGTTGGAGTCGAAGATTGCCGAGAATGCGTTCTTGTAGCCATCGGCCACGGCAGCCTTCAGATTCTTGCCAGCGCGGAGCTCCTCTTTCGAGCGCTCGAAGATAAGCACGTTGGCATCGACCGCCATACCCATGGCGAGCACGATACCGGCGATACCCGGCAGAGTGAGCACTGCCTGAATAGAGGCAAGGATACCCATAGTGAAGAAGAGGTTCAGGATAAGACCAAGGTTGGCGATAAGGCCCGGACCTACACCATAGGTAAGCATCATGAATGCCATAAGGAGAACAAGAGCCACGACGAACGACCACATTCCGGCCTCGATAGCCTCCTTACCAAGCGACGGACCGATAACGCTCTCGCTCACGATATTCACGCGGGCAACCATCTTACCGCTCTTGAGCACGTTGGCAAGGTCTTTTGCCTCCTCCACGGTGAAGTTGCCGGTGATTTGCGAGCGACCGCCCTCGATCACGCTGTTCACATTAGGATAGGAATATACATGGTCGTCGAGCACGATGGCAATCGACTTGTTCAGGTTCTGCTGAGTGATGCGTGCCCACTGGCGAGCGCCCTCGTCGTTCATAGTCATCGACACGACATTTCCCTGCAAGTTGTCGAACTCGCTGCTGGCATCGGTTATCACGCTTCCGTCGAGCACGGGGCGGCCTTGATTTGCCTTGAGGGCAACGAGGTTGAAGTAGCGGTTCATATCGTCGATGGCCTTAACCGACCAGCAAGCCTTGAGGTTCGAAGGAAGAATCTTCGCAGCCTCCGGCGAGCTCAAGATGGCGTTCACGGCAGCAGTGTCGGTAACGGCAACCGTACCTATAACCGGGCCTCCCATCTGTCCGGCAGCCCAAAGCAGCTCGGCAAGCGGACGTGCCGCCACCTTTGCAGGCTGAGCCTTTGCCACAGAGTCGGCGGCAGCTACCGTAGAATCGGCAGGAGCGGCGGCAGCGGCAGTGGTGTCGGCAGCTACCTCCACCTTACCCGAGGCGGCGTTGCTGAGGGCCATCAGCGACTGGTTAAGGTCTTGCAATGTGTAGGTCTCATAGAATTCCAGGTTGGCAGTTCCCTGAAGGAGCTTGCGCACACGCTCAGGCTCTTTCACGCCCGGAAGCTCAAGCAGGATGCGGCCTGTGCTCTCAAGCTCCTGAATGTTGGGCGATACGACACCGAAACGGTCGATACGGGTAGCGAGCACGTTGCGGGAGTTGCTCACCATAGCGGCAACCTCATCTTTCAATATTGCCTCGACTTGGGAGTTCGACGAACCCGACTGCACCTTCTCCACGTTGCGGAAGATTTGCGCGAGATTGCCCTCGGGGGCTATCTTGGCATATTCGCGGCAGAATGCTGCCACATAATCCTTCTCGTCGCGGTGCAACGAATCGGTGATTGCGATAGCGCGGTTGAACTTCGGATCGGGATTCTGATTGGCGAGAGCCTTCAGAATGTCGGGAACCGAAATCTGGAGCGTCACGTTCATACCACCTTTAAGGTCAAGACCAAGTCCGACCTCCATCTCACGAGCCTGTTGGAAAGTGTAGTATCCTAAATACACCTTCTCCTTAGCGATTGAGTCAATGTACGCGTTATAATAGGTCTTATATGTAGCGTCTGAAGCATCCTCAGTGTTTGCCTTCGACTGGGCGAACTCAGCCGCAAGCCCCTCGTAGTGCGAGGTTACAAACGAGAATGACAAATAAAACGCACACACAAGCACCAATAAAACGGCAAGAACTCTAATAAATCCTTTACTTTGCATGTGTTGATAATTGTTAATTATTTTGTTATAAATTTTTCAAGTATAATTTACAGCTTGCAAATATACATCAAATTATCCAAGTTTGAAATTTTTAACGAGGGTTTTTGTCAGAAAACCGTCATTTCGGCCGTTTCAAGCACGTCACTGAGCCCTAAATTAGCGTTTTTTGCCGTGAGATTAGGCTATATACAGCGGTTTTTTGTAACTTTACGGCGTTTTTTAAGTCTTAATAAGGTGAAATTGGAGAAAACCACATATATTATTGTGGCGATGCTCGCCGCAATACTTCTTTACTCGTGTGCCAACATCGGGCGTCCCGACGGCGGTCCCCGCGACACGGACCCGCCTGTTTTCATGGGCAGCGACCCTAAGCCGAACGCGCTGAACGTGACAAAGAACAAGATAGAGATTACCTTCAACGAGATTGTGACGCTTAAAGACCAGCAGACGAAGGTGGTGGTGTCGCCGGTGCAGAAGGAGATGCCATCCATCAGAGCCAACGGCCGTAAGGTGACCGTGGAGTTCCGCGACACGCTGAGACCAGCAACCACCTACTCCATCGACTTCGCCGACGCCATTCAGGACAACAACGAGGGCAATCCGCTTGAGGACTTCGCCATAGCTTTCTCTACCGGCGACACTATCGACTCGCTCGCAGTGTCGGGAATAGTGCTCAGGGCTCGTGACCTCGAGCCGATGCAGAAGATTATCGTGGGCATTCACTCCAACGCCGACGACTCGGCGTTCAAGACCACGCAGTTTGAGCGCATAAGCCGCACCAACAGCTACGGGCAGTTCACCATCCGCAACCTGAAGCCCGGAAGCTACCGCGTGTATGCCCTCAACGACCTCGACGGCAACTACAAGTTCTCGCGCAACGAGGACCTTGCGTTCCTTGCCGACGTGGTGGTGCCATCATCGCACCCGATAACCACAATGGACACAATCTTCACACAGAAGAACATCGTGGACACCATAGTGGAGGGGCATCACACCGTGCTCACCCCCAACGACTTGTTCCTAAGCATGTTCAACGAGGGCTACCGTGCCCAATATCTGAAAGCCAACGAGCGTCCGGAGGACAAGAAGATGCTGATAAAATTCGCCGCACCCGCCGACTCCATGCCGCGAATCAAGATACTGAAGCCCGCCGGAGTGAGTGGCGACCACTGGTACCGGATGGAGCGCTCCGAGCGCTACGACTCGCTCGTGTATTGGCTCACCGACACCAATATGATAAAAAGCGACTCAATCGTCGCCGAGCTTAGATATCTGAAGACCGACACTACCGACAACCTCTCGATGACCACCGACACCGTGTCGTTCATCCTGAAGAACACATATAAGAAGAAGATGGAGCGAGAGAAGAAGCTAAAGGAGAAAGAGGAGAAGGAGAAGTTGAAAGAGTGGCAGCGCGAGAAAAAAAAGATTGAGAAGAAGCGCAAGAAGGAGGCCGCCCGACGCAAGAAGGAGCAGAAGGAATTGGAGCGCTTTGCCGGCACCGACTCACTGAGAACCACGCAGCCGCAATCCGACTCCATTGCCACCGACACGCTCGCCATCGACAGCATAAAGCCCGAAAAGCCGAAATTGGGCTTCGCTATATCCACATCGGGCACCATCGACGTGTTCGCTCCGGTAAAGTTCACATGCAACGAGCCGATGGACAGCATCTTGCAGCACGGATTCCACCTTTACATCGAAAAAGACTCGCTGTGGAACGAGATTAAAATCGACACCGTGAGATTGGAGCATGAATACAACCCGCTGGCATATATGCTCCCACACGACTGGCAGCCGGGTGGCTCCTACAAAATCACCGTCGACTCATGCTCGGTGAAGGGCATCTACGGGCTATGGAACGAACGCATGGAGCAGAGTTTCCGCATCAAGGAGCAGGAGGAATACGCCAACCTATTTTTCAACATCACAAATGCCTGCGACAGCGCTTTCGTGGAACTGCTCGACGGAAGCGACAAGGTGGTGCGCACGGCGATTGTGATAAACGGCTCGGCCGACCTTCTCAACATCAACCCCGGAGAATACTACGCGCGCATCGTTATCGACAGCAACCGCAATGGCGAATGGGATACCGGCAACTTCGACGCGCAACTTCAGCCCGAGGAGGTGTATTATTTCCCGAAAGTGCTGAAACTGAAGAAAAACTGGGACGTGGAGCAATCGTGGAACATCTTCGAGACACCTGTCGACAAGCAAAAGCCGGAGGCCGTGAAGAAGAACAAGCCCGAGAAGAAGAAGTCGTGGGACGAAGACGACAAGGAAAAGAAGCGCAAGGACGCCGACGATGATGAAGAGGACGACTTCATGAACCCGCAAATCTACACCGGCAACAAGTACACCGACTTCAACCGGCAGCGATAATGTGAACGAAAGTTAAAAACCATAATTTTACTACTCGCAAATCAACAAAACGACATCATTATTCATTATAAAATTAAAGAAAGAAATATGGAAAGTATCAAACCCGGAAAATTCGTTGAACTGGTATATAAGGTGAAGGCCGTGGATGCCGAGGGCAATACGTTCACGATGGAATTTACCGAGCAGCGCCCCGACAAGTTCGTCTATGGCGTGGAGCGGGGCCTAATCCAGCAGCTTGAGAACGCTCTGCTCGGAATGGAGCAAGGCAGCAAAATCGACCTGACAATGTCGCCCGACGAGACCCGAAAGGAGTTTGGTGAGAGAGACGAGAAGGCGGTGATGCAGCTCAACAAGTCGCTATTCACCATCGACGGGAAATTCGACAGCGACACCGTGGCACTAGGCAAGGTGCTCCCTATGATGACCGAGGACGGATATCAGGTACAAGGGATGGTGACCGAAATCACCGACGACAAGGTGACGATGGACTTCAACCACCCATTCTCGGGAAAGACCGTCAGCTACACGGGATATGTGAAAACCGTGCGCGACGCCACTCCCGACGACATGCCTCACAGCGGTTGCAGTTGCGGATGCGACCATGAGCACTCCTGCGACTGCGGCGACTGTGGCGGATGCCACTAAGCATATTGATCTTACCAATAATTTGCATCAGAACTATAATTATTGTTAAATCTATATGCATATTCTGCGAATATATGCAGAATTTCAAAAATTTTGATTACATTTGTATCGTGTTTTTCATAGTATTAAATTAAGATTAAGGTTTCAGTAGGCTCCGTAGTGATACGTAGCCTATTTTTTTGCCATAAAATCAGCCAATACCACCCCACCCCTACAATTTTATATTCAAAAATTTTGCCTCGATAGAAAAATTGAGAGGCTGCACTCAGTTCAAAATGAACTGCGCACAGCCTCGTTATGTGAAATCTGTCGTACCCCCGAGGAGAATCGAACTCCTATCTAAAGTTTAGGAAACTTCTATTCTATCCGTTGAACTACAGGGGCAGTCATAATTTGTGATGATGCCTAATGTGGACGCAAAATTACTACAAAAAAGTGAGATACACAATTTTTCGGCGCCTTTGCAGCAAGAATTGTCGGAAATAGTAGAATTATTGGCTGTTTTGTCTGTCATTTCCCAAATTTATGGCCCCCGATAGTGTTAAATATCATTATTTTTTATAGCTTTGCAACGATTGCCTGTAACAAATCGGCCGCTTGTGGCGTCTAATGATTATAGCGACAATCAAAACTACAGAATATACATAATAAAGTTAGAAACGAAAAAAAGAAGACAGATGAAAAAAAGCGTTATTATTCTTATCGTCGTGGCAGTGGCACTGCTTGGCATTTTTGGATGGGTGAAAAGCACCTATAATGGTCTTGTGACGAGTCAGGAGGGCGTAGAATCGGCTTGGTCGCAAGTCGAGAACGTGTATCAGCGCCGCGCCGACCTTATTCCCAACCTCGTGGCCACGGTGAAGGGCTACGCCGCCCATGAGAAGGAGACTCTCGAGGGCGTGGTGAGCGCACGTGCCAAAGCCACTCAAGCCACCATCGACCCGACACAGCTCGATGAGGCATCGCTGAAAAAGTTCCAAAACGCCCAGGGCGAGCTTGGCAATGCCATAGGCCGACTGCTGATGATAACCGAGAACTATCCCGACCTGAAGGCCAATGAGAACTTCAAGGAGCTTCAGGCCCAACTCGAGGGTACAGAGAACCGCATCACCGTTGAGCGCCAGAAGTTCAACGAGACGGCAAAGGAGTATAACACCCGAATCCGCAAGTTCCCGGCAAACATCATCGCCGGCATCTTCGACTTCGACCGCAAGCCCTATTTCGAGGCTAAAGAGGGCGCCGACGAGGCTCCGAAGGTGGAATTCTAATCGGCAATCCTCACAGCAATGGGACTCGACAAGTTTCTGAGAAAAGAGGAGCAGCAGGCCATAGTGGAAAGCATCAAGAAGGCCGAGTTGCGCACATCGGGCGAGATTCGCGTGCACATTGAGCCCAAATGCAAGGGAGGCAACCCGCTCGACCGGGCCGTGGAGGTGTTCGGACTGCTGAACATGCACGCAACCCGCGAGCGCAACGGCGTGCTTATCTATATTGCCTACGCATCGCGCCAGTTTGCCATCATAGGCGACAAGGGCATCAACGAGCGAGTGCCGGCCAACTTCTGGGAGGGAGAGAAGACCATTCTTGCCTCATTTCTAAAAGAGGGAAAGGCTGCCGAAGGACTTTGCCGCGTGATAGCGCAGGTGGGCGAGAACCTGTCGGCATATTTTCCGCATCAAGACGACGACATCAATGAACAGAGCGATGACATATCATATAGCGACTGACCGCACCGCACGACGCATCGGCATAACGCTGATGCTCTTGGCCTTGTGCGCCATTGCATCAATGGCGCAGGTCCCCGACGCGCCTAATCCGCCACGTCTTGTGAACGACTTCGCGGGAATCTTCAGCGACTCGCAGGTGAGGGAACTTGAGGACTCCCTCGACTACTTCGCACGAAAGACGTCGAACCAGATTGCCGTGGTCACCATGAGCGACCTCGGAGGGATGGAGCCCTCGCAGATGGCCTACGAGATTGGCGAGGGTTGGGGCGTAGGCGGAAAGGACTACCGCAATGGCGTGGTAATACTCGTGAAGCCGAAAAACGATACTCGCGGCCAAGTGTTCATCGCCACAGGCTACGGCCTCGAGGGAGCACTGCCCGACGCCACTTGCAAGCGCATCGTGGAGCGGTGCATGATTCCGCACTTCAAGCATGGCGACTACTATGGCGGAGTGGTGGAGGCCTTATCGGTAATCAAGCCGATAGCCGCAGGCGAATACTCGAAGGAACAGTTTGAGGAGGGCGACGACGAGCTCACCGCCATTATAGCCATCATGTTCCTTATATTCTTAGGCTTCATTATCTTTGTGGCCATTTTCGGCAAGAACGGCGGCAGCAACAGCGGCACGATGGGAAGCGGAGGCGTGTTCTTCGGCCCCACGGTTTTCACTTCGGGAGGCGGCAGGCACCATAGCGGCAGTTTCGGAGGTGGCAGTGGAGGCTTCGGCGGTTTTGGAGGCTTCGGCGGCGGCAGTTTCGGCGGCGGTGGCGCCGGAGGATCCTGGTAGCCGCCACCGGGCATGACAATGATGACGACATGGCCGAACTTTTCATCGGCACCGATTGTTATACCATCAAAAAAGCACCTGAATTATGAACACACGACATGACAACCGAAAACTGGCCACACTCGGTGAGTATGAGAACTCCGTGGAGGCCAATATGGTGAAGGGCGTGCTCGAGACCAACGGCGTGCACTGCATTGTTGTCAACGACATGATGTCGTCGATTCTGCCTCTCGCTCCACTGAAAATCGGCATGGTGAAGGTGATGGTTTTTGAGCAAGAACTCTCGTTGGCGCGCAACATCCTCGCATCGGCCCCAGCCGAGGAGGAGATGCAGCGACAATGAATTGCCACTGAGCATAATCCATAGCAAATGGGCGGCCACACGGTCGCCCATTTACGTTTCTCCCAAAAAACGCACATCACAGCACCCGCAAAAAATATTCCCTAATCTATTACTTTCTAACGTCCTTTTATCGCACGTTTCTTTCAGATTAATTCCAAAAGGGAGCTTGACACATCGGTATCAGCGTGCGTCAAGCTCCCTCATTATGCGTTGGCAAAAGTGCAGCTATTCAGCTACGATTTTGCATATCTCCACGATTGTGTCGGTGGCTTTCTCCATCGATGGAATTGGCACAAATTCAAAGCGACCATGGAAATTCAGGCCTCCGGCAAAGATATTGGGGCATGGAAGTCCCTTGAACGACAATTGCGCGCCATCGGTCCCACCACGGATAGGCTGCACCTTAGGCACCACGCCGGCACGCTCCATAGCCGTCTTGGCAATGTCTATAATGTGCATCACAGGCTCTATCTTCTCGCGCATGTTGTAATATTGGTCCTTCAGCTCTAAGCTGACGCAGTCGGGGAACTCATTGTTCACCTTGCGGGCAAGATGCTCAAGCTCCTTCTTGCGGCGCTCAAAGCGGTCGCGGTCGTGGTCGCGGATGATGTAGGTCATCACGGTCTTCTCCACGTCGCCCTCTATTCCCACCAAGTGATAGAATCCCTCATAACCCTCGGTGTGCTCGGGAGTTTCCCAGCGGGGAAGCATGATGGCAAACTGGTTTGCGACGCGGATGGAGTTAATCATCTTGTGCTTCGCATAGCCGGGATGCACGTTGCGGCCGGTGAATGTCACCTTTGCCACTGCGGCATTGAAGTTCTCAAATTCAAGCTCGCCCACGGCTCCGCCATCCATAGTGTAGGCCCAGTCGGCGCCAAACTTCTCCACATCGAATTTGTGCGCGCCCTGCCCTATCTCCTCATCGGGATTGAAGGCAATGCGAATATCGCCGTGCTTGATCTCGGGATGCGTGCGCAGATAGTCCACGGCAGTGATTATCTCGGCGATTCCGGCCTTGTCGTCGGCACCGAGCAGGGTGTTTCCGTCGGTCACTATGAGCGACTGCCCAACATAGTCGTTAAGCTCGGGAAACTGCGACGGCGACAGCACGATGCCATTCTCGGCATTGAGTGTGATATCACCCCCGTCGTAGGCCTCAATGATGCGCGGGGTGACGTGGCGACCCGACATGTCGGGCGACGTGTCGAGGTGGGCAATGAACCCCACCGTCGGCACTTGCTTGCCGATGTTGCCGGGCAGTGTGGCCATCAGGTAGCCATTATCGTCGAGCGATACGTTGTCGAGGCCCATATTGCGCAGCTCTTTTTCAAGATGCTGTGCGAAAATCATCTGTCCCGGGGTCGACGGGGTGAGATTTGTGAGTTCGTCGCTTTGAGTGTCAAACTTCACATATTGCAGGAATCTGTCTACTACGTTCATAGTGAAAAAATGATATTATTGCGGTTATTTTCTTGCAAATATATCAATTTTCGGCCAATGGCACAAGGTTTTTGTCGTAAATTAATATTCTTCTGATATAATGCCGGTTACAAGCCGCCTTGCGACAAAAATAAGGCAAAAGCAGGCGTATTTGGCTATAATTGCCACCAAAATGGTCCGATCTTGGTAAAGTCACGAGAGCCTCGACCTCAAATATCGCGGAATGAACGAAAGATGGCGGAGCACAGTGGGGATTGTGCCAAAATAGTGGCACATGATGTGGAATCGCTCACGGAGCGAGGCGCGGTGGTTACGGTCGGTGAGTCCGTCGGTCAGATAGCTGATCAGCGGGCGGGCACCGATGTAGACATTTTTCCGTGAGCGTTGCAGGCATCGGATGCACCAGTCGTAATCGGCCGAGAAGCGATATGAGAGGTCGTATTGCGGCACAATGTCGCGGCGCGCCACGAAAGCCTGATGACACACCAGCATACCATGCTTGAAGCTATCGGCTGTGAGCGACTCGGGGGCTGTGAGATGGCGCATGCCCACCACCTTGCGTGAGGCATCGACCAGTTGGGTCTGACCATAGATGATATCGGGGCCTGATGCGGCTGCATCGGCAAGACGTTGCAGCGCATCAGCGTCGGCGAAGGCGTCGCCTGCATTCAGGAATATCAGATATCGGCCGGTAGCGCGGGCTATGCCCTTGTTCATGGCATCATAGAGGCCCTTGTCGGGCTCGGAGAACACTTTTATCCCCTCCACGCCGTGGCGCTCGGCCACAGCCACAGTGTCGTCGGCCGACGCGCCGTCGATTATAATATGCTCGAAATCTCGACACGACTGCCGCACCACACTCTCAAGAGTGGGACGAATCACGTCCGAAGCGTTGTAAGTTATTGTTATTATGCTAAATAAAGGCTGCATACGTCATTGATTGATTAATTCTTTCGCAAAATTATAGAATATTTTTATGCCAATAGGCATATTTGTTCGGGAAAAAACACTACATTTGCACAAAAGAAGTTTAACTGTTTAAATTTTATACTACTATGGCATACGTAATTAGTGACGAATGTGTTGCTTGCGGCACTTGCGCAAGCGCATGCCCTACAGGTGCAATCTCTGAGGGCGACAAGTATTCAATCGACCCCGATGTTTGCATCAGCTGTGGCTCATGCGCAGAGGTTTGCCCAAGCGGCGCTATCAGCGAAGGCTAATCGACGCAAGGCAAAGGAAAAAGCGAGGTATCGGCAATCGGTACCTCGCTTTTTTATGTTGTATTTTTCTTATTTTCGCCTATTCATGCCCAGAGCAAGAGCCTGATGAATCTGCGGTCCTCACATTCCCTCGTCATCGAAAGGCAGGCGAGACCGAGCTTAGCGGCGTCGGCGCACAGAGCGGGTGGCCGAACTGCTGCTCACCTTAGCCTCCTTAACCTTAGCGGTCTTGGTCTTGGTGGCTTTTGCCTTCTCGGTAGACTTCTCAGCAGACTTGCCCGAATTCTTCGAGCCGCGCTTAGAGCTGCGAGTAGCCCGCTTCGTGCTTCCCGACTTGCTTTCGCGCTGCTTTATCACGAGTGAGGAGTCGGCGGCGGCGAGCTTGGCCAGCTCAAGTGCCTCGAGAGAGTCGGCGCGTGCCTGAAGCTCCTCGCGCGATGGCACCCAAAGATTCTTGTCGAACGAGCGCAGACGCGCCTCTATGCTATCCTGAGCACGCTTGAAATCGTCGGGGTCGGGAAACAATTGCATCAGCGAGAGGTTTCGCAAGTTCTTGGTCTTATATATATCGCCCTTGTAGATGTTCATCTGGAAGAAGTCATCGTAGTTGTATCGGGCAAGGTTGTTGTCATTGTCGGTAAAGACATATTGCTGTGCCAAATACGGGCGGATGCTCTCGTCATACTTCACCCAGAACATCGGGTAGCGTATCGGCTCGCCTCCAAACTCATCGGTGCGGTGAAGCACGGGGCAGATGGCCTGCACATGGTGCTGCATCTTGCTCGAAAGACGGTCAAACTCCCATTTCTCTATCACATAGTAGCTCAGCACCTCATTCGATGGGATATCGCTGTCCTCAATCTTGAATTTAGGATGCTTCTCGGTACTTCCTTTTGCCTCGGTGTAGAGGATATGGAAGCGGTCGAACATGTCGCGCACCTTCACCTTGTACTGGTCGGTGAAAATCTCGCGTCCGTCGAGATACTCATAGACCGACAGCTTATCGTCGGCTATCAGCTTCATTATGATGCAGAACAGGTTCATTCCATCCTGATTAGGCTCCTCGGGATAGTAGAGCGCCATATTATGCTCTTTTTTCAGGTCGAGCTGGCGATAAATCACCTTCATCCACTCCACGTCGGCATCGGACACCTCGCGCTCTTCGTAGAACGACTGCATTCTCGGCGACACCTGCACTTCCTTGTCCTGACCGCTGCGGTCGCCCGCCTTGCGCTTGCGCACCACACTACCCGTCGACTTGTCTTGAGCCACTGCGCTTCCGGCAACTGCGGCAACCATCACCGCTGCGGCAATATATCTTAAAATTCTCATATCGCGATTGTTATATTATCTACTTTAAAATCAATTCACAATAACTTCCATCGGGGCGATCGTGCGCTCAATCCCGTCGGGTCCCATAGCCCTCACACGCGAGATGTAGAAGCGTTTCCCTCGCGACAAGCGGCGGAAACTGCTTATCTGGCGCTCGGAGAACTTGTCGCCGGCCGACACCTCGGGAATGGCATTGCCCATGGAGTCGAAGAACACCGTCTCGAAGCTGAGCACCTTATATGCAACGTTCAGCATATCATCGTCGATGGCTGCCGAGATGCCCGAGGCTTGCAGCAGCAGCGTCTTGGAGAATGGCTTGCCACCCTTGTAGCGCTCTGGATTGCCCTTGGCATCCTTATAGGCGATATATGGCATCGGGTCGGGCAACTTGCGCACGCGGAAATTGGTGGTAGCCACCTTCTGCGTGGAACCGTCTATGGTGGCCGACACTGAGACCACGGCCTCCTCTCCTACTTTCGACGGGCGTGCCACCCAGCTGTCGCCTCGGCGGGTGAGCGTGCCATTGGTCATAGTGGCCGTAATGGCATTGTTGGGTATTCCGGGCACGGCAATAGATATCGGGTTGTCGATGCCGGCATAGAGCACGTTCATCATCGTGGCCGAGATGGTGGCCATTGGCTCTATCACGGTGTACGACGACTTGAAATTATGTCTCGACACCGTTCCGTCGCCATGCGGCACCTCGATATATCCCGAGTAGTCGAACACGCCGGCCTTTCCCGTTCCCGTCTGATAGAGTCCGCGGTCGTTGCCCAACTGGGTGCCATTGATGAATACCATGGGGCGCTGTGTGGTGTCGACTGCGGCAAGCACTATGTTGGCCGAGTATTTGCTGCCACGCATCACCACGCGCGAGTCGGGAATCACGAAGGCGTCCACCTGATTCACGCGGATGTCGCCGATATCCACATTGGTGAGCAGCGTGTTGAGCACCTCGCCCTCCACATAGAGCACGTCGTTCTGCATCTTGGTAAGCAGCGTCACGGCAGCTACCACGGGCATATTCTCAAAGAGGTTCTCCTCCCACGACTTGGCGTCGATGTTGCCGGCCTGCTTCTTAATCTGTGTCGCCAATACACGACGTATGTTGGCCACGTGCGTGGAATCGGTGATATGACTGCATGAGAAGTCGCTGTAGGCATTGATTCGGGCCTTGAGCTCCTGTCCCTTGCCTGTGGTGGGTGCGAGCATCACCACCGCTGCCGACTCGAGGTCGTCGAGGTTCTTGATGTTCTCCACATCGGCGCCTTCGCCATCGGCGGCATACACTATCTGTAGTTTCAGCGAGTCGATAAAGTTGTAGAGGGCCAACGTCTGTCGGCGCACTTCCCGAGCTTTCTGCAACCACACGCCTCCCTTTTCAGGATTCTTGTCGTTGAAAGCCTTGAGCTTTTCAAACAGTTGGATATTGCGCTCAGCCACGGTGCGGTTTGAGCGCATCAGTCCGTCCTCCACCTGGCTGAAGCCGTTGAGCACGTCGCTCGACACGTTCAGCGCCAGCATTGCCGTCAAGACGATATACATCAGGTTTATCATCTTCTGGCGAGGCGACATCCTGCCTACCGTCTGATTATGAGCATTAGCCATTTAATCGCAATTTTATGTTATGCTATAAAGTCTTTTTTTCTGTCTCGTCAATTATTCAGCTGAGTCGCCGGGCATCATAGGGCGATACATATTCACCGTCATAGCCTTCACCATACGCTCATACACGCTGTTGAGCTGCTTCATGTTGTGGGCAAGTTTCTCGGTCTCGTCGCAATAGGAAGTGCTCTCGCGCGCCGATTTCTCATACATGTCGCGAATGTCCTTCAGCCCCCTGTTCACGCGGTCGATGCTGTCCAACTGCGTGGAAATGCTCTTGAGCTGAATCTCATAAATAGCGTTAAGGCCGCTGATATTGCGGTTCAGGCTCTCCATCTGCTCCACATAGCCCGATGAGCTGCGGGTGATGTTCTCGCTATTGTCGGTAATGGCGCGATAGCTGCCGAGAAGCACGTCCGACACGTTGTTGAGCGCCTCGGTGGTCTCGCGCAGACGCTGCATCTGCTCTGAGATTGCCGACATCTGGCTGAGGTATTGCTGCGTGGCGTCGGTGAGCTCGGCCATGCGCGAAAGCTGGTCGCTTGCCGCTGCCATCTTGGCGATGCTCTCGCTAAGGCTCCGCGAGTCCTCCTCTGAGAGGTTGATTCCGTCGGGCAGGCCGGCAATGCGGCGCGCCTCCTTGTCGGTAGGCAGGTCGACACCGTCGGCAAGGCCTCCGCCTATCACTATTCCCGAGCCGCTGCTGAAGTCGGGGCGGTCATCAGGATCCTTGCTGCGAAGCACGGGGAAAACCTCCTCCCACTTATACTCCTCGGCCGGACGGTCGAAGGCGGTGAGGATAAACATGAGCACCTCAGTTCCCATACCGATGCAGAGCAGCGTGTTGCCACCCGGCAGGTGAAGAATCTTGAACAGGGCGCCCCATATCACCACTGCGGCACCTATACTATAGGCGAAATTGAAGAAACGCTGTCCTTTATCGCCCGAAAGGAACCGCTCAATCACATTCTTATATCTTTTTATCTTGCCCATCTCGATTGTGCAATTTTATGTTGTTATCGCTTTTGGTTGATTATTTCCTTTTTTTCGACTTTGAGAAACCCACTGAGGAGCGCACGCAGCGGAAACCGATATAGGAGCGCTGCTCATTCTGGTATTCCCACATGCGGACGTCGCTGCGCACATTGTGCAAGGCATCCTTCCACGAGCCTCCGCGCACTATCTTGCGCGTCATCTTGTAGGGGTCCTCCTTAGCGGCGTTGTAGCGGTACTCCGGATTGATGTCGCTCGTCTTTTGGCTCACGCTCTCGGTGTAGGCCGTCGAGGTCCACTCACTCACGTTACCCGCCATGTCATAGAGGCCGAAGTCGTTGGGGCTGTAAGTTCCGGCACGCGACGTTATAATGTTGCCGTCCTTCACATAGTTGCCCTCCATAGGCTTCAGGTTGGCATAGAAGCATCCATCCTTCTCCTCCATGGGCAGGTCGCCGCTCCACGGATATTTGTTCTCATTCTTTCCGGCACGGGCGGCATATTCCCACTCGGCCTCGGTGGGGAGACGGTAAGGCTCCACATACACTCCCTGCTTGCCAAGCGAGCGGCGCAGGAACTCGGTGCGCCATGCGCAGAATGCGTTGGCCTGCTCCCAGCTCACGCCCACCACCGGATAGTCGTTGTAGCCGGCATGGGAGAAGTACATTCTCACATACTGCTCGTTGTAGGCATTCTCGAAATCGTTCACCCAGCATGTAGTATCGGGATACACGTTCACTATATAGGTGTTCAGGAAGTCGTAGTCGCCGGTGAGCGAGCGAGTGATTGTCTCGCGGCGAATATTGCCCTCGTCGTCGATATATGCAGTGTCCTTCGAAATCACCGGATTCACCTCGGGCACCTCATGGTCGGTGTTATAGTCGCGACGCGTGGGGTCGAGGCGGTTCTTGCGCTTCACCGCCTCGGTCATATTGTAGATTTCGTAGCGATAGATCATCTGCGCCGGGTCGAGCTCGCGCACTCCTGTGATAGGATTCGTGCGATACACGCTCTCGATGGCTCGGGCCTCGTCCTCGCTCGGATTCTTCCAGGGTATGGCCTTGCTCCAGTTAAGGCGCGGAGTGATGGGATTGCCCTCCTTGTCCTCCTCAATCTTGAAGGCCTCATTGCCGCCGTAGGCAGGGTCGGCAAGGCGCTCGCGGATGATGGAGTCGCGCACCCAGAAAAGGAATTGCTTATACTTTGAGTTGGTAATCTCGGTCTCATCCATCCAGAAGGCGTCGACCGAGATGCCGCGGGCATCGGGCTTGACGCCCCATGTGCTGTCGGCCTCGGCAGGCCCCACCTTCATCGAGCCACGATCGATAAACACCATGCCGTAGGGCGTGGGTTCCGACCATGCTATACCACCGACACCGGTGACCTCACCGCCACCGCTGCCGATACTGCTTTTGGGCGACATGCACGACACCACCGCAAGAGCAAGGGAAATATAAACTATTACTTTTTTCATATATTCTACATTATACGAATACTCTTATGCTTGTTTTTATTCTTTTCCGATAAATCGAGCTTTATGTTGTAGCGCAGAAACACCTCATGGCTGCCGCTGCTTGCCTTGGAGATTTTGGACACAGGATAGTCGAAGCTATATCCGAGAAAGAAATTCTTAATCTCGGCTCCTACCATAACCGACACTGCGTCATTCCACCTATAGCCAATTCCGCCCGACAAAAACTTGTTGTAGCGGATCCGTGCCGTAGCCTCCGCGCTGAAGAAGGTCATATCGGTCTTCACCAACACAGATGGCTGCACTTCAAATAACGTATTTTTAACGGGAATATTGCTGCCGGCCATAAAATAATACGTTCGGCCGGTCTGGAACTCAAACTGCTTCTCCTGCTCAGTGTCGGAGCGCATGGTCACCGTGGGCTGCGTGAGGTGAGTGGCCGACAACGACGCCCAAAACAGCTTGTGCGTGTAGAACACGCCGAAGCCCACGTCGAGAGCCGTGCCATTAATGTCGGTCGTAGGTATTCCATCGTCGTTGCCCTCATGAAAATCATCGTCATCGGGATTATAGATTTCCGAGCCCTTGAACGTCTCACTCATAAGCCCGAATTGTGCGCCAATGCTGAGCTCACCCTTGAGCACACGCAACTTATAGGCCACTTGCAGCGAGGCATTCAGCGTGCTGTAGAGTCCGGCATTGTCCTGCATAATAGCCACGCCGGCGCCCACACGCTTGCCAATGAGCTTGAACGGGCTGTCGGCAAGCCCGATAAACGAGCGGGGAGCCTTGGGAATGCCCACCCACTGCATGCGGCTCGCAGCCGTCACGCGGATGAAGTCGCTGTTGCCCACCGCGCCGGGGTTATAGTAAGTCGGCATGGCCCAATATTGAGTGAGCTGCGCGTCGGTCTGAGCTCGCAGGGCCACCACGCCTATAAGGCACGCCACCACGGCAGCAGCCGCCCTTGCGGCAAGCCTCGATTTGAGAATATGTAGATAGTAGCCACTCATTTCACTCACATCTATTCAAGAATAATTACGTCATTCGTCACTCAAAATAGAAAGTCACCACCACCATGTTCGACGTCACCTTGTCAAGCGAGTTGGTGAATTTCAGCTTCTCGGGATCATCGGAGAGATCGGGGCGGTCGCGCCTAAGCAAATCCTTCAACCCGAAACAGAATTTCACCTCAGGACACAACTTGAAGAACGGCAGATAGAAGTCGCAGCCAAAGCCCATAGTCAGCATAACATCGCTCGTGTTGAGCGCAATCTGCTCGCTTCGCCGCTTCGACACGTCGAACACGCCCATCACGCCTCCCACTATATATGGACGGATGTTGTAGTGGCGCGACGCCGAATACTTCAAGTCGAAAGGCAGCACCACATAGTTGCTCTTCACATTCTGCGACTCCACGGCATCATTGGCGGCATCGCGGAACTTCACCGTCTTGTTCCCGAAATACATTCCGGGTGAGAACCTGAGGTTCAGATACCTGGAGATGCGCAAGTCGGCAAGCACATTCACACAGAAGCCCGGCGAATGGCTCGGCACCTCGGCAAACCACGCCTCGCCGCTCTCTGTGACGAAGCCATTGTTCCGCAATCGCAGGTCCTGAAACTGGAAGCCCACCGAGAAGCCGAAATGCAAAGGCTTCAGGTCGGCATACGGACGGTTCAGAATCTTGTTGTTGTCCTGAGCCGTCGCACCTGTGCAGAACGCCACGATCAGTGCCGCAAAAACGCAAATTCTATGGTTCAACTTTCTCATTATTGAATATAACGCACCACCCCCGCCATTTATTGCATCACCGCCCCATTTTCTCCCCACTCGTTTATCGCGATTGAGCTGATTGTGCCATTTTTCTTTATTTTTGTGGAAGATGGTGGTGGTTTCGGGGATTTTAGCTATTTTTGGAGAATAAAACTGTTTTTGATATGGAAAATGTGGACTGGAAAGCGGCTTTGGGCGCTGCTTTCAACTATAACCCCGAGGAGGCTACGGCCGAGGAGCAGCCTGCCTGCGCACAAGCAGAGCCGGCCGACGCCCTTGCCGAACAGGGCGGACAGATGCTGAACGTGATGCTCGACAAGCGCAACCGAAATGGGAAGAAGGTGACGCTCGTCACCGACTTCGCAGGTAGCGACGAGGCGCTGAAGGCGCTTGCCAAGGAGCTGAAGCAGCAGTGTGGCGTAGGTGGTTCGGCCCGCGGCGGCGAGATACTGATTCAGGGCGACTTCCGCACTAAAGTGCTTGAGATATTGCGCGAGAAGGGCTTCAAGGCCCGTATTATCTGATAGTCTACGGAAAATATTTGAGATATGCTAAATGTCATCAAGGCTTCGGCGGGATCGGGCAAGACGTTCACCCTTGCGCTTGAATACATCTCTCTGCTGCTCGGCTATCGCTCCGACGACGGTTCGCTACAGCTTTATCGCGACGGCCGCCGGCGAGAGTATCACCGCCACATCCTCGCCGTGACGTTCACCAACAAGGCCACCGAGGAGATGAAACAGCGCATAGTGCACGAGCTGGCGGTGCTTGCCGGCATGCGCGACGAGGGCAAGAGCCAGTATCTCGGAGAGCTGTGCCAACGGTTTGGAGCCACTGAGCCCGACGTGCGAAAAGCGGCTCGGCGCGCCCTCACCGAGCTGCTGCACGACTATGCCAACTTCGGAGTCAGCACCATCGACTCATTTTTCCAAATGATTCTGCGCACTTTTGCCGCCGAGGTCGACATCCCCTACGACTACGACATCGAGCTTAACGACGACTATGCCTTGCAGGTGGGAATTCACGATTTCCTGAGCAAGATCAGCTCCGACCGCAAGAAGCACAGCCAAGTGCTCGGATGGCTGAAGAAATATGTGCATGCGCAACTGCTATCGGGAGGCAACTGGAATCCGTTCAAGTCGGGGAACCATGCATCGGCAGTTGCAAGCGACAATCTTTTCTCGCTTGCGTCGGTCATCAACAAGGAGATTTTCAGGAATCTGCACGACGACATGGAGAAATACCTCGAGGCCAACAACGGGGGCAACATCGGCAGGTTCCAGACGTATGTTGAGGAGCAGGTGAAATGCGCCGAGGAGGCAATAGAGAAGGCTTTTGACGCGGCAAACGCCACAATAGAGGGCTCGGGATACGCCGAGTTCCGAAAAGGGCGAGGCTGCATGGCAAGCTGGCTCGCAAAGGCCGAGAACCGCTCTCCGGGCTCCAAGGAGCTCGAAAGCCTGCGCAGTCTGCACACCAAGAACGACAACATCCTGAAAAAATTGCCCAAAGGGATGCCGGAGCCCTCGCCCGACTTGCAGGAGAGCGTGCGCCAATGCTGCACGACGATTCTCGACATCGGCGACAGGCTGCTGCTGTTCCGGTCAATTGCAAAAAACATCTATCAGCTCGGTCTGCTCGGGCACATTAGCCAAAGCGTGTTCGACTTCCGCAAGGAGAACAACATAATATTGCTATCCGACACCAACGAGCTGCTGCACGACATCATCAACAAGGACGAGACGCCTTTCATCTACGAGCGAATAGGAACTTGGGTGAACAACTTCCTCATCGACGAGTTCCAGGACACCTCGGCAATGCAGTGGCAGAACATGATGCCGCTGCTGAGCCACAGCCTCGCGAGTGGCAACGACGACCTGATTATCGGCGATGAGAAGCAGTGCATCTACCGCTTCCGAAACTCCGACCCGTCGCTGCTGCAATCGAAGGTGCACGACACGTTCAAGAAGTGGATTGCCGACTCCGACGACAAAAGCCGCAACTGGCGAAGCACACCCAATGTGATTAAGTTCAACAACACGCTTTTCAGCGTTTTTGCCAAAGAAGCCGGGCTGACCGACGTGTATGCCAACGTGGTGCAGCTCACCAACGAGAAAAACCGCCGGCTAAGCGGACACGTGCGCGTGAACATGGTGCGCGGCGACGATGCCACGCCACTCAACGACCGCGTTATCGATCTCGTATGCGACATGCTCGACCGCGGCTACAGGCAGAGCGACATCGCCATCCTCGTCGACCGCAACGTGGAGGGCTCGGAGATAATCCGCGCAATCCTCGACCACAACAAGACCGACGAGCCCCGACACGAGCTTAACGTGGTGTCGAGCGACTCGCTGCTACTCAACAATTCTCCGGCAATAAGGCTGATAGTGAGTCACCTGCGCTACATAGGCCTCTCAATGGCCATGATGGGCGATGATGGCAAAATCAACAATCTAAAGGCGTTCAATGAACGCCTGCACCGCCTGTTGAGGCAATATGAGCGCCACATCAACGCCGGAGACCGGCCCGAGGAGGCATTGCGACGGTGCTTCGAGCAACCCGACGACATGAAATCATCAATGGACGACACCCGCAGCTTCCTGAAGAACGACAGCGAGTCGTTCAGCCTCGTATCGATCGTGGAGCGAATAATCGAGAAGACTCTCAGCGACGACGCCCGTAGCGACGAGAACCCGTTCATTCAGGCGTTCCAAGACCTCGTAATCGACTACAGCTCACGCTACAACGCCACAATAATGTCGTTTCTGCGGTGGTGGGACCGCATAGGCTGCCGCATGTCGATTACATCGCCTGCCGGCATCGATGCCATCAATGTGATGACAATACACAAGTCGAAGGGACTGGAATTCCCCTGCGTGATTATCCCCTACGCCAACTGGAGCATCGGGAAGACCGACCCCACGCTGTGGTTCACCCGCAGCGAGATGGAGGAGGCAGGCATTCTCGCCAATCTATGCGGCGAGCTCATTCCGCCGCTTACGCCGGTGTCGGGCTACTCGGGATTGGGGAAATCGGCTCTCGCAAAGCCATATAGCAAATACCTCAAGGAGAGCATCACCGACTGCATGAACAAGACGTACGTGGCATTCACGCGAGCAGTCGACGAGCTGCACATCTTCACCGACGAGTTCAAGGGCGGCGACTCCGGGCCATTGTCGGAGGCCCCACACACACTCAGCCACTATTTCTCACATTTCTTCAACGCAATGGGCAAAGGTGATGTTGCCGACAGAATCAATCGCGACTACGCCGCGGCCACCGGACAAGAGTCGGCCGACGTGGCGACAGGCATCGAGAAGCGCGGAGAGCCCGGCAACGAATACTACTGCGTGGGCGAGCCGGCTCAAAACGACCGCAAGGCCTCCGCAGCCGAGGAGACGATGCTGCTAATGCCCGACTACAAGGTGGAGAACCGCCACGACCTCGCCAAATATCAGCTCCCGCAAGTGTTCATGTCGACAAGGCAAGAGGAAGGCGTGACACTGCACAAGGTGCTAAGCATGATTCGCTCGGCCGACGACGTGGAGCGGACCTTGCTCTACTGCAAGGCTCATTTTGTGGTGGCTCCCGACAAATACGGCCATGTGAGCGAGCTCCTGCGCTCAATTATATGCCAAAGCGACGAGGTGCGACGATGGTTTGCCCGAGGCAACCGCGTGTACAACGAGCGCACCATTCTCGTGGGCGATGAGCGCTATCGTCCCGACCGGGTGGTTGTCACCCCCGAGGGCGACACAATAGTAATCGACTATAAGTTTGGAGTAGTGCACAGCAAGGCCTACACCACTCAGGTACAACGCTACGTCGACTTTCTGCGCCAGTCGGGAATGAAAAACGTGTCGGGCCGAATATGGTACCCGCTCGAGAAGAAAATTCACATTGTGTAGCACCAATAATTCACATTGTATAGCGCCACGCACCGTGTGGTAGCACGCAACCCTCAGAATACACAAAAGCGACTCCCCGATTTAGGGAAGCCGCTTTTTGATGCTGTTTTTGAAGCGGCGCTTTCGTGCATCCGCTCTTGTGTCGTGATTGATTAGTTCTCAGCCTTGGGAGCCACGGCAATATACTTGCGGTTGGCCTTAGTGACGAAAACTACAGTACCGTCAGTCAAAGCATAGAGAGTGTGGTCCTTGCCCATACCCACGTTTGCACCCGGGTGATGAACCGTACCGCGCTGACGCTTAATGATGTTGCCTGCTTTGGCGAACTGACCACCAAAAATTTTAACTCCGAGTCGTTTGCTTTCTGACTCACGACCGTTCTTAGAACTACCTACACCTTTTTTATGTGCCATTTCTTTAAAATTTTAGGGGTTTAAGCTACGACTTCCTTAATCACAACCTTAGTGAAGCACTGACGGTGACCGTTCAAGCGACGATAACCTTTTCTTCTCTTCTTCTTGAAGACAATCACATGCTCACCTTTCACGAGGGGAGTCTGAACCTCGCAAACTACTTTTGCACCTTCCACGGTAGGTGCGCCAACTTTAACGTCACCGTCGGCGTCAACGAGAAGAACGTTGCTGAACTCTACAGCGTCGCCCTCTTTAACCTCGTCGCCGAGAAAATGAACATACAGATATTTGCCTGCCTCGGCTTTGAACTGCTGTCCTTTGATTTCTACAATTGCGTACATTTTTTATTTTTTGTTTTTGTACCGGTTAGACCGTGCGGCGGACCGCCTCTCATTATCATCGGGCAGCCTCTTAATCAAGCCTTTCGGAAATTAGCGCACAAAATTACTCACTTTTTTCCAAACCGCCAAACTTTCATCGGCTTTTTCGCCCCTATCCGCGCGGTATTTTCATATTTTTCATATTGTTATGTAATATCTTTCATGCCTGACGTGCCGGAACCGACCTTTTTCACCACCTTCGCCGGATTGCCCACAGCCACGCTATCCGATGGAATGTCGCTCACCACCACGCTACCCGCTCCTATCGTGGCATTATTGCCGATTGTCACGCCCGGCAGGATGGTCGCACTGCCGCCTATCCAACAGTTGTTGCCTATGGTCACCGGACGCGCCCATTCTCTCCTTGTATTACGCTCAAAAGGGTCGGTGGAGTGACAAGCAGTGTATATGCTCACGTTAGGGCCGACAAAGCAGTCGTCGCCAATGGTCACCATCGCCTCGTCGAGTACGGTCAAGTTGAAATTGGCGAAAAAACGTTTCCCCACTCTGATATGCTTGCCATAGTCGCAGAAGAATGGTTGGTTGATGAATGTGTCCTCATCGCACCTGCCAAGTATCTCACGCAGCTTTTCATTACGTTCCCTTATAAGGGTCGGACGTATCTGATTATACTCCCAGCAGCGGACCTTGCATAAGTTCAGGTCTTTCAACAAGCCTTTGTCAACAGCATTATACACCTCGCCACCGAGCATCTTCTCGTATTCTGTCTTCATATCCTTCACTGATATTAATCATATTATACCAAGCCAATCCTTACTGGCTTCACATATTATCTTTTATTCCTACCCATACAGTAATTCATTATGCAGATTGGCCTTCAAGTCAACCTGCATAATGAATATTATTACGGGGAGGGGGTATTTGTCAGTCCGGCTGCTGCCCGTCGTGGGCTTTCCATGCACATTCAGTCAGCTTCATGTCGGTAAAGACCGCCTTGAAAGAAGACTGTTCAGGAGAACAGGCATATATGCCGAATTGAATCTTTCCTCCGCCCTGATGCATGTGGCATACGCGCATCTGGGTGAAATGTTCTCCGTCTTGCGAGCACTCTATGCAATAGTCATCCTCTCTGCGTGAGAGTCGATACCACATCGTCTTCACATTGGCGGGAATGGCTGTAGTTGCCCAGTCGGAGTAGCCGTTGTTGGTGACCACGCTTCCCAAGTGCTGAAATTCCTCGTTCTCGTATTCCACGCTACCTTTCAGCCAGTTTTCACTGTCAAGATACATCACAATGCCGCATTGATCAAAACGATGATGGCTTTCGGTGAAATCGGTCTTTACGATGAAACTGAAATACTTCTCCTCTGTTTCCATCTGGAAAACGGGGGCATTGTCGTTACGGAAATGATAGTATGTCCGTTGCCACAGGTCCGTACCCGGCTTTGTCACCACTTCTATGGTGTCACCCTTTATGACGCAACTCTCCGGTTGTCGCGTCCATTTGAAATTGTCGATGTTCAGTGTCATAACAAGTTGATTTTGTTCAACGTTCCCCTGGCGGTTGCCTTCGTTTTCTTTGCTGTTACATGCCGACAGCACGGTCAGCAATGCAAAAAGAATGATAAAGTTTTTCATTACAAATTATTTTTATGTTCATTATATTTCTCGTAGCAAATGTTTGATAGCTGCAAGTGGATGATAGAGTATCATCCTTGGTCCCGACCAACGCATGACCTTCCTGATTCTCTCCTTCATCTCAGGTCGATAGCAATGGATTGGACATTTCTTGCAAGTAGGTTTGCCTTCACCGTAACGGCATCTGTCAAGGCGATTGTGGGCATAATCCAACAAATCCCTGCAACTTGGGCATAGCTCGGCATGACCTTCACCCTTCAGGCAATAGAGACGTATCATCTGCTCCACCACCATCTTCTCTTCTTCTATGCGTCTGATTGTCATCATTATATATACAACTCGTTTTCTTTTCTGGTGGCACAGACTTTTTTCAGACCTTGTGTTGCCAGAAAGTTCATAATCTGTCGTTCGATTCATTTATTGTTTTTAAGCCAAGCATTGGTTAATGTTTCTGCAAGCATTCGTCTTTCATTGTTTTACGATCACTATGGTTGCCAATTCCATTATACTTGCCTTTTACTCGGTCAACGTCCATCCATTATCTCCGTGGTAAATCATCTGTCGGGTCATACCGCCATCGACGCAGATGTTCTCGCCCGTGATGAATCCTGCCTTGTCGGAACAAAGGAACAGCACCATGTTGGCTATGTCCATCGGATTGCCTACACGACCTGCCGGCTGCTGCACGGCATCGGCGCCGGAATACACCTTAAAATCCGTGTCAATCCATCCCGGAGAGATGGAGTTGACCCTTGCCTTACCCCGCAGTGTGACGGCAAGGGCATGTGTGAGGGCGGCAATGCCTCCCTTAGCAGCCGTGTAGCTCTCGGTCTGCGGCTGACTCATGCGGTCGCGTGAGGACGAAATGTTCACTATCGAGGCTCCTTCGGCAAGACAAGGAGCAAGCAGTTTGACAAGATAGAACGGAGCGGTCACACCGACTGTCAGGGCATACTGAAATTCCTCCCACGTACATTCATCTATTCCCCTCATCAGCGGCATGGCATTGTTGACGATATAGTCCACCTTGCCATACTTGCCGACAACCTCGCCGGCAAAGGCTTCCAACACCTCTTTCTTGGATATGTCTCCAACAAAATGGTCTCCTGCGCGCACATCGATAACCGCAACAGAAGCTCCTCTCTTACGGAACTCCTCAGCGATACATTTACCAATGCCATGCGCTCCGCCTGTCACTATAGCCACTTTCTCTTTATATTCCATAATAGTTATCTTAATTTGCCTGATATAACATCCTTGAACATTACCACGACTATTATACCCGTAGCTCAACGTCCGCGTCCCGAAAACCCGTGCTTTGACTCAGTGTAGTGCCTACAATAATGCCACGATTGAGTACAAAAGTAGACTTTTTTTCCCAATAAATCGCCATGCTTTGACAAAAACCAATCGTAACCGCCAAATTTCCCACATTTTCCACGCCGCAAAGCCCCAAAACAGCTTCACGCACACCTAAGCGCTGAAGAATCAACTGAAGAATCAACACCTAAGCAACCCTCCCCGGAAGAAAAATCTTTATCCCGCCGGTCTATAATGTCGATAATTATATCTAACTTTGCAGCGTTAAAAAAAAGAATAACAGAACAACGGACACATAACATGAGCGACGTGACTAACAAGATTGCCGAGGGCGTACGCCTGAGCTATGCCGGCGGCGAAAACAGCAAAAAGCTATTCATCGAGACCTACGGATGCCAGATGAACGTGGCCGACAGCGAGGTTGTGGCCTCGGTGATGAAAATGGCAGGATACGACGTGACCGACGACATTGAGAGCTGCGATGCGGTGTTCTTAAACACATGCTCGATTCGCGACAACGCCGAGCAGAAAATCTTCTCGCGCCTCAGCCAATTAGCCGCCATTCGCAAGAAGCGCGGCAAGAGGTTCATTGTGGGAATCATTGGCTGCATGGCCGAGCGCATGAAGGAGACCCTTATCAATGAGCACGGCGTAGACATAGTGGCAGGGCCCGACTCCTACCTCGACTTGCCAAGCCTGACGGCCGCCGCCGAGAATGGCGAGAAAGCCATCAACATCGACCTGTCGCTCACCGAGACCTACCGCGACGTGATTCCGGCGCGAATAGGGGCCAACAAAATAGGCGGTTTCATCAGCATCATGCGCGGTTGCAACAACTTCTGCTCCTACTGCATAGTGCCCTACACCCGCGGACGCGAGCGCAGCCGTGAGCCGGGAAGCATCCTCAACGAGCTGCACGACCTAAGGGCCAAAGGCTTCAAGGAGGTGACGCTGCTCGGGCAGAACGTGAACAGCTACCGCTATGTCTCGCCCCACGACGGAAAGGTGGTGGACTTCGCCACTCTGCTCGGCATGGTGGCCGACGCCGCACCCGAGATGCGCGTGCGCTTCACCACTTCGCACCCCAAGGATATGTCCGACGAGATTATAGCCATGATAGCGAGCCGGAATAATATATGCAACCACATTCACCTGCCGGTGCAGTCGGGCAGCAACTCGGTGCTTAAAGCCATGAACCGCAAGTACACCCGGGAGTGGTATCTCGACCGCATAGCGGCTATACGCCGCATGATTCCCGACTGCGGCATCAGCACCGATATGTTCACCGGCTTCCACGGCGAGACCGAGGAAGACTTTGAGATGACGCTAAGCCTGATGCGTGAGGTGGTGTTTGACTCGGCATTCATGTTCAAATACTCTGAGCGGCCGGGCACCTTCGCATCGAAATTCCTCCCCGACGATGTGGCCGAGGAGGTGAAAATAGAGCGCCTTAACCGCATGATTGCATTGGAGAACGAGCTGTCGCTTGAAAGCAACCGCCGCGATGTAGGCAAGACTTTCGAGATACTCGTCGAGGGATACTCCAAGCGCTCTCGGAGCGACATGTACGGCCGCACGCAGCAAAACAAGGTGGTAGTGTTCCCTGCCAACGGCGAGAAGCCCGGCGACTTCATCACAGTGAGAGTGAACAGCGTGTCGAGCGCCACACTGCTCGGCGAGCGGGTTGACTGACAACAATAAAACGGACATTAGCGGGAAGATGACAGCAGGCAATAGCACAACGGAGAAATTGTGGAATGGGAATTTCTTGAAGGTTTTCACCGGAAATTTCCTTCTCTTTTTCGCATTCTACGTTGTGATGCCGGTATTGCCGCTCTACCTGCGCGACACTTTCGATGCCGACAAGCAAATGATAGGCATCGTGCTCTCGGGCTACACGCTCACGGCCCTGATGGTGCGCCCATTCAGCGGATGGATGGTCGACAGCTTCAACCGCAAGACGATGCTGCTGCTATGCTATTTCCTGTTCTTCATATTCTTTGCCGGCTATTTCCTCGCATGGTCGGTATTGCTCTTTGCCATAATCCGCACTCTGCACGGATTCCCCTTCGGAGCACTAACCGTGGCAAGCAGCACAATGGCAATCGACGTGCTCTACCCATCGCGGCGTGCCGAGGGAATAGGCTACTACGGTCTTAGCAACAACATAGCCATGGCAATAGGCCCCACAGTGGGGCTATGCCTATACAACATAGTGCCCGACTTCAACTATATCTTTGCCGTGTCGCTCATAACGGCAGGAATAGGCCTCGCTATCGATTGGACTATAAAGCCACGCAAGCGGCAGCAGGCCGGCAGGCAACCGCTATCGCTCGACCACTTCTTCCTGCTGCCGGGATGGCGACTCGGAGTGTCGATGGCATGCCTCTCGTTCAGCTTCGGAGTCCTGTCCAACTATCTGGCAATATATTGCCGCGACGAGCTCGGCATGAGCGGCGGCACCGGCACATTTTTCATGCTCGCCGCCATCGGGCTAATGGTGTCGCGACTCATAGGCGGACGCTCGCTCCGAAAAGGCAAGATCGTGCAGAATGCGGCATTCGGAGCCACATTCTCAATGTTCGGATACATACTCTTTGCCACCGTGTCACATCCCGTGGCCTACTACGCCACAGCGATAATCATCGGTCTCGGCAACGGCCACATGTTCCCTGCATACCAGAGCATGTTCATCAACCTTGCCCCAAACTCGCAACGCGGCACTGCCAACTCCACCCTGCTCACTTCGTGGGACGTAGGCATCGGGCTCGGAGTGCTCGTGGGCGGCGCCGTGGCCGAGGCTATAAGCTACCACAGCGCATTCGTAGTGGCGGCAGCCGTAAATGCCGCCGGCGTGGCAGTATTCCACCTCTCCTGCCGCTCCCACTACCTCGCACACCACCTCCGCTAATCCCCGCAAAAGCGCCCGATCACATATCACTTATACATATTCACTCCATTATAAAAACATTTCTTTTCTACCGGTGTGGAATCTCATTGGTTTGTTGTATATTTGTGGAGCTAAAATGATTTATAATGATACGCCTACGGTTCTCAGCCATAATTGCGATTATTTTCGGCATAAACAATTTGTCCCACTTCGCCGTTTGGGGCATGGAACCGGCCGACACTCTTGCCACGAGGATGGCGATGCAGCGGTATGTATATCCGCAGGAGAAAATACACGTCACCACCGACAAGGAGCACTATATGGCGGGCGATACCATCTGGCTTCGCGCATTTGTGGTCGATGCCTCAAGCCACCGCCCGGTAGATGCAAGCCGATATGTATATGTGGAACTGCGCAATCCGTTTAATCAAGTCGAACGCAGGGTGAAAATTATCAGTCGCAAGGGAGAGTTTTGTGGTTATTTGCCGCTTGACGCAAAAATGGCTGAGGGCAGATTCATGCTTGCGGCATACACGATGTTTATGGAAAATGCCGGCGAAGAGTATTTCTTCAAGAAGCCTGTGATGGTGTCAAGTGCATTTTCCACGAAAGTGGATATTCCCTACAAACTTCTACCGGAGCTCAATGGCGAGCGGAAAGTGCAGATTGAGTATAATGACAGGAGTAATGGCGAACACATAGCATACGAGAATTTCGTAATAGAGCATCCGACCGGGAAAAGGAAGCAACTTGTGAAAGGAAATTCACCGCAAGTGCTGGAAATTGAACCGGATGACAGGCTTTTGCTTGTGGAAATCAACGATGAAATCAGGAAATACATCGATTTGCGTGATACGACGAGCGACAGTATCTCTGTGACACTACACCCCGAAGGCGGCTACATTATTCCGGGCAAGGCATGCAAAGTGGGCTTCAAGGCTATTGGATGCGACGGATTGGGGCGTGACGTAACAGGGCGGGTAGTTGACTCTGGCGGCAATGTAGTGACCACGCTGAAATCATTGCATCGTGGTATGGGCTATTTCACGATAGCCGCTCAAGCCGGTGAGAGATATAAAGTGATATTTGACAATCAAGGCAAGCAATGCTGCATTGTGCCATTGCCACAGGCAAGAGGCGACGCACAAGTAGTGCACGTCACTGTTTCAAAACACGGCAATATGGCCGCTATTGAGGCTGTAGGAGTCACCAATGGCATCAAGTGCAACATCATTGTGCAGGAACGGGGCGCATTGCTGCACGCCGGAACGCTGCACACTGGTGAGTTTGCCTCTGTCGACCTCGGCAACTTACCACAGGGAGTGCTTCAAGTGCTGTTGCTCGACGACAATGGACGAGTGCTCAGCGAGAGGCTGCTTTTCAATCGCAGAAAGGATGCTGTCGCTTCATTGGCAGCCGACAAAGCGTCATATTCCTCACGCGAGAAGGTGACTATAGATGTCGATTTAAGCAATTTTGGCGTGCAATCAGGGTCGTATGCCGTAGCTGTCACCGACGACAATACCGTGCGTCGTGACAGCACGGTTTCAATTCTATCGAATCTCTTGCTGCAAAGTGATTTGCGCGGATACATAGAAGACGCAGCCCGGTATTTCACTGATGCCGATAACTCACTTGAGGCTCTCGACGCGCTTATGCTGACTCAAGGGTGGCGACGCTACAACATTCCACAAACGCTTCAAGGCATCTATACCGAGCCTCCGATTCCTATCGAGCGAGGGCAGGAAATCAGCGGCACAGTGAAATCGCTATGGCGCGGCAAGCCCCTTGCCGACACCGAAGTGAACATCATAGCCCCAAACCGCATGTTCTACAGCGTAACACGCACCGACAGCACCGGGAGGTTTTTCCTTAATGGATTCGATTTGCCCGATGGCACCAAGTTTGTGGTGCAAGCCCTTAATCACAAAAAAAAGAATGAAATGAACTTCACTATCGATGAGTTGGAGTTTCCTATCATCAATCTGCCTTCAGCAATAAGGTTTTCTCCAAATCAGCCGGTGAATTCAGCCCCCGAGAATTCATTTATCAACAATGAATATGCTCGGCTGAACTTGGATGGCAGCATGTCGGTACTACTTGATGAAATATTGGTAAAAGCCAAAAAGAAGATAGCCGTGACCGACGTTTTCTCGGTATTAGCTCACCGCAGCTATGATTACAAGGACTTTTCAAAACAAGCCATCACTTCCTACGAGGAACTGCTGCGAAGGTTTGCAGGGATAACGGTGGAGCAAGGCAATGTGTATTATCGCCACAGAGCCATAGGCATCATGATAGATGGCTCATTTTTTGAGAGCACCATAGCAGGCTATAACGCCGCTATGCCATCATACGCCCGACCTGAGGTTGGCTCAACCGGATTAGTTTATCCTCAAGACAAACTTGGCGTCGCCTACTCCGAAGGCAATAAAGCCATCAACATAGGCGACATTGAGATGGTGGCTCCTTTCAGCATAGTGAAGCAAATCGACTTCATTATGCCAAACGATGCCGTATTTCTCGGTCCGCGAGCAGCGGGAGGAGTGATACGCATCCTAACCAAAGACGGTTCGGAAGTTGAAAGCAAGCAGCTCAGCCCCAATTTCAAGGCAATCACTCCACTCGGCTACCAAAAGCCGGCACAATTCTATAGTCCTTGCTACGAAGTTCACGCCGAAAGCGATGGCAGTGATCTTCGCAGCACCGTTTACTGGAATCCGAGCGTGAGAATCGACACCGACGGACACTCGCGCTTCTCGTTCCACACCACCGACGCCGCATCTCCATCCTACACCATCGCAATAGAGGGCGTCACTGCGTCAGGCGAAATAATCCACTCCATCAACAAGATTCCAATATCCTCTATCACAAACCAATAAATCATTATGAAAACGCCCGCCGCACTCGCTTTCAGGAAACTCCACATTGGCTTTTCGCGCGGTTTTGGAGGTGATTTTTTGGCAAAGTGGGGAATTGATTTCGCAATGTGGGATATTTTTCGTAATTTTGTCACCTAATATGCGGTTTTTTCGCATATTCAGGTGAATTTTCTACGAATTAATTATTAACTGATTGTAACCACGTATTGATATGTCGATAGATAACATCATATCGCAAGCTACCGCCGATGCCGTAAAGGCACTCTTCGGTGTCGACTTTGAGGCTTCAAAGATTGTGCCTCAAACTACCAAGAAAGAATTTGAGGGAAACCTCACTGTGGTCGTGTTCCCGTTTCTGAAGGCGTCGAGAAAGTCGCCCGAGGCTACCGCTCAGGAGATTGGCGAGCATCTTGTCGCCAACTGCGACGCAGTGCGATCCTTCAACGTGATAAAGGGATTCCTCAACATCGTAATCGAGCCTAAATTCTGGAACGGCGTGCTGCGCCACATCACCGAGACGCCCGACTATGGCTTCCGTCAGGCCACCGACGACAGCGAGCTCGTGATGATTGAATATTCGTCGCCAAACACCAACAAGCCATTGCACCTCGGACACGTGCGCAACAACCTGCTCGGCTACAGCCTCTCGCTGATTATGAAGGCCAACGGCTACAAGGTGGTGAAGACCAATATCGTGAACGACCGTGGCATCCACATCTGCAAGTCGATGCTCGCTTGGGAGAAGTGGGGCGACGGAATCACTCCCGAAAAGGCCGGCAAGAAGGGCGACCACCTTATCGGCGACTTCTATGTGATGTTCGACAAGCACTACAAGGCCGAGCTGAAGGCTCTCAAAGAGCAGGGAATGAGCGACGAGGAGGCCGAGAAGGCTTCGCCGCTCATGCAGGAGGCCCGCGAGATGCTGAAAAAGTGGGAGGCCGGCGACGAGAGCGTGCGCAGCGTGTGGCGGATGATGAACGAGTGGGTGTATGCCGGCTTCGACGAGACCTACAAGCGACTCGGGGTGGATTTCGACAAAATCTACTACGAGAGCAACACCTATCTCGAAGGAAAGGAGAAGGTGCTCGAAGGATTGGAGAAAGGAATTATGTATCGCCGCGAGGATGGCTCTGTGTGGGCCGACCTGACAGCCGACGGACTCGACCACAAGCTGCTCCTGCGCAGCGACGGCACCTCGGTGTATATGACACAGGACATTGGCACGGCAAAGCTGCGCTATCAAGACTTCCCCATCGACAAGATGATATACGTGGTCGGCAATGAGCAGAACTACCACTTCCAGGTACTCTCGCTGCTGCTCGACAAGCTCGGATTCAAGTGGGGAAAGGACCTCGTTCACTTCTCCTACGGAATGGTGGAGCTTCCCGAGGGCAAGATGAAGTCGCGCGAGGGAACGGTGGTCGATGCCGACGACCTTATGGACGAGATGATAGCCAACGCCCGCCAGATTTCGAATGAGATGGGCAAGCTGAACGATATTCCCGAGGACGAGGCTGCCGAAATTGCCCGCATTATCGGTCTTGGCGCGCTGAAATACTTCATTCTGAAGGTGGATCCGCGCAAGAACATGACCTTCAACCCCAAGGAGTCGATCGACTTCAATGGCAACACGGGCCCGTTCATCCAGTACACCTACGCCCGAATCATGTCGCTCATGCGCAAGACCGCCGAGGCAGGAATGACGGCCGAGATTGCCGACGTGGAGCCTAATGAGAAGGAGATTGCCCTCATTCAGCGTCTTGCCGACTTCCCCGGAGTAGTGGCCGAGGCCGGACGCAGCTACAGCCCCGCCCAAATCGCCAACTACGTGTATGATCTCGTGAAGGAGTACAACCAATTCTATCACGACTACTCGATTATGAAAGAGAGCGACGAGGCTGTGCGCTCATTCCGCATCAAGCTATCGGAGGTTGTGGGAACCATCGTGAGACGCGCCACCGGGCTGCTGGGCATCGAGGTGCCTAACCGCATGTAGCCACACATCTCCGACTACGGTCACACCCTGAATCGGGCCCCGTGCCGCAATACACGCAGGCACGGTGCCTTATAAATACAAGAAATCACAAAAAGCACAACTAAAATGGAAAATTACAATTTAAGCAACCAGCAAAATTACACGGCAAGCATCAGCATATCGCAAGTAATGCGCCGCGTGTATGTGAAAATGTTCCTTGCATTAGTAGTGTCGGCCATAACGGCCTACATCTGCACCTCTATTCCGGCAATATCAATGGCGCTCATATCCAATTCGTTTATCTACATAGGCCTGTGTGTAGCCGAGCTGATAATGGTATTGGTGCTCACGAGCAAAATTGCCAAAGGCGTAAACTCGTCGGTGGCCACACTGCTGTTCTACGTCTACTCCATACTGAACGGCGTCACTCTGTCGCTGATTCTGCTCATCTACACTGCCGCATCGGTGGTGAGCACATTCGCCATCACGGCCGGCGTATTTGCCGCAATGTCGATCTATGGCTATTTCACCGACAAGGACCTAAGCCGCATCGGCTCATTCCTGTTTATGGCTCTTATCGGACTGATTATATGCACCGTGGTCAACATCTTCATGCACAGCTCCTCAATGGAGTGGATTATAAGTTTCGCAGGCGTGGCAATATTCATCGGACTCACCGCATGGGACACCCAGAAGATAAAGACAATGATTGCCTACAGCTCTCCCGACCAGACCGAGAACGTGGCAACACTCGGAGCGCTGTCGCTATATCTCGACTTCATTAACTTGTTCATCTATCTGCTCCGGTTCTTCGGCAACCGCGACTAACGTGTGACTGAACCGATGGACGGGCAACAAAGCCAAGCAATAACACTCCGGGACTTCAACAACCGCATCAAGCGGCTGTTGATGAACCCGGCCGTGTGCAACTGCTGGATTCGTGCCGACCTCAGCGACGTGAACGTGCGCGGCGGACACTGCTATCTCGAGCTTGTGGAGAAAGACGAGCGCACCGGAGCCACAGTGGCAAAGATGCGGGGAATCATCTGGGCTAACCGACTACCAACCCTGCGCCACAAGTTCCTGCAAGTGACCGGACAAGACTTGCGCAGCGGAATGAAGGTGATGGTGGAGGTGTCGGTCAACTACCATGAGCAATACGGAATATCGCTCATAATCTCCGACATCGACCCGAGCTATACATTAGGCGACATGGAGCGTATTCGCCGCGAGATTCTCGCCCGACTGAAAGCCGAGGGAATCATCGACATGAACAAGCAGCTCGAGTTCCCGATATTCCCACAGCGAATCGCCATAGTGTCGGCAGCAGGTGCGGCAGGCTACGGCGACTTCATGAACCAGCTGCAAAACAACGCCTACGGGCTGCAATTCTACACCTGCCTCTTTCCTGCGGTGATGCAGGGCCAGAGCACCGTGCCTACAGTGATGGCGGCACTCGACCGCATCAACGACAATATCCAACTCTTCGACTGCGTGGTGATAATCCGCGGTGGCGGCTCCACTTCCGACCTCAACGCTTTCGACGACTACTCGCTCGCTTCCTACGTGGCCCAATTCCCGCTGCCGGTGATAGTGGGCATAGGGCATGAGCGCGACGTGACGATTCTCGACTATGTGGCTTGCCGAAGGGTGAAGACCCCAACGGCGGCGGCCGAGCTGCTGATCGGATGCGGCGTGGAGGCCCTCGCACACGTCGACGAGCTTAGAGACGCCATTACCGACATCGTGCGCGACTACCTAAACAGCGCAAAGCAACAAATGCAATACTTCTCGAGCACGATTCCGCTTATTGCCACGAATATTGTGGAGCGAAACGGCTCAAAACTCGAGCATTTGATGAAAATAGTGCCAATCACGGCACAAAACCGCATCAACTCGTCGCTCGAAAGGCTGCGGTTCCTGTTCCAATCGATGTCGCAAGCCTCATCGCAAGCCCTGATGCGCGAGAAGATGCGACTAACGGCAATTCACGAGAAAATCGACATTCTCTCGCCGCAGAACACACTGCGCCGCGGATACTCGCTGACCACGCTTAACGGACGCGCCGTGACCGACGCCGACAAGCTCACCGCCGGCGACACCATTGTCACACACCTTGCCAAAGGGGCGGTGACATCCATAGTAAAACCAAACTCCTAAATATCCAGACCAATGGACGAAAGCAAGAAACAAGAAATGACATATACCGAGGCCATTGCCGAACTTGAGAAAATAGTACGCGAGATGCAGAGCGAGAACTGCAACATCGACAACCTCTCAGCACTAACCTCGCGCTCACTCACGCTGCTCAAAGTGTGCAAGGCAAAACTCCAGTCGACCGACGCCGAGTTGAAGAAAATCCTCGCCACCCTCGAGTCGTCGCAGCAGTAGAAAAGCCGCGGAGGAGACCGAATCGGCAGAAAACGTCGTGACCGAGCGTCAACATCATAGACACTCGGCCACGCTTTGGATAAACCGCCTTCTTCTACCTCCCGCGAATCATCGGGTGATTACTATCTTTCGTCCACGTGAGATGTAGATACCCGGTTGCAAGTTTCCCTGTGTAGTGTCTACTCGCACGCCATCGATACGATAGATGGCATTGTCATGCTCAATCTCGCGAATCGACACAGGCTCCACTCCCACCGGTTTATTTGTTATCAGCACAGTATTCGTCACCGCATACTGCCTCTCGCCATTGAATATAATCGTTATGTCGAGGTCATATTCCACGCCGGCATCGGGCAGAGTGCCAAAATCACACTTCGATAGATCAATGCTCACCTCCTTAGTCATATCCAAGTCGGTATATGCCAATGCGGCGTCGGCAAGCACTGTGGTGTCGGCAAGCACCGGCTCATTGCCTCCCTTCTTTCGCAAAGCAGCCGCTATTCGCACGGTGGGCAGCTTATCAGCGCCCACTGCGCTGACGTAAGGATAGCCGTAGTTCATCCTCACACCGGCCGCGATAGTGGCTTTTGGCGCAAACTCCCGATTGGGAAGCGTAACCTCCGCACGCAGCGTGTCAACCACGCTAAACTCGAATGAGGTGTGAATATCGCCCCAATTTGCCGACACGTTGGCGGTGTACAATCCAAGCGGAACGTCATCGCCGAGCACGAAGTCGGTTGAGTCGGTCACGGCAAGATATTCTCTCTTGCCGGCATTGAATCGCAGCGGAGCGGTGCTTGAGAGCCACTCCGAAGGCTCATTGGTGGATATGTCGTGATGAAGCACCCTCAAGGTTGCCTCCTCGCTGCCGTCGAGGCTCGAAAGGTCGTAGGGATAACCTGTCGAGAACAGCAATCGTCCCGACACGGGCTTGCCCACTTTGAACGTCGGGTCGACCATATATCTTGCCATAGGCTCCTCATTGAAATTAATGGTGTCGCGCATGGTGAAACCAAGTCCGGGAATCTCCACGGTGCGCTCATAGCGTCCGGCGAGCTTCATCATCAAGGCCTGAGAGTATGTCTTATTGAATTCGTCAAACATTTCCATGCTACCATAAAAATCGGCCAAATCCACATCCTTATACTTTATAGAGTCGCCATACATAGTAGCAAGCGACGCACACAGCCTATTGTCGGAAACCTGCGGAACCTCATCGGGCACATCGGCAGCGCTCAGCGTTATCGTAGCCGCAACGATACCGGGCCGATACTGCTCCACATCCTTATCGAGCCAAACCGGCATACAGTTCTCCCCTATCGAAGCCTGTGTGTGCATCGAAAAATCCTTCACGGTGACAAAGTCGAAAGGCGCCTCGGGCTGCTTCAGCCCCTTTGGCTCCGTGATTGCGAACGCCAAGTAGGTCGACGGATCGTTCTGCCCCTCGGCGGTTGCCACAAGCGGCATCATAGTGTCGCCCACTACCCGCATAAGGCAAGCCACATAATGAGTGCCAAGCGTCGCCGATTTGAAGAATATGGTCGTGCTCAGGTCTTGGCTCTCGCCCTCGTTGACGATGATGAATCCATTCGACACATCCTGGTATCCTATCACCGAGCCGTCGTCATTAAAGAGACCCAGCGCTATCTCTTCCATTATACAGCCCTTTTTGGCTGTCAACTTGCCTGTGAATCTTATTTCGCGGGAGTCGACGGTGTACACTCCATCAATGAGCTTCGATCCCGTGACCTTCATTCCCTCAACCTCAATATCAGGATTGTACTCGCTCACCACACTATTCAGCGTCGCGCCCTCGTATGGGATATGACACGTCTTGTCTACAAGCATCAATGCCACCTCGTCGCCGGCCTTAAGTGACGTCGACTCCGCATATTGCGTAAGCCATACTTTCTCCTTTTCCTCTCCGGGTTGCAGTGTTATTGTCTGCGAGGCCATCGTCTCGGCAAGCTTCCCATTTATGAGCATCGCGGCCGAGAAACATATCGTAATAGCCTTGTCGCCGTTGTTCTTTGCCACGGTCCGGAGCCTGATAGGACGTCCGGGATATATTGGCGACAGCGCCTCAAATACGGGGAAAGCCACCTTGTCGATATCGGCATCGCCGGGAAATGCCGTAACCTCGCCATTCTCCGACTTGATATATGCGCTCTGCTGGAAAATGGCGGGACAGAGCACCGGAATCCATTCCTGCACGGGCGCATTCTTGTCGCGCGTCATAAGCCGTATCTCATATATGCCATCCTCAAGTCCGCTCATCGGGCAAGTCACTTTATCCACCTCCGAAAAGCCGGGCAGTGTAAAATTCTCCAAAGCGCCTTGGTCACCGTAGGCCGTGCGGTAGAAAGGGTCGCCTACCCTATTGCGGTTCTCGTCGAGCTTGGAAAACTGCACTGCACAGTCAAACGTTAGCTCCCTGCGAGAATACAGCATCAGGGCATAGCTTTCCGAGCCTGAAATTGACATTACGCCGTCCTTGATATCAATATCGGGCGCACCGCCCATATTGAGTGCGCGCGATGGAGCGGTCTCACCGTCCACGGCAGGATAAATATTGAAGATGGCGCCTTGGCTAATACTATATCCGCTGCCATATCCACCGGCAGGCTCATAGTAGGGGTCGAGCACATCGAGAGAAAAATAGCCATTGGCAGTACCGCCCCATCCCCAATTGATATGGAAAAGTCCGTCGGCACTACTACCGTCGCACACAAAGGCATGGCCTCCTGTCGACGACTGCCCTGAATATAACACCGGATAGCCCTTTGAAAGATTGTCGAGCAGCATGCCGTCCCACGCCTCGGTATCATAATATGAGCGTAAGCGATACGTGGCCATGCTGCTATATCCGAAATAAGTCTTTAAGGAGTTCTCCACGTCGATGGCATAGGAATTCGACACATTAGGAGTGTAGTCCATCATCACCGAGTAGCCGCAAGCCTTCATCAGCGTAGCCACGGCATCGGCCTGAGCCTCGGTGTAGCTCTGTGAATAATCGTCGACGAGATCATCCCAGCTGAATCTCAGTTTCGAGAAGTCCATCGATAGTATCTCATCGCCCTCCCAACTTGCAGGATGATAGCTTATAGAGCCTTTGCCGCAGTCACTTGGATAGCGGTGCACGTTCATCACCTGTGCCATGGCAGTGGCCACGCAGCCGGTATAGAAGTGCCTGCCATCCGACTCAGGGCAATAATTGTTGTAGGGAGCGTCCTGACTCCACTTTGTGGTGATTATAGGCTCTATCGCCGCAAAACTTGCCGCGGCAGGCTTGGCAATGCGCCTTGAGCGGTATTTCTCGGGATTTGCCGACACTTGGGCTATAATCTCTGCCCACATATCGAGCCATGAGCGCATATTCGTCGGCAGATTGCCGAAATCGAGGCTGCCGCCGTCGGTATAGCCTATCAGTGGCACTGCCACGTCGTCGGCCGCCACAAACACATAGCCCTCGCCTGAGGCAAAAGCATAGATGGCGGGCGAGCCGTCGGCAGTGGTGGCCGTGAATGCCGGATGTGCCGAGGCTGTCACCGATTTAAGCATCGGGCTCCTTGCCTCATCGATTTTCAGGCGCTTTATCGCCTGCGCGGGCGACAGCGTTGCCGCCTGTGCCACAAGAGCGGCTACAGCAGCCATCATCAAGAAAATTTTGCGTTTCATATTGTGATAAATTGATTGTTTTTTTATTTTTTACAACAACAAATGTATGTACTAATACATTGAAAGACAATATAAGAGCTTTAAAATTAACATATTTTAACCCGAAAATGACGCAATTGACGCAATTGACCCGATTTTCTGATAAAATCCAATATATTGCCACTGAAATATTGCTGATTGTTCAAAATATCATTACTTTTGCGATAAAAAGCAACATATATATTACTCAACAGACTAAATTGCTTTATTATTAACTTATATTTTTATTTCTATGAAACCTAAAGTTTTTTTTGGCATTATGGCAGCAGCAATGTGCCTATTCTCTTGCCACAGCGATGAGGACCCCATACCTGCCGATAATCCTGAGAAACAAGTGGTCACATCCTCAGTGCCTACATGCATAAGCTCAACCATAACCGACATGGAGGAGCGTGAGGCTATCGAAAAGTGCTTCCCGGTGCCAGCCTCGCTCGAAGATGCTAAAATAGCGTTCTTCTCCAACACCGACTTGACCGGCAACGCCAAAGCAATCGACGACTTCTACGATGCCGGAGGATTGGTGGTGCTCGTGAACCCCGACAAAGATGCCTTCGCGAAATATGCGGCATCCTACGAACACCCGGCATCGATGCCGCAGAAAATCGACGCCAACCTGTTCATCTATGCCTACAACCAATCGTGCGTCTACTCAATTCTCACACTCCCCGACGCAGAGCCTTCCAACAATGCCGACGCAGTATCGATAGATGACCTGAAAGCAGCCGGAGCCTACGACGAATCGGAAGACGACGAAGAATGGGACAACCTGAAACAGGAGGCCGCGCACGCCCACGACGATACCTACTTTATCGAGCGCCTCGACAATTTCATAGAATGGATTGACAGGACATTTGCCGAGAACACGGAGTCGAGAGCAAACTCTACCGGCTACGACCCCACGGTGAACATTTCCAACAGCTACCGCCGATTCACCACGCAGATGACCGTAGATCTCGATAACAAGATTCTATCCACTGCCCTTAGCGACGATGACTACCTCAGAGCCTATGGCGACATTACCATCGATTACAAAATCTATCCGCTGTTCATGTACTCCTGCAACAGCGTAACCGACGCTCAGGGAGATTACTACATAGTGGAAGGCAGTATTACCGCCCATAATGCCGACGTATGGCATCCCTGCAAGAACAAGCATGGAGCTACTCGAAACTACATCATCGGATACTACATGAAAAAGATGAATGTATCTTATACGCTTATGGATCAAGCTAACAGACCCATCAGCGGACTCAGCTTCTACCAGAATCCGCAGCCACAGACGGTGAATGCAAGCACCAACTACACTTACTCATCGTCGCTGGGACTTACGGGTTCATTGTCATGCACCGGCAAATCGACAGATGAGGTGGATGCTTCTTTGTCGCTCGGTTTTAGTGCTTCATGGTCGAAATCGCACTCCTATAGCCTGCAAGACGTAAAGACAAACCTCAGCACCAAGGATGCCAAAGTTATCTACGACTATATCGTGCAGAACATCAACAATTCCACCGACTACGACAAGAGCAAGGACGGAAATGGATACCCCGACTTGTGCCGCACCGATATGACCTGCCAAAACCAATGGATATGGAAAATTCCATACGGAACAGCCGGCGTAGAGGACAACTCCGATGTATCGTTCATTCTTGAAGTGCTCGTGCAGCCGGTATATGCCACCTGGAGCTGGTACCGTCCGGCATACGACAAAAAAGAGCAGACCTTCGATCTGTTCTCCAATATGTGCTACAGCCAGACCATAACACCGCCTAACCGCAAGCGTTTCGGTGTCCTGGCTCTGAAAAATGCCTCCAACTACACTGTTGCCAACATAAAAGTGTGGCATCAGGACGACGCTGCCGGCGCCGACCCGATGTATACCATTCCAAGTTCCTACAATGTGAACGAGATTGCCAAGGCCAAGCTCTTCGAGGGAACTTACCGCCTGGAGTTCGACATGATAAATGCCAACAACAATAAAGTGGTGGCAACCTACACCTACGACAACATTGTGGTGAAAATGGGCGCCAACGAGGACGATTCTACCACTGAAGTATCGACGGTGAACGCCACAAAGAAATAACTGCTTGCCGCATAATGAATAGTGCGCCGCACTCCTTGATGGAAATGCGGCGCACTGTCGTGTGTATAAACTCCTATCTATTATCTCACTATCAGCTTGGTCACCTTGCTTGCCGCGGGCGTAACCACCTTCACGAAATAAATGCCGGCCGGCAGTGCCGCCTCAACCGTCGCACTGCCTCCACTCACGCGGAGCACATCGCCATAGACGAGCGCGCCGGCCTGATTGTAAATGCCCACGTCGGCACTCTCGGCGCCATCGGCACACACGGTGAACACACCGTCGGTCACAGGATTCGGATACACCTTTATGGCCGCCTCGGCATTGCCTTCCACTCTCTCCACGCCCGAATAATTGGAATACTCGCCATAGAGGCCGTGAATTGTAATCGAGTTTTCACCCGACGTGTACCCCGACGTGCGCGGATTGAAGCGAAGCTCGTTCAAGCGGATAGGATACAGGCTTATGTCGGCAGGATCGCCAAGGTCGCTGATTGGAAGCTCGATTTTGTATCTTGTGTTGGCCTCAAAACCGCCATCATCCTTGCCGAAGACCAAGTAGTTGGCACTCGTGGTAGTATTGGCGCGGAAATCGACCTGAAGCGACTGCATGGGTATCGTAGTGGTGAAATCAAGCCAAATCTTGTCGGGAAGGCTGTAGAACGCATGGGCTTTCTTCAGACTTATGTAAGCGCCACGGCCTCCGTTGTAGGTCATCGACAGCACGCCGTCAGACGATAGCACCATGTTCTTGCCCGAGCCTTTGAGCTCCCAGCCGGTCCAGTCGACATTAATCTGCGGCGCATTGGCAATCTCCACCCTCACGGTTGTGTTGTCGGCGAACCCCTCGAGCTCGCATGAGATATCGCTCTCGCCCTCCTTCAAGCCTCTCAGCACGCCATTCTCTATCGATACCACGCTGTTGTCGGCCACAGTCCAGTTAAGTCGTCCCGGCTCATAGAAGAAAGTCTCGGTGCCGATATTGGCAATCACCTCCACAGGATACTCGCGTGAGGCGTCAATAAGGATTGCAGGCTTCACACGCAGCGCCATTTGCGCAGGCAGCACCTCGATTGGTGCCGTCACGGTGATACCATCGGCATACTTTGCTGTTATAGTGCCCATTCCGGCATTCGACTTGGCAATCACCACATCGCCCTCGGAAGTGCCGATATTATCGCTTATCTCGTAGGTCACCTTCACGTCGCGGTCGATAATCTCGCCATATTTGTTGTAGCCGAGCACACGCGGTGAGAACGACGACAGGATAGGCATGTGCATGTGCGGCTGCTCGAATTGAATGGAGGCAATCTCGGTGTCGTTGCCCGGAGCCGACGAGTAGAGCATCCATCCGCAAGCCACGGCTCGCGGAGTCCCCTCGGTGGTCTTGTTGATTACGCTTCCGTTAAGCATCATCTGAGCCGAGCCTCCGGCATCGAAATTGGTCACGTTCCACAAGTCGGGACAGAGATATTTCCAAAGCTGGCACATCTCGGCTGTAGAGCAGCCTGCCGATATTCCATAGTCGTTGGTCGACTTGTCGACAACCATCATATATAGGATTTTACCCGTCTTGTCGCATCCGTAGGCGCAGCGCGAGTAGGTCATCGAGTTGTAGTTCTCATCATAGTTGCGGCCTGTGAGCTCGCCATCCTTCATCACCATGGCATTACCCTCCACCATATTCTCTATGGCAGGTGCTATACCACCGTCGAGCGTGGCCCAGCCCTCGTTAATCACCACCTCGTCGCCCACTGCGAGCTTGGCAAGCTCAGGCTCATAGACCGAGCCCTCACCCACGAGCACAGCGTCGTAGTTGCCGAGCGTCTGTCCGTTGGTGTCGAGCCTCACCTCGCCCACCACGAAGGTCATATCGGCGTTCACCTTCCAGGAGCTGCCCTCCTTGAGGTTAAGATACACGAAATTGCTGCCATCGGGCGATGTGATGGTGCGCGTGGCGGTGAAAGGGGTGCTGAACAGTGCCAACTCACCCTCCTTGCAGCGCTTGTTGATTTGCACAAGTGTCAGCGGTGAGGTGAATTTCTCCGACTTCACCTTACCACTCCACAGCGACTGCCCAATATACAGGCGCTTGTCGTGATCGATTGCTGCATTGGCAGTGCGATAAGGGCCGCCATTCCACAAGTCGCTGCCGGTATTGGTATTAACGTATGTCGTATCATTGTAGACCACCGCGCCAAATGGCGTGCCAAGCATGAAGCTGATCCACGGCTCGCCATGACCGGTCACGACCCAGAAGTTGGCATTGCAGGCAGCGATAGGCTTCTTTCCCTCGGCCTTATGGCGCTTGTAGGCGTTGGCAAGCGTCTCCTGCTTGCCTAAGGTATTGTAGGCAAGATTAGGCTCCACGCGGTTGTACTCATTGTTAAGGGCCATTT
>JBJEKJ010000036.1:0-46682 GCA_051878575.1 Muribaculaceae bacterium | reverse complement strand
TCTTTTCCACTCACAAAGATAGTATCGGTCTTATACTTTCTTAGAGGAAATTTAGTGAAAATCCACGAGATTACACGCCGGCAGAATAAATAAATATTTCCCTTTGGTGGAAATGGATGGAAAATGGGCGACGAAATGGGTGAAATGAGGATGGATGCGATGATTGGCAAGGGATAATGAGTGCTTGTTGCGGAAAAATGCCTATATTTGTGGAAATTTGCCGAAATGCGGCAAGATGTTTTGTGACTACTATTTAAATTCCGTATAAACGTAACAACTATTGACCAATGAGGAAATCGAGAATTTTTACAGTTGTAGCCGTGGCGGTGATGGGCGTGTGCGCGTCGGCACAGGCCGCGCTACCCAAGCGCGAGTTCCGCGGAGCTTGGATGCACACGGTGTTCCAAAGCCAGTATTCACGCCAATCGGCCGATGAGAACAAGCAGTATCTGTGCGCTCAGCTCGACAGTCTGAAGGCTGCCGGCTGCAATGCCGTGGTGTTTCAGGTGCGTCCGCAGGCCGACGCGCTCTATCCCTCGGAGCTTGAGCCCTGGAGCCGGCATCTCACGGGGACTGCCGGAGTGGCGCCGTCGCCGATGTGGGACCCGCTGAAGTTTATGATTGCCGAGGCTCATGCGCGAGGCATGGAGCTGCACGCATGGCTCAATCCCTATCGTGTGACGACATCGCCCGGCGAGGTGCTTCCGAAGAACCACATATATTATAAGCATCCCGAGCGATTCGTGACCTACGACAAGAAGATGTATTTCGACCCGGCACTGAAGGAGAACCGTGACTTCATCGTGAGGGTGGTGGATGACATCATCTCGCGCTACGACGTCGACGCCATCCACATGGACGACTATTTCTATCCCTATCCGAAGCAGGGCGAGGAGTTCCCCGATGATGCATCCTATGCCGCAACCGGTGGAGGCGCTGACCGTGGCGACTGGCGGCGCCACAACGTGGATATGCTTATTGAGGCTATCCACAATGCCATAGTGGCGCGTAAGCCCTGGGTGAGATTCGGAATCAGCCCCTTCGGGATATGGCGCAACAAGAAGAGCGACCCGCGAGGAAGCGACACCAACGGCCTTCAGAACTACGACGCACTATATGCCGACGTGCTGCTGTGGACCGAGAGGGGATGGGTGGACTATATGCTTCCGCAACTCTACTGGGAGCTTGAGCACAAGGCGGCGTCGAGCGAGGTGCTCGCCTATTGGTGGAACGACAATGCCAACGGCAGGCACATGTACTTCGGTCAGGCGGTGCGAAAGACGATGGACAAGCGCGATACGGGCAATTCGTCCGACCCCAATCAGCTTGCCCACAAGATTAGGCTTAGCCGCGAGCTGCCCAACGTGCAGGGCAACTGTTGGTGGCCCGCCTACGACGTGACCCGCAACTACAAGGGCATAGCCGACTCGCTCGCACGGAAGGAGCAGGCCGGTGTGGCGCTCGTTCCCACTTATCCGTGGATTGACGATGTGTGTCCTGATAAGCCCAAGTCGCTAAGTGTCAGAGCTTCGGGTGGCAATGTGGTGCTCTCATGGAAGGCTCCGGCCACCGACGATCCCATGCAGATGGCTCACTTCTACGTGGTGTATCGCGACGGAGTGATTATTGATGTGACCGATGCCTCGAGCTACGTGGACACTGCTGCCGGCAAAGGAAAACACACATACTCGGTTACGGTGCTCGACCGCACCAATAATGAGAGCAAGCCCGTGTCGAAGCAGGTGGCTGTGAGATAGCGTGTGGGCTTGCAGTAGGTGATAGCACAACGAGGGCACGATGCTGAGTGTTAAGCATCGTGCCCTCTTAGCGTTACTTTAAAAGATAGGGCCGCCACTTGATGCCGGGGCTCTTGTGTCCGGTACTATTTCGTCAGTTTGAAGCCGGCATATATGCCTTTGTAGCGGGAGAGCAGGCTCGATACCGACGATACAGTGGAGTTGCCCGAATAGGAGGCCACTGCCGAAACCACGCTTTGCAGCTTGCTCACGTCGAGCATCAGGCTGAGCGATGTGCCCTTGGTTACATGCACTGTCATGTCGGAGTATGACGAGCCGAGGCGGCTGAGGTTGAAAATCAGCTGTCCGGCCTTAGCACCCTGCTTCACGGTGCCTTGAAGCGTCCTGCCGTTGGTCAGGGTCACGGTCATGCTACCATTGCCGTCGAATGTCATTTTCATTCCCTCGAGTCCGGCCTTTTTGTAGTAGGGAGTCAGGCGGCTCTCCACCGTGGCCGATATTGCCGAGCCTCCGGCCTTCTCAAGTGCGTTGTCGCTCTCGAAAGCCACTGCCGGACCGCTGTAGGTCCATGTGCCCGCCAAGTCGGCAACGGTCACGCTGTCGCTCGACAAGATGCTGTTGACGATATTTCCAATGCTTGAGTTGCCGCCGAGGGCACTTCCGAGCTGGCTCCAGTCGAAAGCCGACGCTCCATTGCAACCGAGTGCCACGATTGCCATTACCAACAAAATTTTCTTAAAAGCGTTAATCATAATAAAGTTCCTTATAGTAGTGTTTTTTTGTAAAATTCGGTGCAAACTTACGCATAAAATCCGAAATGGTGAACTCCTTTCCCTAAAAAACTGCATTTTGCTGCCAGGTTGACGCGAAATATCGCTTTTTGCCATTCGAAGGCGATTTCCGTCGGCCCGATGACAGCGCCGTGTCCGATTTCTCTATTTGCGAGTCGGCCGACTTAGCGTGATGTGGTTGCTCGGAGAAAAAAGTCTGAACAAAAATCATTTTGTGTGAAACGGCGTATGTGCAAATTTATCGATTTTTCGGAAAAAACGGCATTTTTCCGTGCTTTTTGGATAAAATAATCAAATTAATTCCTATATTTGCATCGTGAAATAGAGTGAAAGAACATTTGGCCGAGCCTGCCCTGTGCGGGGCAGGGTATCGGCAACCAAAGTAAAACGCAAAAATATTAACACAATAAATAAACTTTATCGAAATGAATTTTAAGCTATTCATGCCGTTGACGGCATTTGCCCTTATTGCGGCATCGTGCCAGAACGATGACTTAATGGGCTCGACTAAAGGCTCGGGAACGATTAGTCCGGAATTCACGATCGACTACTCCGTGAGCAATCCGCGCACTGAGAGCCGTGCTACCGAACAGGCTTCGGTGGCCCCATCGTTGGAGGAATTCTCGTTCCGCTTGGTCAAGGACGACGGGAAATTTGAAAAAAGTGTGACAGGACTCGGGCAATTTGCCGGAATGGAGATTCCTGTGGGTGCCTACTCTTTGGAGGCTACTTATGGCGACGTCGACAATGAAGGTATCGACGCTGCCTATTTCTATGGTAATGCCACTTTCAGCGTCTACGACGGCGAGGAGGCAACTCCCGCACTCGTGGCAAAACTTGCCAACACTGCCGTGAGCGTGGAATACACCGAGGCATTCAAAAACTATTTCACCGAATATAGCACGCAGATTCACTCCTCGAACAGCGCGACATATATCGATATGGCAAACGACGAGACCGGATGGGCTTACGTGAAGCCGGGCGATATCTCCGTGACGCTCAACGTCACCAAGCAGAATGGCGTGAGCGGTCAGGTGGAGGCCCTCAAAATCACCAATGCTGCCGTGGGCACTCACTACCATGTGGTAGTCGACGCCAATGGCGGTGAGGTGGGCAACGAGTCCATTCTCGTGTCGTTCGACGCCACTACGGAGGTCGAGGAGATTGAGATTCCTGTCGACGTGCTCGTCACTCCAGCTCCGGTTATCACTCCCGCAGGATTCACAAGCGGCACTGCCATCGACATCCTCGAGGGCGACGAGGCCGAGGGCACGCTCAAAGTGTCGATTCTCGCCGAGGGCGGCTTGCAAAACGTGATTCTATCGTCGAGCACTGCCACCGAGGCCATGAGCGCTCTTGCCGGCGACGTCGACCTTATGACGGCCACCGACGCCCAGAAGGCGGCTTTGCAGGCTGTGGAGATTGAGTGCCTCGGCTTGTGGAACAACCCCGACAAGATGGCTGTGATCGACCTCACGAAGATGCTCAAATATCTGTCGGCGGCAGGCGGACAGTCGTCGACTCACACCTTCTCAATAAAGGTGGTCGACAAGCTCAACAAGACTTGCGACCCCGTGGTGCTCACCGTGAACGCTCCGAAGCCGGTCTTGACAATCAGCAATCCCGCTGAGCTGCATTTCGGCGACGCTACGGCCTCATTCGACTTCTATTATAATGGCAAGGACCTTGAGAACAAGGTAGTGTTCCAAGTGAACAATGCCATGGGCGTGCTCGTGAATACCACTATTGCAAGTGCAAACCCCATAGGCGACAACCTCTATCGTGTGACAATCAACATCCCCGATAGCGACGATGATTTGCGTGTGATGGCCACATACAACAACACCAACTCCGATGTGGTGACTATCAAGCGCATTGTGAGCGTGGTAGCCAACGACTACGACGTGTGGGCCACTTCGGCTTCTCTCACCATTGCTCCCGCCTCTATAAAGAGTAAGGTTACATCAATCACACTTAATGGGGCGACACGCAGCGAGAGTTTCGATTCCTATGGCAAGTGTACTTTCACAGGCCTTGCTGCCGCAACTACATACAATGCCGTGGTGACACTCGAGAATGGCGACGCTTATCCAGTAGAGTTCACAACCGAGGCCGCTACCCAAGTGCCTAACGGCAACTTTGAGGACTTGACACAAACTGCCAGCGTGACCGAGATGCTTATGGGCGGACAATACAAAGTGTCGCCGTCGACTTACACTCCGTGGTGCTCATTCACAGTGAGCGAGCCAACCGGTTGGAGCTCAATCAATAACAAGACTTGCAACACCGGTGCCGCTACATTGAATACCTGGTTTGTAATACCATCGACTTATGCTACCAACATCACTGCCACCTCTCATTGCCCCGGAGCTGCAATAACAGGAGTGAAGACCGAAACACCTTCAGTCTATAGCAATCTGACTGCACAAAACGGCAATTATGCAATGGTGGTGAGAAATGTGGCGTGGGACGATAACGGTACAAATCCCGCTACTTCGGGCGGTTCATTCAATACCACATATTATTGCAAGAATAAACCCACTATAGCAAATCGCTCGGCAGGCGAATTATCGCTCGACACATCGTTTGATGTCCGTCCGTCGGTGCTTAGCGGATATTATAAGTACACTCGCGATGCTCAAGACGCCACGGAGAACGCCGTAGTAAAAGTCACAATACTCAATGGCTCTACAGTGATAGGAGAAGGCTCGGCTGAGCTTGGAGCCGCAGGCGACTATTCTCATTTTACTGTTCCTGTAACTTACAGCGTTACGAACAAGAAAGCCACTGCGCTGAAGATTATGATTAAATCGAGCAACCGTGCTGAAGGCTCGATAAAGACTACCGACTATTTGGGAATATTGGAGGCTTGGTCGTATGGAGCGGTTCTGACGATTGATAACTTGACATTTACATACTAACACAGGTGAAAAACAGAAGAAAATGAAAAAGATAAAAAGCATATTAATGATAGGATTGGCAGCCATGGCAGCAATGACGAGCTGCGACAATCCTACTTATCCCGGTAGCGAGACGACCGACAAGGAGGGCGAAGGCACATTGTCGTTGGCAAAAATGTCGCTCGACGTGAACAATGCCGAGATCGTGATCAATAGCCGCGCCGGAGTTGACGTGGGCACATTCACAGTGGATATCACCAACAATAAGGGCGAGTTGGTGCAGTCGTTCATATATGGCTCGATGCCCGAGCTCATAGCATTGCCGGTGGGCACCTACAAAGTGTCGGCCTACAATGAGGAGGAGCAGATAGCCGCATTCGACGCCCCCTATTTCTACGGCGAGAGCCGCGAGTTTGCCATCACCGCCAATGATGTGACCACTGTCGACCCCATCACATGCCGCTTGAGCAATGTCAAGGTGTCGGTAGCCTACACCGATGATTTGAAGGCTCGCATGAGCGACGTGGTGGTGACCGTAAGAGTAGCAGATAACGAGACTCTTGAGTTCGCGGGCGACGAGACCCGCGCGGGCTATTTCAAATATGTGGAGGGCAACACCACGATAGCCGCCACCTTCGTCGGAAAGGTCGACGGAGTGGCAGTGAGCGAATACAAGGTGCTCACCAATGCCGTGGCACCGGGCTACCACCACACAATCACATTCGCACTGAAGGATACGCCTAATCCTCCCGACGAGACAGGCGAGGTAGGCACTGCCGGCATCTCGCTCGACGCCACGGTGGAGCGCATCGACCTCTCGGGCAATGCCGTCATCAATGGTGGCGAGGAGGAGACAATCGAGCCCGACGCACCGAAGGAATTCCTCACAATAGGCAACTCGGCGCTCACTTTCGGCTGCGAAGCCTCGCAGCAGGCGGTGACGGTGAAAGCGTCGCACGCATGGACCGTTGAGAGCTCGCAGTCGTGGTGCACAGCCACTGCCACCGACAACGGTCTGACGATTGCCGTAGCCGATAATACCGATGCCGTCAACGACCGCACGGCCACTGTGACCATCACCATGAACAAGCTCACTGCCGAAATATCGGTCACCCAGGCCAAGTACACCGAGAAACCGCAAGGTCCGACATTCGAAAGCGAATATATCGACCTCTGGAGCGGTGCTTACAACGACCCGAACGAGTTTGGCACAGGCAAAAAACCTGCCGTGGTCAATATCTCGGCACCTCGAGGCATCAAGAAATTGCATGTGACAATTTCGTCGGCTACATTGTCGCCTATGCTCCCGGGAGTAGGCTTGGCAACACAATTCGACCTTGCTACCGGACACTCAGATGATGGAAGCGACCTTACTGATGCCCTTGTGGGACTCGGATTCCCCGTGGGAAATGGCGGAAGCACCGTTATCAATGGAGATACGATAAATTATGATGCTGTAATGGACCAAACTTCGGTGGTATTCGACATCACCTCATTTATGGACTTGATGGTTATTCCCGGTCCCGGTAAGTCGGATTTCATCGTAGAGGTTACCGATAGTGATGGAAACGTTGCCGGAGCAACAATACGTTACGAAGTAAAATAACATTTAGAGTATGAAAAAGATATATTTATTAGCAATTTCGCTATTCGCGACAATGGGAGCGTTCACTTCATGCTCTAACGATGAGTTACAGAGCGGTGAGGGCGAGGGAAAGGTTACTCTCGACGTGGCGCTCAACAATGATGTGAAAGTGGTGTCGCGCGCCACCGGTGAGGACATCGACGCGCTGATGGAGGATTTCCAACTCTACATCTACAGCCACAAGGGCCTTATCCGCAAATATCACAAGGCGAGTGAGATTCCCGCAGAGGGCCTTTGGCTCGTGAGCGGCAACTATCAGGCCGTGGTGTGGGCCGGCGACAGCACCGATGCAAGCTACACCAACAAGTATTTTATGGGCAAGGCCGATTTCTCAATCAGCAAGGGCTCGCAGGAGACGGTGCGGGTAATCGGTAAAATCCAGAACACCGTGGCATCGGTGGTCCTCCCCGACGACTTGAAGGAGCTTATGCCCGACTTGAAAATCACTATCGGCACTAATGCCGGACAGCTCGATTTCGACTACAACAACTTCGAGACTGCCAAGGGCTACTATATGATTCCAAAGGGTGAGACTGCATTGCAGTGGACTCTCACCGGAACCAACGAGGACGGCTCGGAATTCCGCAAGGAGGGCTTGGTGGCAAATGCTAAGCCTGCTACCGAATATCGCTTCCTTATCAACTATGAGCCTGCCACGAGCGAGGGCACCGGCGGTGCTGCTCTCGTGATTGGCGTGGACGAGACCGAGATTCCCGTGGAGGAGACGATTACCGTGACCTCGGCTCCTACCATTATGGGCAGCGGATTCGACATCTCGCAACCGGTGTTCTCGGCTGCCGAGAAATTCGACACCAAGCTGTCGGTCTATGTCGTGGCGTCGGCCAAGTTGGAGAGCATAATCTTGAGTTGCGACAATGCTACAGGATGGGATGGCGCCACGGGCATCGATGGCTCGAGCACATTCGACCTCATTCAGGCCAATGCCGGCACGCTTGCCTTGCTTAGGGATGCCGGCGTGTATCTGCCCACGAGCAGCGACTCCGAGGGCAAGGGCTGCGGCTACAATGCCGAGACCAACGAGGATATCGAGAAAATCGTGCTTGCCAAAGACTTGTTGAACCGCCTTGTCAACGGCTCCTACAATATTACCATCACCGCCACCGATGCCAATGGCAAGACGCGCAGCGCCGTGCTCGACATTGAGATTTCGGAGGCATCGGTAGTCACCGGCGAAGCCGTATCGGCACGTCAGGTATCGGCTGTGATTTCGGCCAACATCGCCAAGAGCGAGGCTACGGGATTCGGCTTCAACGTGCGCGAGAGGGGAACGACAGAGTGGACGAGAATCACCGATGTGACTGTCGACGAGAATCGCACTTCCTACACTGCCGCGCTTAGTGGCCTCAAGGGTGGCACCACCTACGAGTTCCAGGCATTCTGCGACGGATATGTGTCGACGATAATCAACACAGTAAGCACCAATCCGTTCTTCCAGATGCCTAACAGCAGCTTCGAGGAGTGGCAGACCGGTAGCGGCTCAAGTGCATATCTTGTGTATGCAAGCGGAACCGATATGTTCTGGGATACGGGTAATCACGGCTCGGCTACGATGAAGAAGCAGTTGTCAACACCCGACAACACCATAAAGCATAGCGGTGCTTACTCCATAAAGATGAAATCGCAATTTGTGGGAATCGGCTCTATCGGTGCATTCGCTGCGGGTAACCTCTTCAGCGGTCAGTATCTCGAAACCATTATGAGCACAAAGACCGGTGGTGTGATTGGATTCGGACGTCCGTTCGTGCAAGATGACGGACCACGCCCCACCAAACTTCGCGGATATGTGAAGTATGAGTGCGGTAAAGTAGATTATCCTTCAAGCGGCAGAATAGAAAGCGGAGCCGACGATATAGGCGTAGTCTACATAGCAATGTTCGATGAAAATGTTGATACCTATACTTCGGCAAAAGGCACTACCTACACTAATTGGGGCGCAATTGTCGATACCACCGAGGAGCGTTTGTTCGATAAGCATGCCTCGAATGTGATGGGTTATGGCGAATTAGAGTTCACCTCTTCAACTGCCGGCGACGGACTGATAGAATTTGAAGTTCCAATCCGGTATGGTCGCGATGGAATGCCGAAGCGCATACTCGTAGTTGCATCGGCAAGTAAATATGGCGACTATTTTGCAGGAAGCTCGGGTAGCACGATGTGGCTCGACGACTTGGAACTTGTGTATGAATAAAATGCAAAAGTGAAAAGTTAATTCACTGATGTTTGAAAAAAGACCGTGTTGCAGCATGCATTAAAATTTGCTTGGCAGCACGGTCTTTTTAAAGTGCGATTGTTGTCATAATGCACTTTTTGAGCGTTTTTGCGCCGCAAGGCTGAAGCCAAGAGAAACAAATTTTCTCATTTATGCCGATAAATTAATAGGAAATAGGTAATTTTGCAAAAGAATATGATTGGACGAAATTTACAAAAGATTGTGATGCTGATGGCGGCTCTTGTGGTCGGCACTTGCTGTGCTGTGGCTCAGGAGCAGTTCAGCCGCAACCTTGAGCAGCGCACCTTTGTGCCTAAGGGCCAGTGGATTGCCGGTCTCAGCGTCGGTTTCTCGCAATCTGAGCAGAATAATTACCAGTTTCTTATCGTTGAGGGTATAGATGGCGACACCTATTCCTTCAAGGCTACGCCTATGGTGTGCTACATGTTCAAGAACGACCTCGGCGCAGGCGGAAAGCTGGAATACGAGCGTAGCCGCGTGCGCATCGACAAGGCCGACATCGTGCTTGACTCCGAGACCGACTATAGCAACGAGAATCTATATTGCATCTCGCAAGGCTTTTCGGGAATGGGAATTTTCAGGAATTACATGAACTTGGGGCGCTCCAAGCGATTCGGCATCTACAACGAGGTACAACTGAAATTCGGATATTCCGAGTCGAAAATCTGCAATGGCACCGGAACCGACTTCACCGGCACCTTCTCGCGCAGCTACAGCGCCGGACTTGCCGTGGCTCCCGGCCTTATAGTGTTTCTCAACAACTACTCGGCGCTTGAAGTGAACGTCGGGATATTGGGATTTAATTACAGCTACACCAAGCAAATCAGCGATCAGGTGAATGTGAGCCACATTCACTCCAAGTCGGCCAACCTGAGGCTGAACCTGCTGTCGATTTCGTTTGGCGTGGCGTTTTATTTGTAGTTGTGATGATGAAAAGGTGCAATCTGACATATATCGTGATTCTGGTGGCGGCGCTTGCGATGCTTCCACAAAATCTGCTTGCCGGAAAGCCGGTGGCTGATAAGGCCTCCGATTGTGCCCTCGAGGCTCGCCGGGAGGCCGAAAAGGCCCTTAATGCGGCCTATCGCGCCATGCAACTTGCCAATAAGGCACAAAATGGCACCGATTCGGTAACGCTTGAGACCGTGCACCGCGCCATGCAGCTCGCGACGACTGCGAGAATCGAGGCCGATTCGGCGATGCGCTTTGCGGCAACCGCCGATTCTGCGGCTGCCCGTGTCAAGGTGGCTGCCGTGCCCGACAGTGTCGACCGCTTCAGCCCCATGGTGGTTGGCAAGGAGGTCGACCGTCTGCGCGACGATGCCGACTCGCTGCTGATGCGTCAGCGAGTGGTGGTGGGGAAGGACACCGTGAACCTTATCACTCCCGAACGCAACCTCGGCCGTTACGATCGCGGACTGCTCAACTTCCTGTATATTCCTAAAGGACAATGGGCTTTCGGGCTGACGGCCTCCTACGGAGAGTTCGACACCGACGACGTGCAGGTGCTGTCGTTCCTGAAGGACTTTAACTTCAAGGGAAGCATGTTCTCCATAAGCCCTAATGTGAGCTACTTCGTGAACCACAACCATGCCGTGGGCATGAAGGTGGGCTATTCACGAAATAAGTTCACCCTCGGGAGCCTGAGCGTCGACATCGACGACGATGTAAACTTCTCGCTCCGCGACGTCGACTATCACACCGAGAGCTACTCGGCGGCGCTATTCTACCGCCGTTATATAGGCCTTGACAACGGCCGCCGATTTGCCATCTACAACGAGGCAGAACTTGGATTCTCGAGCGGCAACGGCGTGTTCTCGCGACTCTACAACGACGAGCCTAAGGAGACGCACACCATCACCACGAAGGCAAGTCTGAACTTCTCGCCCGGATTGTGCGTATTCATTCAGGAATATGTGAGTTTCAGCATATCGTTCGGCGTGTTCGGCGTGTACTACACCAAGGAGTCGCAGCGCACCAACGGCGTCGACGAGGGCTCGCGCTCGTCGATGGGAGCAAGTTTCAAATTCAATCTTTTTAACCTGAATATGGGCGTGGCAGTCCATATATAACCTACAAAACAGAAGATTGCAGAATTGAGAATGAACATAAAGGCAATAAAATATTCAGTGATTATGCCGCTGCTGGCGGTTATGGTGGCAACGATGTCGTCTTGCCTGAAGAACGACATCCCATATCCTACCATAGAGGCCCAATTCCTCGGAATCACTGTCGACGGACAGTCGGCGCCTCCAACCATTGACCCCAAGACCCGCACCGTGACCATACATCTCTCGGAGCAGGTCGACATAAAGCGCGTGAATATCACCGACTATAAGGTGACTGAGGGTGCCGAGCTGTCGGGCGAGATAATGGGACTTATCGACCTCTCGCGTGACTGCGTGGTCACGCTCAGCATATATCAGGACTATACTTGGCGCATCACGGCAAGCCAGCCCATTGAGCGCTACTTCAGCGTCGAGGGGCAAGTGGGAGAGTCGGTTATCGACGAGAAGGCTCGTCGCGTGGTGGCCTATGTGCCCGAAAAGCTCGGAAAAAAGGCTGTGAAAGTGACCGGGATGAAACTCGGACCTGCCGAAATCACCACTATGGAGCCCGACTTGGTGGGGCAGACTGCCGACTTCTCGTCGCCGAAGCGCGTGGTGGTGAAATATCACGATTATGAATGGCAGTGGATGGTGTTTGTGGAAACCACCGACGTGGCTGTCGACATTTCGCGCGTGGATGCCTGGACTAATGTGGCATGGGCTTACGGAACGGCTCAGGAAGGCAAGGACAACGGCTTCGAGTATCGCAAGCAGGGGGCAGAGCAGTGGACGAAGGTGCCCTCGGCGTGGCTCACGGTGAGCGGAGGCAGCTTCAGCGCATGCATCCGCAATCTTGAGGCCGGCACTGCCTACGAGGTGCGCGCCTACAGCGACACCGACTACTCGGCACCATTGTCGGTGGTCACCGACGGAATCCTCACGCTTCCGAATATGAGTTTCGACGATTGGTGGCTCGACGGCAAGGTGTGGTGCCCATGGGCCGAGGGAGGATCCTCGATATGGGATACCGGCAACAAGGGAGCCACGACGCTCGGCGACAGCAACTCATGCCCGTCGGACGACACATGGGACGGCAAGCCGGGGCGCTCGGCCGAACTGAACACAAAGTTCGTGGGAATAGGCATAGTGGGAAAACTCGCTGCCGGCAACATATTCACCGGAGAGTACCGCAAGACCGACGGAACCAACGGTATACTCGGTTTCGGCCGCCCGTTCACCGGCCGCCCGACGCGAATGAAGGGCCATTTCAAGTATGCGTGTGCCAAAATAAGCGATTCGAGCGACGACAACTACAAGCATCTTATCGGACAGCCCGACACGGCGGCGATATTTGTGGCGCTTACCAACTGGAGCGAGCCCTACGAGATTCGCACGCGCCCGACCAACAGGCAGCTTTTCGACAAGAATGCCGACTATGTGATAGCCTACGGCGAGCTCCTCTGCGGCTACACGGTGGAGAACTGGACCGATTTTACCATAGAGCTCGACTACCGCCGCACGAATGAGCGGCCCACGCACATCATCATAGTGGCTTCGGCGAGCAAATATGGCGATTTCTTCACCGGAGGCGACGGCAGCACCCTGTGCATAGATGATTTCTCCTTCGAGTGGGATTATTGACCGCAACAGGCATCAGTTGCGCCATTGTGGCGGTATTGTGGCGATACACACCGTGTCGTGAAGATATTTTTGGGCGATAAAGAAATAATTATTATCTTTACCGTCCAATTTTTTGTAGCTATGAATAAGTCAAGCAACATAAAGCGCGATGCCGACACGCAACCCGATGGGCGCAAGGCGCTTCTGGGTATGACGCTGGCACAGCTTCAGGCTGTCGTGGAGGAGCTGTCGATGCCGCGTTTCACCGCCGCGCAGATAGCCGGCTGGCTCTATGGCAAGCGCGTCACGAGCATTGCCGAGATGACCAACCTGTCGATGAAGAACCGGGAAAGACTTGCCGAGGCCTACACTGTGGGGCGTCATGCCCCCGCCTTCGAGCAGCGCAGTGTCGACGGCACGGTGAAGTATCTTTTTGCCACTGCCGACGGCAAGGCGGTGGAGAGCGTATTCATTCCCGACGCCGACCGCGCTACGCTGTGCATCTCGTCGCAGAAGGGGTGCCGCATGGGATGCACCTTCTGCATGACCGGCCGTCAGGGCTATCACGGCAATCTCACAGCTGCCGAGATTATCAACCAGATATTGAGCATCCCCGATTCCGATAAGCTGACCAATGTGGTGTTTATGGGAATGGGAGAGCCTATGGACAATGTGGCTGCGGTGCTACAGGTGATAGAGGTGCTTACCGCTAAGTGGGGGCTTGCCTGGAGCCCGAAGCGCATCACGGTGTCGTCTATCGGAAAGATGCCTGAGTTGAGGCGCCTGCTCGACGAGACGAGCGTGCATGTGGCCATAAGCGTCCACTCGCCCTACCACAACGAGCGCCTAAGGCTGATGCCCGTTGAGCGTGCCTTCGCCGTGGCCGACGTTATGGAGCTGCTGAGCCACTATGATTTCGCGCATCAGCGCCGCCTCTCGATGGAATATATAATGTGGAAAGGCCTGAACGACGATATGGCGCATGCCGAGGCGCTTGCGGCGCTGCTGCGTCACGTCGACGCCCGTGTCAACCTGATACGCTTCCATGCCATCCCCGGCTCGCCGCTGCTATCGTCCGACACCGACAATATGGTGCGGTTCCGCGACGAGCTCAACAGGCGCGGCATTGTGTGCACTATCAGGCGAAGCCGTGGCGAGGACATTTTCGCAGCCTGCGGAATGCTTGCCGGCAAGGTGCGGGAGGAGTAGGCGTCAGGCGGGCCGTGACGCGCGTTTGGCGAGAATATAAGGATATTGACATTTACCTAAATTATTAATACTGTATTAATGCATTAAAAAAGAGATGAGAATCAATTTGAGAAGAACGATGACGCTATGGATTTCGCTGGCAATAGTCGCGATGGCTATGGCTCAGGCTCCGAGCGGATATTACGACTCGGCTAAAGGAAAAAACAAAGGTGAGCTGCTGAAAGCCCTTGAGGCTATTGTCGGGCCGCACACGGCAGTGTCGTACGACGCACTCTACGACGTGTATCAGACGAGCGACGCAACCCCCGACGGATACGTGTGGGATATGTATGCCACCACAAAATACAGCCTTGGAAAGGGCGACCGCTGCGGCTCCTACTCGTCGATAGGCGACTGCTACAACCGCGAGCACTCATTCCCTAAGAGCTGGTTCAGCAAAGGGGCGCCGATGGTGACCGACGCTTTCCATGTGTATCCTACCGACGGCAAGGTGAACGGTCAGCGCAGCAACTATCCCTATGGAGAGTGTGCCAATGGCTCATACGTGGCGTCGAAAGGCTCAATCAAGGCTCTTGGAAAGTTGGGAAAGAGCACATTCTCGGGCTACACGGGCACGGTGTTTGAGCCCGACGACCAATATAAGGGCGATTTTGCCCGCACTTATTTCTATATGGCTGCCGCCTACAACAGCAAGATTGGCGGCTGGAGCAGTCCGCAGCTTGCCGGCAACAGCTATCCTTGCTTCAGCTCGTGGTCGGTGAGCCTGCTTATGAAATGGCATCGCCAGGACCCCGTGAGCCAAAAGGAGATCGACCGCAACAATGCCGTGGAGAAGTATCAGCACAACCGTAATCCTTTCATCGATCATCCCGAGCTTGCCGAGTATATCTGGGGCACGCGCACAGGCTATGGCTGGACCCCTGGCGGTTCGCTCGACCCGATTCTCGTGCTTCCTGAGGCAAACAGCTCTTTGAGCATGGGCATCACGGGCGTGGGAGTGAGAGTCTCGAGCCGAATCAAGGTGAAAGGTACCGACCTGTCGCAGAACATCACTCTGAGCTTGGCCGGCAACAGCGCTTTCTCACTTGCCGAGACCTCGGTGAAAGCCGCCGACGCCAATGCCGGAGCATACGTAACCATCTACTATCAGCCCACTGCCGTTGGCTCGCACACTGCCACTTTGACGCTATCAAGCAGCGAGGTGTCGGCAAAAGTGACCCTCTCGGGCGAGGCTACCGACGGCATTCCGGCTTGTGAGCCGTCGAACGTCTCAGCTACGTCGTTCACCATGAACTGGATATGTGTCGATACCGAGGGTTACTACAATGTCAACCTTATGGAGGACGATGGCGTGACATTGGTGGCCGGATATCCCGTGCAAGTCGATCCGGGCGACGAGTGCTATGAGGTGACGGGCTTGCAGCCGAGCACCACATATTGCTGTCAGCTCACAAACGACAAGGGCAAGAAGTCGAACGTGGTGAGGGTGACAACCGCCGACCCCGAGCGTGTGCTCACTTTTATCCTTCCGAGCGGAGGACTCGTGTTCAGCACCGAGCCCGGAAAGGCTTCCGAACCTATCGAGGCCAAGGTGTTCGCCGACTATATAACAGAGCGGATTCAGGTGGAGATTACCGGCAATTTCGAGATAAGTCTCGACAAGAGCAATTGGTCGCAGAATTTGGACATTGACCCCGACGGCGAGTCGGTGTACGTGCGCATGAAGGCCTCCGCAGCCGGCGACTACCGTGGCACGCTGTCGCTCCACACCGCCACATTCGATGGCGACGATGTGACCGTGAGCGGCACGGCGGCCGAGATAGTGAGCTTCTTCGAGGATTTCGAGGCTCCGTCAGCCGAGGGCTATAACAGCGACACCTACGAGGGCACGGCATGCGCGTGGAACCGCTCTCTTGTGGGAATCTACGGACGCGCCGGCGACAAGTTCCACGGCTCGCACGCGGCATGCACGGGCAAGTCGGGCAGCCGTTGGCTGAAGATGGGAGAGGACAAGCTGCGCGGCGCTGGAATGCTGTCGTTCTATGCCGCACCCTACGGCTCCGATGCCGACGCCGTAGTGAATGTGGTCTATTCGGTCGATGGCGGACAGTCGTGGCGATCGGTGGCCGACAATGTGACCATAGCGTCGGGCGACCTGAGGTTGTTCTCTTATCAGCTTAACGTAGTCGGCGCCGTGAGAATAGGCTTCGAGGAGGTTTCGGGCGGCCGTCTGAACATCGACGACATCTCGATTACCGACTACACCGGCAGTGTCGACGCCGCCGAGGGGCGCGCGTGGGACGCCTACTCCCCGTCGGCAGGGCTGCTACTCGTGGAGTCGGACGGCAACACACCGATAGAAATCTACTCTTTCGATGCCACAAAGGTGTATGACGCCACACCCGATGCCTGCCGCACCCTATTGCCGCTTCAGCGAGGAGTGTATATCGTGGTCTCGGGCGGGAACTCCAAGAAAGTAGTGGTAAAATAAGGCCGTCGGCACTGACTGCGAGGCTAAAATCGAAGCTAAAATCGGCTCGCTAAAGAATAATTATCAGTTAGTTCTTTGATAAGAAAATTGATTTGATTATCTTTGCACCGGGAAAACCGCATATCGGCAAAACAGCCGGATATAGCCAGCGGAAAGCTGATATTTTGAGCCCCCTTGCCGAAATGCCCATTCAAGCCGATATGGCTTAATGGCCTTGTTTTATTAGATTATTAAGTAAAAAAAGATAAATTTATTCACTTATAAAAATTTTAATCAAAATGGTAAATTATAAGGAACTTGGTCTTGTGAACACTCGTGATATGTTTGCAAAGGCTATCGAGGGAGGCTATGCTATTCCTGCGTTCAATTTCAACAACATGGAGCAGCTCCAGGCCATCATCAAGGCTGCCAGCGAGACAAAATCTCCGGTAATCCTTCAAGTGTCGAAGGGCGCTCGCAACTATGCCAACGCCACACTTCTCCGCTACATGGCCGAAGGTGCTGTGGAATATGCTAAGGAACTTGGCTGGGAGCATCCGCAAATCGTTCTTCACCTCGACCACGGCGACAGCTTCGAGCTTTGCAAGTCGTGTGTTGACTGCGGCTTCTCGTCGGTAATGATCGACGGCTCACATCTTCCCTACGAGGAGAATGTGGCTCTCACTAAGAAAGTCGTTGACTATGCACACCAGTACGACGTTACCGTAGAGGGAGAGCTTGGAGTATTGGCAGGCGTTGAGGATGAGGTTTCGTCCGACCACCACACCTACACCGACCCTGAGGAGGTAATCGACTTCGCTACCCGCACAGGTTGCGACAGCCTTGCTATCTCCATCGGTACTTCTCACGGTGCCTACAAGTTCACTCCCGAGCAGTGCACTCGCAACGCCGAGGGCAAGCTCGTTCCGCCGCCATTGGCATTCGACGTTCTCGACGCTGTAATGGCAAAATTGCCGGGCTTCCCAATCGTTCTGCACGGTTCTTCTTCAGTTCCTCAAGACGAGGTCGACACCATCAACAAATTCGGTGGCAAGCTCCCCGACGCAATCGGTATTCCAGAGGAGCAGCTCCGCAAGGCCGCTAAGAGCGCAGTGTGCAAAATCAACATCGACTCCGACAGCCGTCTGGCTATGACAGCCGCCATCCGTCAGGTGTTTGCCGAGAAGCCCGCTGAGTTCGACCCGCGCAAATACCTCGGTCCGGCCCGCGACAACATGGAGAAACTCTACAAGCACAAAATCATCAACGTGCTTGGCAGCGCAGGCAAAGCTGAGTAATCGACAGATTCCATAGGGCAACCGCTTATGCCCGCAACACTATAATGCAACCCCTGTGTGCGCGAATTTGGCGCAGCAGGGGTTGTGCTTTCCCTATCCCATTCTGTCGTTCTCAATGATTTGGAAAACGTAGTGGAACTACATCGTAAAATACATTTGGAAATACATAGGGTAAGTGAGCGGAGTGAGTGGAAAAATAAAAAGTTATTAATTTTTCACGAAAAGTTTGGAAAATGGCAAAGAAAGTATTAACTTTGCACCGCTTTTAAGGCAACGGGATGTAGCTCAGTCCGGTTTAGAGTACTCGTCTGGGGGGCGAGTGGTCGCAAGTTCGAATCTTGTCATCCCGACTGAAAGTTGATTAGACCTCTGTAACTAAGCAAGTTACGGAGGTTTTTCAATAAATGGGTGTTACAGAATTGTGACACCGCATTTTCAGAGACCCCAAAAAAAGGCTCAGTCGCAAGTTAGTGGGGCAGGCATAAATTCCGGAGAGTATAAAAATGAATAATTTATGGGGTCAGGTGGAAATCTATTTCCAATCGCCGCCCATCCACGGCAGGCCTATCCTTTTCCGAGGGTCCTTGTAGGTGATTTTCTTGCGCTTTGGGCGGTTGTACTTCCCTTTAGGGTCGAGAATAAGAGCCAGGACGAATGCAAATATCATCAGTCCGCCAAACATCATTACGTATTCCAGAAAATCCATATCGTAGTAAATTAGGTTTGTTTTCGCAAATATAGTGAATTAACTTTGTAGAGTCCAACACCAAGTGCAAAATTAGAGAATTAACTTTGTTTTGGCAAGGGGGTTGCGAAAAATAGCGTTGAGACTAACGTCAATTCTTGTAATAATTTATTGTGTGTTATGTGAATCGGCGGTAATGAGGCTGTGTGCCTGAACTTCTATGGCGAGGTGTCGCCTGTGGTGCCATCGTTATCGACTTTGGCGACAGGCCGACAACAGGCAAAATCTCTGAATATGTTTAGTGGATTTGTCTATTAGGTAAAAAATGCGTAAATTAGCGCAATAATTTAGAAAACGATGGCAGAAGACAAAAAAATACGCGTTGGCATTACCCAAGGGGACACCAACGGAATAGGATATGAGGTGATATTGAAGACGCTCGCCGAGCCTCAGATAGCTGAGCTGTGCACTCCGGTGGTGTATGGCTCCTCGAAGGCTGCGGCCTACCACCGCAAGGCTCTTGAGATGCCTCAGGTGCCTTTCAACAGCATCGACAGCGCCGAGCGCGTCCGCGATGGGGTGAACAACATGGTGGAGGTGCTCGAGGGCGAGGTGAAGATTGAGCTTGGCTCCGCCAACGAGGAGGCCGGCAAAGCGGCTTTTGTGGCGCTTGAGCGTGCGGTGGCCGATTTGAAAAACGGTCTTATCGACGTGCTTGTCACCGCGCCTATCAACAAGAATACTATTCAGAGCGAGAATTTCAATTTTCCCGGACACACCGAGTATCTGGAGTCGGCGCTCGGCTATGGCAAGAAGTCGCTGATGATACTTTTCAACGACAATGTGAAGGTGGCCTTAGTCACCACGCATCTTCCGGTGTCGAAAATCGCAGGGGCAATCACCAAAGAGTCGATAGTGGAGAAACTCAAGATTTTCAATGCCTCGCTGAAAGGCGATTTCGGTATAGGGCGTCCGCGCATCGCCGTGCTTGCCCTCAATCCCCACTCAGGCGACAATGGATTGCTCGGCACCGAGGAGAAGGAGATTATCGCCCCGGCGATAGAGGAGGCATATAGCTCCAAGATTATGTGCTTCGGCCCTTACGCCGCCGACGGCTTCTTCGGCAACGGTCAGTACAAGCACTTCGACGGCGTGCTGGCCATGTATCACGACCAGGGACTTGCTCCATTCAAGACCATTGCCATGGAGAGTGGCGTGAACTTCACTGCCGGTCTTCCCTACGTGCGCACTTCGCCCGATCACGGTACCGGCTACGACATTGCAGGCAAAAATGAGGCGAGTACGGAGTCGTTCCGTGAGGCCATCTACCGCGCAATCGACATTTTCCGCTGCCGCAGGCACGAGGCCTACATTCGCCGCAACCCGCTTCGCAGACAGTATTTCGACAAGAGCAACGACAATGTGGTGCTCGACCTCACCAAAGACGACGATGACGACGCATCGACGCATTGATGCCACCACGCACATATATAATATTTAGGAAAGAATTAATCATTAAATATAGTCAGCAGGATATATGAACTATGCTATAATTGCTGCCGGTGAGGGCTCTCGACTTGCCCAGGAAGGCGTGAGGAAGCCGAAGCCGCTTGTCGAGCTTAACGGAGAGCCGATGATTGGGAGGCTTATAAACGTGTTCACGCGCTGCAATGCCGAGAGCGTGAGCGTGATAGTGAACAATGAGATGAAGGAGGTGAAAGCCTATCTCGACACGTTGAGGCTCAGCGTGCCCTTCAATGTGGTGGTGAAGTCGACCCCAAGCTCCATGCACAGCTTTTTTGAGCTCAGCCGGGTGATGCGCAAGGGCAAATTCTGCCTCACCACCGTCGACACCATCTTCCGTGAAGATGATTTCGCGCGCTATATAGCAGCCTTTGAGGCCGATGCCGTGAGCGACGGCATGATGGCCGTGACGCCATATATTGAGGACGAGAAGCCGCTTTACGTCGACGTCGACGAGGATATGAACATCAAGGCGTTCCGCGACGAGGCCTACGAGGGTGCCCGCTTCATCTCGGGTGGCGTGTATGCCCTCAGCGACAAGGCTATCGACGTGCTCGACGACTGCATGAGCCGCGGCGTGGCGCGCATGCGCAATTTCCAGCGTGCCCTGATCGATGCCGGACTGAGCCTGAAGGCCTACGCCATCGACAAGATAGTGGACGTGGACCATGCCGGCGACATTGAGGTGGCTGAGCGATTCCTGCGGGGCGAGTGATAGTGATAATTGATGAAATTTCGTGTTTATTTAACTTTATAGAGAAATGGCAGAGATAGAGATAGCGGGCATCATGAGGGCCGGAGCCTATTCGCCCAACCACATCGGGAACGATGCGGCGATTTTCAACGCCACTGCCGAGCAGCTGCGCAAACGCGGATATGTGGTGAACATCTACAGCGAGGAGCAGTTCAATGCCGGCGACATCAAAGAGGATGTGATACTGAATATGTGCCGCGAGCAGGCGTCGATAGCCAAGTTGCAGCGATTGGAGGATGCCGGCAAGTTAGTGATAAATTCGGGCTATGGAATAGAGAACTGCACGCGCGAGCGCATGACGCGCATCCTGCTTGGCAACGGAATTCCCTATCCCGACAGCCTGATAGTGAACACCGACGAGGCCATCAAGCCGCTGCTCAAGAAAAGCGGATTCCAGAGTTGCTGGATCAAGCGCGGCGACTTCCATGCCATGCACAAGGAGGACGTGAGCTACGTGCGCCATCCCGAGGAGGCTCAGGAGGTGCTTCAGGAGTATTTCCTGCGCGGAATCAAGCGTGCCGTGATCAACGTGCATCTCACCGGCGACCTCGTGAAATTCTACGGCGTGAAAGGCTCGCCATTCTTCTTTTGGTTCTATCCCTTCGACGAGGGGCACAGCAAATACGGCCATGAGGCCATCAATGGGAAGTCGCGCGGCATAAAGTTCGACGTCAAGGAGATGAAGAACATCTGCCAGCGCGCTGCCGAGGAGCTCAACGTGGTAATCTACGGCGGCGACTGCATAGTGTCGCCCGAGGGGGAGATGCGCATTATCGACTTCAACGACTGGCCGAGCTTCGCCCCATGTCGCAACGAGGCTGCGCCGCACATCGCAAAGAGCGTGGTGAGCCTAATCAAGGCACGCTGACGATAGCGGGCATAAGCAAGCCATTGAGGCTTTTCGCAGAAAATAATTTCATAAAGGTATTATTGGTTTATATATTGTTATGAGTAAATTATCGGATATAAAGGAGCAATACAAGTCCTCGCTTAAATCTATGGATACCGAGGAAACGCTCGATTTGATGTTCTATCGCCCGATAGGATATATGTGGGCGCTGCTATGCGCCCGGCTCGGCATCACGCCAAACGCCATCACCATAGCGTCGATATTCTTGGGCGTGGCAGGCGGAATCCTGTTCTACTTCGGCAAGACGGCCGACCTGTGGCTGAACTATGTGGGAATGTTGCTGCTCGTGTGGGCCAACTCATTCGACAGCGCCGACGGACAGTTGGCGCGTATGACAAAGCAGTATTCGCGCCTCGGCCGCATTCTCGACGGGCTGAGCGGCGACTTCTGGTTTGTGGCCATATATGTAGCCATCTGCTTCCGAGTGAATGAGACGAGCGAATTCTTCATGCAGTATTGGGGAGGATGGATTTGGATAATGGCCGTGCTTGCCGGCGGATGCCATGCCAAGCAGGCTGCCATGGCCGACTACTACCGCCAGTTCCACCTCTATTTCCTCAAGGGAAAGGAGGGGAGCGAGCTCGACAGCTGCGACCAGCTCGACAGGGACTTTGCCGAGGTGTCCTGGAAAGGACACTTCTGGAAGAAGATTACCATGCTGTTCTATCGCAACTACACTGCCAACCAGGAGGTCATGACTCCGAAGATGCAGGCGCTGAGGCGCGAGCTGCGCAAGCGCTACGGCGACGACATCCCGCAGGAGTTCCGCGATGCCTTCCGTGCCAAGAGCAAGCCGCTCATGAAGTACACCAACATGCTCTCGTTCAACACCCGCGTGATAGCGCTCTTTGTGTCGATAATCGTGCGCATGCCGTGGCTCTACTTCGCATTTGAGCTCACAGTGCTTAACCTGATGCTCGTCTATATGATACTGCGCCATGAGCGCATTTGCCGAAATTTCTTGACCGAATTGAACAATGGAACATATAAATAATCTAAAAGGTGTGATTTTCGACTACGGCGGCACTATCGACAGCCGTGGCGTTCACTGGAGTGAGGTGATATGGGACGGCTATAGCCATGCCGGAGTGGAGGTGACGAAGGAGGACTTCCGCGAATGCTATGTGTATGCCGAGAGGGAGTTGGCCAAGGTGCGCCACATAATGCCCGAGCACAACTTTCACGACCTGCTGCTGATAAAGATGCGCATCGAGATGGGCTATCTCGTCGAGAAAGGCTTGCTTGAGGCTGGCAGCGTGGAGTCTATGGCAGTGAAAGTGGCTTCCTATTGCTATGCCGCCGCCCGAAGCTCGGTGGAGGAGGCGCGTCCGGTGCTTGAGGCGCTCTATGCCCGCTATCCCATGGTGCTTGTGAGCAACTTCTATGGCAATGTGGAGAGCGTGCTCGCCGATTTCGACCTGCGTAAATATTTCAAGGCCATAATTGAGAGCGCCGTGGTGGGCGTGCGCAAGCCCGACCCGAAGATTTTCAGCCTTGGAGTCGACGCCCTCGGCTTTAAGGCGTCGGAGGTGCTTGTGGTGGGCGACAGCTACAAGAAGGACATCGTTCCTGCCGAGAGCATAGGCTGCCGGGTGCTTTGGCTCAAGGGAAAGGGCTGGACTGCCGAGGAAGATGCGCAGATGCACCCCAATATCATCAAAAATCTTGCCGAAGTGCTTGACGTAGCGTTATGATGCGTTAACGAAATAAATACCAAAATAGGGCTATTTTCACTCTTATTGTGTAAATAGTCCTATTTTTTGTGTAAATTAACCAATTGAGGTAAATAAAAAGTAGAGAATAATTTTTCTATTTCAAAAATAGGGTGTACTTTTACAGCCGATTTCGGCTTTGCCGTAGGAAAAAGATAAAACAACAAAATAACATAGATATTAAATATTAACGCTTTAATAATTATGACAAAGAGTAACGTTCAGAAGGCTGAAGGAAAACTTGGTGTTTTGGTAGTAGGCCTTGGAGCAGTAAGCACTACATTTATGACCGGTGTACTTATGGTTCGCAAAGGACTGGCAAAGCCGGTAGGTTCAATGACTCAGTACGACAAGATTCGCGTGGGTCGTGGCGCAGACAAAAAATACTTGCATTATAACGAAATCGTATCGATGCCATCGCTCAACGACATCGTGTTCGGCGCATGGGACGTATATCCCGCCAATGCCTACGAGTCGGCTATCAACTGTGAGGTATTGAAAGAGAAGGACATCGAGCCCGTGAAGGATGAGCTCTTGAAGATCGTGCCTATGAAGGCCGCTTTCGACAAGAACTACGCCAAGCGTCTTGATGGCGACAACGTGAAGGACTGCAAGGACCGTTGGGACATGGTGGAGCAAATCCGCGACGACATCCGCAAGTTCAAGGCCGAGACAGGCGCATCGCGCCTCGTGGTGCTTTGGGCGGCTTCTACCGAAATCTACGTTCCGGTCGACGAGAAGATTCACTATCACCTTGCCGATCTTGAGGCTGCAATGAAGGCCGACGACAAGGAGCACATCGCTCCCTCAATGTGCTATGCCTATGCAGCATTGAAGGAGGGCGCTCCGTTTATCATGGGCGCACCCAACACTACTGTCGACATTCCCGCCATGTGGGAGCTCGCCGAGCAGACCAAGTTGCCTATCGCAGGCAAGGACTTCAAGACGGGCCAGACTCTCGTGAAGAGCGGTTTCTCGCCAATCCTCGGCACTCGCTGCCTCGGCTTGAGCGGATGGTTCTCGACCAATATCCTCGGAAACCGCGACGGATTGGTTCTCGACGAGCCTGCCAACTTCCACACAAAGGAGGTTTCGAAGCTCTCTACTCTTGAAACTATCCTCAAGCCCGACGTACAGCCCGACCTCTACGGCCATGGCAACGACGAGGACACTCAATACTACCACAAGGTGCGTATCAACTACTATCCGCCGCGCAACGACAATAAGGAGGGATGGGACAATATCGATATCTTCGGATGGATGGGTTACCCGATGCAGATCAAGATCAACTTCCTCTGCCGCGACTCTATCCTCGCCGCTCCTCTTTGCCTCGACCTCGTGCTGCTGAGCGACCTTGCTCACCGCGCCGGCCGCTATGGCATCCAGCGCTTCCTCAGCTTCTTCCTCAAGGCTCCTATGCACGACTACACTCAGGGCGAGGAGGCTGTTAACCACCTCTATCAGCAGTACACAATGCTGAAGAACGCACTCCGCGAGATGGGCGGTTATGAGGCTGACGAGGAAATCGATTAATCTCGAACGACGAATATAAACCAATCAATTATACCTTTAGGGCGATTCTCCGTGTAGGAAAATCGCCCTTTTTCTCGATTGTGCCTGCATCAAGTGGTGTGGCGGCTCGAATAAATTTGGCATTCTGCATTCGACTTGTGGAAATTTTGAATAAATTAGACTGCGTCTCAGCATAATGCTCAAATAAATTTGGCATTCTGCATTCGACTTGTGCAAATTTTGGATAAATTGAGCTGCGTCTCAGCATAATGCTCAAATAAATTTGGCATTCTGCATTCGACTTGTGCAAATTTTGGATAAATTGAGCTGCGTCTCAGCATAATGCTCAAATAAATTTGGCATTCTGCATTCGACTTGTGCAAATTTTCACTATTTTTGCACAAACTATATTATATAAAAAAGTATTTGTTGTGAAAAAGATAGTAACCTCAGTGTTGAAGTACCTGATTCCTGTGATTATCGGAGTAGGGTTGTTCTATTTCTTATATACTAATGTCGACGTCGACGAGATGCGCCGCGTGATAGCTTCCGACGTCAATTATTGGTGGTTTGCCCCGGTGATAGTCGTAAGCACGCTCAGCCATGTGTTCAGGGCGCTGCGATGGCGCTTGCAATTGCGGGCGATAGGCGTCGACGCTCCCGTCAGTGCCCTCGTCAACTCTATTTTCGGCACCTACGCCGTCAATCTTATATTCCCGCGTCTTGGCGAGGTGTGGCGCACAGGCTATATAGCCAATCGCCAGAAGGCTTCGTTCACCACGGTGCTTGGCTCGATGGTGGCCGACCGCCTCACCGACACCATCACGGTGCTCTTTCTCGCAGTGATCACGTTCTTCCTTGCGCAGGACGCCTTCTCCTCGTTCCTTGCCACTTATCCGCAGATTAAGGACGGCATTGTGGGCATGCTCACCTCGCCGTGGTTGTGGATAGCCGGTGTGGCGATGGTGGCCGCGCTCGTGTGGCTTTTCACACGCAAGACTGAGAACGTGTTTATCAACAAGATTAAGACGATGATAAAGAATCTTTGGGACGGATTCTATGCGATAACCAAGATGGAGGGAAAATGGTGGTTCCTGCTCTACACATTCCTGATATGGGGATGCTACTATATGCAGCTCTACATTGCCACTTTCGCATTCTCGTTTACTGCCGATATGGGATTTATTCCCATCTTGGTGCTCTTTGTGCTGTCGAGCATAGGCATGGGAGTGCCCACAAATGGCGGTCTCGGATCATGGCATATTGCCATAATCTTCGGCTTGTCGCTCTATGGGGTGGGAGTGTTCAATCCGTCGAGCTTCGACACCAATGCCTCGGCTTTTGCCATGCTCGTGTGGGGAGTGCAGACGCTCTTGCTGATCGTGCTCGGCATTTATGCCTTCATCTACATGTCGGTCGACCGTAGCCGCATAAAGTCGGGAAAGACGATAGTGCGAGGCTCGGGAACGGGCATGCAGCTGTGATAGGAGAGTGACGTTGTGTCGTTTTTTGATAAAGAGAAGATATTGATATGAGCGCCGACAATGATTATTTTGATGATGAATATGTGACCACCGAGCCCGAGGAGAAGCGTGAAAGCGCCGAGGAGCAAGAGCTCCGCGAGCTTGAGAAGGTGACGATAAATATGCGCTACAACTGGCTGCGCACCGTTGCCGCCATTGTCGCCGTGCTGCTTGTCGCAGGGGCGGCGCTGTGGGTGTGGATGATATTCTGGGTGCCGGTGGTGAGCGAGCAGCAGCAGATGGGATATGTGAGCGAGGTGAGGTGCGAGGGCCGCGTGTTCAAGACCTTTGAGGGAAAGATGCTCACTTTCGGCTTCGTGCGCGACACCATAAGGGAGCCGGTGTCGGAGTTCCTCTTCTCGGTGGAGAGCGACAGCATAGCCCGCGGACTTATGTTGCTGCAAAAGACCGGTAAGCGCGTGGCACTGACCTACAAAACCTACGAGGCCACGCTTCCGTGGCGTGGCAGCACGCCGCGCATAGTGGTGGCATTCGAGGAGCGTCAGGTGGAGGCGGTTGCCTTGACGGACGAAGACGGCGCTGCCAAAAAAGTCCCCGGGAAGAATGCCGCGGGCGGGAAAAACAAGAAAAGCAAGAAAAAATGATAATATTCAACACTACATATCATGTGGCCGATGCCCGTGAGAAAGAATTTATTGAGTGGGTCAAGTCGGCCTATATTCCCCGGGCCTTGGAGTCGGGAGCGCTGAGCTGTCCGCAGTTGTCGTTAGTCATGGGGCGAGAGCCCGGCAGCGACGGCAACAGCTACTCGCTGCAATTCCAAGTGCCGTCGGTCGATGCCCTCGAGGTGTGGTATCGGCGCACGGGCTCGGCGCTTGTGGCTGAGATAGAGAGGCAGTTTGCCGGCCATGTGGCGGGCTTTTCCACATTAATGCAGAAAATGGATATCTGATGCCGGGCGGTAGCGATTTTGAGCGTATTATTATCGGTATCGATCCCGGTACAAACATTATGGGCTACGGACTGCTTGGCGTGAATGGCAAGCAGCTCACGGTGATAGCCCTCGGCGTGATAAAATTGAGCAAATTCGACGATCACTATATGCGCCTTCACCGCATCTTCGAGCGTGTGCTCGGACTCGTGGAGCAGTATCTTCCTGACGAGATGGCCATTGAGGCTCCGTTTTTTGGCAAGAACGTGCAGTCGATGCTCAAGCTCGGGCGTGCGCAAGGCGTGGCGATGGCGGCGGCGTTGCATCGTTCCATCCCCATACACGAGTATGCTCCGCTGAAGATAAAGATGGCCATCACCGGCAATGGCGCGGCCTCGAAGGAGCAGGTGGCCGAGATGCTGAGGCGCATTCTGCACATCCCTTCCGACCGCATGCCCGAGTTTCTCGACGCAACCGACGCGCTTGCGGCCGCATTGTGCCACTATTATGAGTCGTCGAAGCCCGTGGCGCAAAAAGGGTGCCGCTCGTGGAAGGAATTTGTTTCGAAGCACCCCGACATGGTTAAAAGTGGTAAAAAATAATAAATTAGTCATTTAACAGTATTTTTTGCCACCAATGTTGTGCGAAATATGATAAAATGCTTATCTTTGCACGTTGAAATATTAGCTTGGAAGATTATGGTATGATTAAATAGCCAAGTTTATTAAGGATTTTTTAATATTTAGTAGATGCAGGAACAAGAGAAAACTCAGATTGAGCGAGAGGAAGGCATGGCGACCGGTATTTCGATGCGTGCCTATTTCGCTGCTTGCGGGCATAATTGGTATTGGTTTTTGCTTTCGTTGATTGCTTGCTCGGCGTTAGCGATGGTCTATGCCAAGTCGAGGACGCAGAGATACAGCGCTTCGGCATATATATTGATTAAGTCCGACAAAAAGTCGGGTGTGTCGGGTGAGTCGTTTGTGTTCAAGGATTTGGGACTTGGCAACAAGGCCGATGCCGTGGAAAACGAAATCTATGTGATAAAATCGACTAAAATTATCGATCACTTGGTGACCGATCTTGGCATTACAAGCCAATATTATAGCAAGCCAATGCTTCGCAAGGTGAACATCTACAAGGAGTCGCCTATCATGCTCACGCCGCTCGACGAGACCGATCGCAGCTACAGCGTGGAGGTGGTGCCTGAGAGTGACACCGAGTTCAGATATATGCTGCATGGCGGCGACGATAGCTGGAAAAAAGCCGCTTTCGGAACCAAAATCGAGGCAAAGCTCGAAGTGAAGAACCCCAAGAAGCCTAATACGGTGAGCTTCACGGTGGTGAAGTCGCCAAAATTCACAAATGCGGCGATTGGCGAGAAGGTGATAGTGTCGCAGTACAGCGCGCACCAGATGGCACTGCGCATACTTGCCAATCTTGAGGTGAGGAAAGCCGACAAGGAGACCAATGTGCTGAGCATGAAGCTTGTAGGCGAGAACTTCGAGATGGTGAAGGATGTTCTCAACGGATTGATTGCAGCCTACAACCAAGACGTTATCAACGATAAGAACCGCGTGGCACTTAACACCGAGTCGTTCATCGTGGATCGCATCAGCGCACTGTCGAAGGACCTTGGCGGAATCGACTCACAGATCGAGTCGCTGAAGATTAGCAACAGCATCCCCGATATCCAGTCGGCTGCCGGAACGTTCGTTACCGACGGAACCCGCTATAAGGACGCCGTGGCTGAGGTGGAGATGCAGCTTATGCTCGTCAACTATATCAAGGACTACATGGCGAAGATGAAGAAGCATGAGCTTATTCCGGCCAACACCGGTATCTCCGATATGGGCCTTGAGTCGCAAATCAATGAGTACAATTCCGAGTGCCTGAAATTCGACAAGATTGCAGCCACTTCCGGACTTGCCAACCCCGTTATGAACGAGCTCGACAAGTCGCTGTCGGCAATGCTGGAGAATATCACCCGTTCGGTCGACAGCTATCTGCGCACGTTGCAAATCAAGTTGCAGCAGGCTAAGGTACAGGAGCGTCAGGCCAAGCGGCTCATTACCTCGGTGCCAACTCAGGAGAAGAAAATCAACGATGTGGTGCGCCAGCAGAAAATCAAGGAGGAACTTTACCTCTACCTGCTCAACAAGCGTGAGGAGAATGCGTTGCAGCTCGCAATCACCGAGCCTAATGCAAAGATTATCGAGAATGCGGGCGGTGAGGAATCTCCGGTATTCCCTGCCACGTTCAATATCCTTGTGATGGGTGCGCTGATAGGACTTCTGATTCCCGCCGGCATAATCTATCTCATATTCTGGATTTACTCGCTCGACACCAAAGTGCACAGTCGCAAGGATGTGGAGGCCGTGACCGATATTCCTATCGTGGGTGAGCTGCCTTGCAAGAAGAAAGACCAGGAGAATCAGGAGATTATCGTCACCGAGACCGGCAAGGACCGTATAACCGAGGCATTGCGCATCATTCGCGGCAATATCGACTACATGGTGAAGCCTGAGGAGAACAAGGGCGTAATATTGCAAATGACCTCTACGCTGCCACACGAAGGAAAGTCGTATGTCACCATCAACCTTGCACTGTCGTGTGCCCACACAGGCAAGAAGGTGCTAGCTATCGACTTGGACCTCCGCAAGGGTAACTTCTCGAAGTATCTTGGCGGCAAGAAGCGCAATGTGGGATTGAGCGCCTATCTGTCGGGCAGAACCGACAATATCGATGAGGTGATAGTGAAGGGATCCATCCACAAGAATCTCGACACAATCTCAGTGGGTGCCATCCCGCCAAACCCGTCGGATTTGCTCATGTCAGAGCGCTTCGACAATATGATTGAGGAGCTCCGCAAGGTCTACGATATAATATTCTTCGACTCCGTGCCCTACACGGTGGTGGCCGATGCCGCAATTGTGCAGCGCATGGCTGATATGACCATCTATGTGATTCGCGACGGTGTTATCGACAAGAACTATCTCTATGACCTCGACCGCATGTATCACAACAAGAAATTCAAGAACTTGGCCATCCTGCTCACCGACATCAAGGTCGACTCCAAGCGCTATGGCTACGGCTACGGTGGCGGTTATGGCTACGGCTACGGTTATGGATATGGTTACGGCTACGGCTATGGTTATGGCGGAAGCTATGGCTACGGATACGTGGAAGGAGAAGGAAAGAAACGGAAGAAACGATTCCTGTTCTTCTGAAAAACATAGAAATAGGCACTCTAAAGGTGCCTATTTTGATTATTGACACAAGCAACCTAATACAAGCAAACTGATTTTTAACGAAAAAACACTATTTTAATGAACATAGCGATAGTTGGCACCGGATATGTGGGATTGGTGACGGGAACCTGCTTTGCCGAGACCGGGGCAAACGTGACTTGCGTCGACGTCGACAGTGTGAAAATAGAAAACCTCAAAAAGGGTATTCTGCCTATTTATGAGCCCGGGCTGAATGAGCTTGTGGCGCGCAACCACAACAATGGGAGGTTGCATTTCACCACCGACATAGCCGAGGTGCTCGACGACGTGGAGATTGTGTTCTCGGCTGTGGGAACACCATCGGACGAGGATGGCAGCGCCGACTTGAAATATGTGCTTGAGGTGGCGCGTGCCATTGGCCGCAATATGAGCAAATACCTCGTGATTGTAACAAAGAGCACCGTGCCCGTGGGCACTGCCGAGAAGGTGCGCGCTGCCATAAATGAGGAGCTTGCGAAGCGCGGCGTGCAAATCGACTTCGATGTTGCCTCCAATCCCGAGTTCCTGAAGGAGGGTATGGCCATCAAGGACTTTATGAGCCCCGACCGTGTGGTTGTGGGGACCGACTCCGAGCGTGCCCGCCTGTTGCTCGAGCGCCTTTACAAACCGTTCATGTTCAATAGTTTCCGTGTGATTTTTATGGATATCCCCTCGGCTGAGATGACGAAGTATGCCGCTAATGCCATGCTCGCCACCCGAATCAGCTTTATGAACGATATTGCCAACCTTTGCGAGCTTGTGGGTGCAAGTGCGAGCCAGGTGCGCAAGGGTATCGCCGCCGACTCGCGTATTGGCAAGTATTTCCTTTATCCCGGGTGCGGATATGGCGGCTCGTGCTTTCCTAAGGATGTGAAGGCCCTTGCGCACACCGCTATGGAGCATGGAATGCACATGCAGGTGATTGAGGCGGTGGAGCGCGTAAACAATGAGCAGAAGCATATCCTTTTCAAGAAGTTGTCGGCGGCTATGGGTGGAGCTGAGGCTTTGCGAGGCGCCACGATAGCAATCTGGGGACTCGCCTTCAAGCCCGAGACCGACGATATGCGTGAGGCTCCCTCGCTCGTGCTGATTGATGAGCTGCTTGCCGCAGGCTGCAAGGTGAAGGCCTACGACCCCATAGCCATGAACGAGGCCAAGCGGCGCATCGGCGACGACAAGATTGCTTTTGCCAAGGATATCTACGACGCATCTTTTGAGGCCGACGCATTGGTGATTGTCACGGAGTGGAAGGAATTCCGCCTGCCGTCGTGGCCGGTGATAAGGAAGGCTATGAGGGGCAATGTGGTGGTCGACGGGCGCAATATCTTCGATCCTGCCGAGCTGAATGCCGCCGGACTAAGCTATTACAACATAGGACATAGGCCGGCAATAGTGCGATAATAAGACGTTTCCGGGCTATCGTAGCCATCTTTTGAGTTCCTCCACAGTGATGTGCCGGCGCGAGGCATAGTCGGTACGCTGGTCGTCGCCGATGGCACCTACCATGAAGTAGTGGCTGCCGGGATGAGCGAGGACCAGTCCGCACACGCTCGATGCCGGGCTCATGGCGCCGTTCTCGGTGAGTGTTATGCCTATTTCCGACAACGGCATAAGCCTGTCGATGTCGAAAATCACACTTTGGTCGGGCAGTGAGGGGTATCCCACGGCAGGACGTATTCCGCGATAGTTTTGCCGCAGCATATTCTGCGGATTCTCCGGCTCCTCGTCGGGCGACGCATATCCCCAAAACTCGTGGCGTATTCGGCGGTGCAGAACCTCGGTCGAAGCCTCCACTATGCGGTCGGCAAGCGTCTGGAGCAGCAGTGCGGCATAGTCGTCGCCTGCGTCCCGGGCCTCGTCGATCAACGATAGGGCCTCCTTGCCGATGGTTACTGCAAAAGTACCTATATAGTCGTCGACACCGCTCCCTCTTGGCGCAATGAAGTCGCTTAGTGCCATCTGTACGCCGTTTTCGCCGGGAAGCTGTTGTCGCAATGTGGGGATTTCTGTGTTGCCATTGATTATTATGGTGTCATTCTCGGCCTCGGCACTCCATAAGCCGAATATTGCTTTTGCCGCGCATCCGCGGCGCTCCATCCGGTCGAGCAATAAGGCTGCGTCGTCGAGCAATTTGTCGGCCTCGGCTGAGCCTTGACGCACCTTCCATGCGGCAAGCAGCGGAATTTTGTTGATATATCCCCTTGCCTCAGCCACTGTGATGCCGATTGACGATATTCCGAGCCTCCTTGGCCTCACCGGCTCATATCCCTCTCGCAGCCTCAGCGAGCGTGCCTTGGTGAGCGGTATAATCCGGCTATTCTCATTGTAAGAATTGCGAATGTTCTGTTGTCTTTCGTTCCACGACTTTATGAAGCGGTCGCGGTCGGTGAGCAGTTGCTGCGCCACGGCCGGCATCATTGCAGCATCGCGTGTGTAGACGACTGCACCGTGATATTCGGGCGCTATTTTCACCGCCGTGTGCAGCTCCGAAGTGGTTGCGCCTCCCACCATGAGCGGAATGTCCATATTGCGCGCCTCCATTAGCGCCGCGAGCCTCCGCATCTCCTCAAGCGATGGCGTTATCAGCCCGCTCACTCCGATAAGGTCGGCGTGGCAGTCGACAGCCTCCTTTATGATTGTCTCGGGCGGGACCATCACTCCGAGGTCTTTCACCTCGAAGCCATTGCAGCGCATAATCACCGCCACGATGTTCTTGCCGATGTCGTGCACGTCGCCTTTCACAGTGGCGAGCACTATCCGTCCGGCCTTTTTTGCCGAGCCCTCGCGTGAGCGGTCGGCCTCAATCAGCGGATTCAGCCATGCCACCGCCTGCTTCATTGTGCGCGCGCTTTTCACCACTTGCGGCAAGAAAAGTTTTCCGGCGCCGAAAAGCTCGCCCACGTGGTTCATGCCCGCCATGAGCGGACCGTCGATCACGGCGACTGCCGAGCCGAGTTTACGGTAATTCTCGTCGAGAGTAGCCTCTAATCCCTCGGTGACGCCTTTGAGAATCATGGCCGACAGCCGTTTGCCCGGCTCCATCGCCGATAGTTCGTCGGCATGAGTAGTCGCCGTGGTTGTGGCGCCACCCTCCTTTAGGGCATTAGCCATAGCCACAAGATTGTCGGTTGCGTCGTCGGAGCGGTTGAAAATCACGTCCTCGATGGCTTTGCGCAGGTCGGCGGGAATGTCCTCATAGGGCATTATTGCGCCGGCATTCACTATCGCCATGTCGAGGCCCTTGCCAATGGCGTGGTAGAGGAATGCCGAGTGCATGGCCTCACGCACATAGTTGTTGCCACGGAAGGAGAAAGAGAGATTGCTCACTCCGCCGCTCACCTTCGCTCCGGGCAGGTTGGCCTTAATCCACTCGGTGGCGCTAATGAAATCGGCCGCGTAGTTGTTGTGGCTGCTGATTCCGGTAGCCACGGCAAGCACATTGGGGTCGAAGATTATGTCTTGCGGGTTGAATCCCGCCTTTTCAGTCAGAATATTGTAGCTTCGGCGGCACACCTCGATTTTTCGCTCGAAAGTGTCGGCCTGTCCCTTCTCGTCGAAAGCCATCACCACTACGGCAGCGCCCATACGCCTCACGTATTCGGCTTTCCTGACAAAAGTGTCCTCTCCGTCCTTCAGGCTTATTGAGTTCACTATTCCCTTTCCTTGCAGCCACTCTAAACCGGCGGTAATGACATCCCAGTTGGAGGAGTCGATCATCACCGGCACGCGGGCCACGTCGGGCTCGGTGGCAAGCAGGCGCAAGAAGTGAGCCATCTCGGCAGGAGCGTCGAGCATTGCGTCGTCCATATTCACGTCGATTACCTGAGCCCCGTCGGCCACCTGTCGGCGGGCAATCTCCACCGCCTCGTCATAATTCTTCTCGTTTATGAGCCTAAGGAACTTTCGGCTACCCGCCACGTTGCATCGCTCGCCAATGTTCAGGAAGTTCTGTTCGGGCGTCACCTCGCGCAGCTCGTATCCCGATAGCCTCATCACATTTGGGCGAGAGGCGGGCACGCGCGGCTTGTAGTTGCCGGCCATTTCGGCAATCAGCCTTATATGCTCGGGGGTGGTGCCGCAGCAGCCTCCCACTATGTTCACGAGCCCCTTTTCGAGCATCGGGCGTATATGCTCAGCCATAAGCTCCGGAGTCTCGTCGTATTCTCCCATCTCGTTGGGAAGTCCGGCGTTGGGATACACGCTCACAGGCAGCGGCGAGAGCGCGGCAAGTTGCTCTATCCACGGCAACATTCCCTCGGCTCCGAATCCGCAGTTAAGACCCACGCTTGCGAGCGGTGCGTGAGCCACACTTGCGAGCATTGCCTCAAGCGTCTGTCCGCTCAGCGTGCGTCCACTCTCGGTGAGCGTCACCGATAGCATTATGGGCAAGTGTCGGCCGGCAGCGCGCATAGCCTCATCGGCAGCCCAGAGTGCGGCTTTTGCGTTGAGCGTGTCGAAGACAGTCTCCACGAGCAGACAGTCCACTCCGCCGTCAATCAGTCCGCCGATTTGCGTTCGGTAGGTCTCGGTTAGCTCTTTCCATGTCATTGCGCGGGCCGCCGCGTCGTCGACCGACGGCGATAACGATAGACTTCGGTTGGTGGGACCTATGCTGCCTGCTACAAATCGCGGCACATTGCCGTGAGCACGGCTCCAGGCATCGGCAGTGTGGCGGGCGAGCCGGGCTGCCGCAAGGTTGATTTCATACACGAGGTCCTGCATCCCATAGTCGGCAAGGGAAATGGCGTTGGCGTTGAACGAGTCGGTCTCAATGATGTCGGCGCCCGCATCGAGGTAGGCATTGTGGATTTTTTCTATGCATTCGGGGCAGGTGATGACGAGCAGGTCGTTGCACCCCTTCAGCGCGCATTCCCAATCGGCGAATCTTGTGCCTCTGAAGTCAGCCTCCGAGAGTCTTTCGCGCTGAATCATCGTTCCCATACCGCCATCGAGAATCAATATTTTGTCAAAATCTGTCATATTTAGTCTGTCGCCATTAAGTAAGCTGCAAAAGTAGTCATTTTCCGGCTTCTTTACCAATGTTTTTTCTCTTTATTAACCCCAATGCGTAGAAAATATCTCTATACTGAGTTGTAATTGTTGCCGGTCTTTTCTGTTCTCACTAAAAACGCCCGATAGCTTGTGGTAATGGCAAAGTTTTCTTACCTTTGTGGAAAATTACACAATATCTGTGACCGATTACTATGTGTTCCGACCAAAATGCAGGTAGTCTGATTGAGATTAAATGGAAAAAACTAAATTGTTTACATTATGAGAACTATTAACGTGTGGACTGCCGTTCTTGGCATTGCCCTGAGTATGACGACCGCAGTGTCGGCTCAACAGTATCTAATAACAGAAGACTGTACGGCAAGAGCCCGTGAGCTCGTGAGCAAAATGACTCTTGAGGAGAAAATCGACTATATCGGAGGCGACGTCGACGGCTTTTCGATTCGCGCGATACCGCGCCTCGGTATTCCTGCCGTGAAGATGGCCGATGGGCCTCAAGGCGTGCGCAACAACGTGAGGAGCACCTACTATCCCTGCGGACTGCTCTCGGCAGCATCGTGGAACCGCGAGCTTGTGCGCAATGTGGGACGCGGGCTTGGCGACGACTGCAACGCATACGGAATTTCGTTTATCCTCGGACCCGGAGTGAACATATACCGCTCGCCGTTGTGCGGACGCAACTTTGAGTATTTCGGCGAGGACCCGTATCTGGCGAGCGAGACGGCCGTGGAGTATGTGCTTGGAGTGCAGGAGCGCGGCGTGATAGCCACGATAAAGCACTTTGCGCTCAACAACCAGGAGTGGGACCGCCACGGCGTGAGCTCCGACGCCGACGAGCGCACTATGGAGGAGATTTATTTCCCCACCTTCCGCAAGGCTGTGGAGAAGGCGCACGTGGGCGCTGTTATGTGCAGCTATAACCTCGTCAACGGACTTCACGCATCGGAGAACCCGTGGCTGCTGCGCACCAAGCTGCGCGACGAGTGGGGATTCAAGGGAATATTGATGAGCGACTGGGACGCCACCTACACGGCTTTCAACAGCTGCCTTAATGGGCTCGACCTTGAGATGCCGTCAGGCAAGTTTATGAACCGCGAGAACTTGCTCCCTCTTGTGAGAGGCGGAATACTGCCCGAGAGTGTCATCGACGGGCATGTGGTGAACATCGTGCGGACGCTCATTGCCTTCGGACTGCTTGACAATCCCAAGAGTGCCGACCCGCGGCACACGGCCGACGTGCCCTCGTCGAAGAAGGCTGCGCTCGACATGGCCCGTGAGGGAATTGTGCTGCTAAAGAATGACGCCGCCGTGCTTCCGCTCAAGGGAAAGACTGCGGTGATAGGCTGCAATGCCGACCGCTTGGTGCGCGGTGGCGGCAGTGGCGAGGTGTATCCCTTTGAGGCTGTGACGCCGTGGCAGGGCCTTAGCGCAATCATGGGCAAGAAGGTGAGCCGCATCGACGATAGTTGGAACCGGCAGTTGGAACTTGAGTATAAGGCCGAGTATTTCAATAACCGCACGCTTTCGGGGACTCCCGCGCTCGTGCGCACAGAGAAGGGGCTGAGCCATGCCTGGGGTGAGGGTGCTCCTGCCGCCGGCATAGTGCCCGACGGATTCTCGGCGCGCTGGACCTCGCAGTTCACCGCCGACAAGGACGCCATGTTGCTGCTTGTGGCCGAAGGCGACGATGGCTATCGCGTGAAAATCAACGGAAAGGAGATGGTGGCAGATTGGGGCAACCATGCCCTAACATCGCAGAACAGGCTGATAGAGGTGCGAAAGGGCGAGACCTATCGTGTGGAGATGGAATACTACGACAACGTGCGCACGGCCGAGGTGTCGCTTTCAATTTCCTACTATGATCTCAACGCTCTTAGCGCCTCACTCGGGAAATACGACAACGTGGTGCTATCTCTCGGTTTCGACAAGAATAGCGAGAGCGAGGGCTTTGACCGGAAGTTCGCTCTCGACAATTTGCAGCTCGGAGTTCTCAATGCCGCTATAAAGTCGGGCAAGAACGTGGTAGTGGTGCTCAACAGCGGCGGTGCCGTGGAGATGGCGTCGTGGCTCGACAAGGTCAAGGCCGTGGTTATGGCATGGTATCCCGGACAGGAGGGAGGAACGGCTATCGCCGAGATTCTCACCGGAAAGATTTCTCCGAGCGGAAAGCTGCCCATCAGCATCGAGGCAAGGCCTGAGGATAATCCCACTTATTGCAGCTACTATGAGAACCAGCCCACAAAGAAGCGCGTAATCTACAAGGAAGGCATCTTCATGGGCTATCGCGGCTACGACCGTAGCGGCAAGAAGCCATTGTTTCCCTTTGGCTTCGGATTGAGCTACACCACATTCGCATATAGCAACCTGCAAGTGGCAAAGACCGGAATTAACACCGTGGAGGTGAGCTTCGACGTGACGAATACAGGCAAGATGGATGCCGCCGAGGTGTCGCAGGTGTATGTGGCCGATGTGAAATGTTCCGTCGAGCGTCCGGCAAAGGAGCTTAAGGGCTATGAGAAGACTTTCATCAAGCGAGGAGCCACAAAGCGTGTCACGGTGACGCTCACCGACGAGGCATTCCGGTTCTACGATGTCGAGAGCCACGGCTTCGTGGTTGAGCCCGGCGAGTTCAGGATAATGGTGGGCACTTCGTCGGCCGACCTGCCGCTTAGCGCCACCATCACCCTTTGACGCCTGTCTTGAGTTAGGCTGCCGCATTCTGATGCGGTTGTCACTGAGTTATATCCACTGCTTGCCGGTTACCGATTCCCTCGATGCCGGCGGCAGTTTCTCTTTTGTCGTGCCGCCTTGTGCCGTGCAGTGCATGGTGAGGAATGCAATGGCCCGTGTCATCACAATGTCGTCGTGGCGTCCGGCGATGGCTCCGTATCCGCCGCCGTTTTTCATCTCAAACCACGACATCTCGTCGACGGCCTCGCTGTCGTGCTCCACATAGAGGCTGTCGCGCACATATCGCATCAGCTCATATACGCCAAGCGTCTTAGTGCTCACGTTGGTGTTGAACCCGGGGCGGCGGTTGGCGCGCCGATAAAGGTTGGGATAAGCTCTGCCGATTTGCGAGAGAATGTACTCTTTTGCCATGCGGCCGTCGGAGCTTGCCGACGTCTCCAATGTGTTGCTCTCTATCACAAGCAGGGCATAGTTGTACCACATTGCAATCTGTGCCGCCTTCCATGCCATCAGGTCGTGGTCGAGGTGCCCGCGCCATTGTGCCACAACCTCGGGCTTTCCGCATGGCGAGTGGCGATCGACGACGGCAATCACCGAGAAGTCGGCCTTGTCGGAGGTGCCACCCACGTCAACCGACACCAAGTAGCGATTCCGGCTGAGGCACACCGCATCGGGCATCTGCCACACTTTCAGCATCCCGTTCTCGGCATGGGTGAAGTGGAGATTCCTCAGACACTCGGTTCCGCTCACGGCATCGCCATGGATGTCGCCGGTGGCGATAGGGGAGTGGCAGTCGCGTCGCAGAACGTCGAGCAGTGAGGCGTCGAACACCATTCTGCCACTAAGGGCGAATGCCTCCACGTCGTTGCTCGGATACTCGGCTTTCATCAGCGCATGCGAGGAGTATTCTCGGCGCTTGCTGTGATACCAGTTGAGCATCTCCAAAGTCACCCCACAGTTTTCCCAAAGGTTACGCTCGTAGTCGTCGAGCTGAGCCCACAGCGCGGCCTGATCGTCGACAGGGCGGCGGTATATCTCAATCTCATACCACGGCACGAACACCGCCACTTTGTCGCTCAGCCCGGCCTTCGAGCGCAGCCACTCGGTGTGGAAGAAGTTGCCTACGCCATTGGCGGTGCTCTCGAGCACTATCACGCTGTCGGCCACAAGCGCCACCGAGCCGCCAACGGCGCGAATCAGGTTGTCGGGCGACTTTTGAGGCGTGTTGCGCCAGAACGCCACTTCGGTGAGGTGCGCCATGGCAATATCGAAGCCTCTTATCGCCTCCTGGCTCTCTGCCGAACCTATCGACACTATGCACTCGCGCGTGGTTATCTCGCTGACGTTTCGGCTGTGCTCGAATGAGCGGAAGCGCATAGGCGTGCCGCCGGTGTAGGAGTCGGGATAGTTGGTTAGCAGCCTTGCGTACATCCCCTTTATTGTGGCTGAGGTGTCCTTCAGGTGTCCGCATATAAGGCTGTTCCATCGCTTGTGGTGGACTATCTGCATCCAAGCCATGTAGATTTGCACGAGAGTGGAGCCTCCCCACTGTCGGGCTTTAAGCATAATCATGCGGATGGGCTGCCGGGCAAGGCGCATAGCCTCCAATTCGCGCAGCACGCGGCGTTGGGGAGCATTCAGGGTGAAATTAATGTTGCGCGATGTGATTTTGTCCTTTATTGTCACGCACTCGGCGCACCAAAATTCGAAATCGTGGCGAATGCGGCACTGAGCGTGCTCAGTCCACGACATTCGCGGCTTGAAATCGGCGTCGGCGAGCATCGTTGCCGGTACCATCACCGCAGTCGGTCCCTTTGCGGGCTTTTTGTGGCTTTCCGACGATGCTTGTGTGGCATTGGTACGCTTTTTGGTCGCATCGGGTAGCGTTATGGTTCTCGACTTTGCCGACATGAGTAGCTCAATGCGTTCTCCGCAGCATCCGATGCCCAGAATCGGGTCGTAATTGCTTGCGAGAGCTGCATTACGGCGGTCATTCTCGATTTTAAGTCGCTCAGGAGTCCATGCCGCTGCGGGCGGCGTGTCGGTGGCGATGCCGGGAGTGGTGGCGCTGATGCGGATTGGGCGGCCTTCGGAGGTCGCGGCGTTGTGATTTTTCATAGTTAATCTGTTTTTGTGCAAAATTAGCTCAACCGCGCCACGTCAATCCCATCAAAAATCGGCTGAGCCTCAATAACCGGGCACACAGCCATGCGAACGGCGTGAGATAATCAAAATAAAGCATCCCGAATCACTTCGCGATGCTTTAGGAAAAAAATAGTATGAATAAATGTGGTATTAGGGTTAATATCTTTAGGAGAGATTATTGTATATGTGATAAGCCTCGCCTATTTCTACACGTCTATTATAGATATAGGCCAACTTGGAAATACAATCATAAATATTCATATCAAACAAAAATATTTCTTAGCGGTCCGATTTATGCCATCTGGAACTCGACATCCCGAAATAAATTTGTTTTTGCAATATTCTCTTTCGATTAAGCCTCTCAGTAATAGAAAATCCTTATAATTACGAAAGACAGGGCTTTCCTTATGCAAAGTTATGAAGAATCTTCGTTATTTCAAAATATTGGCGAAATATTGTCGCAACTTTTGCTACATTTTTCTCGATTCTTCACGGTATCGCATATTACGGATATCCGTGATATGCGGAAACACTCGTTTATATTTGTCGGTATTGATGGCGTAGTGCGCAAAAAAACGGCGTGATTATGATTGGAATATGAGCTATTTTCACTATCTTTGTGGCATATAATGCCTGTCGGAATTCTGCCTGGCAAAACAAACGACCATTTTACCCTATAGTGTATAACCAATAAAAACTATTATTTACGTAATGAAAAAATTGATGTTATCGGTTGCTGTCGTGCTTGGAGTTTTCTCCGGAGCCGCAAATACTCCGGTCTATCTCGACGAGACAAAACCGATTGAAGTGAGGGTGGAGGATGCCTTGAAGCGAATGACGCTTGAGGAAAAGGTGGCTATGTGCCATGCGCAGTCGAAGTTCAGTTCCCCCGGTGTGAGGCGACTTGGAATTCCCGAAGTGTGGATGACCGATGGCCCTCATGGAATACGCCCTGAGGTGAAATGGGATGAGTGGGATCAGGCCGGATGGACCAACGACTCATGCGTGGCATTCCCGGCCCTGACATGCCTTGCCGCAACTTGGGACAAGAACTTGGCGTGGCGATATGGCGTGGCGATAGGCGAGGAGGCACGCTACCGCAAGAAGACTGTGCTGCTTGGCCCTGGCGTGAACATCTACCGCACGCCGCTCAACGGCCGCAATTTCGAGTATATGGGCGAGGATCCTTATCTTGCAGCCCGCATGGTGGTGCCTTACGTGCAGGGCGTGCAGAGCAATGGCGTGGCTGCGTGTGTGAAGCACTATGCGCTCAACAATCAGGAGCTTAACCGACACACTACGAATGTCATCGTCGACGACCGCACGCTTTATGAGATATATCTGCCTGCATTCAAGGCTGCCGTGCAGGAGGGAAAGACGTGGACCATCATGGGCTCTTACAACCTCTACAAGGACCAGCATGTGTGCACCAACCAATATCTGCTCAACGACATTCTGAAAGGTGAGTGGGGATTCGACGGCGCCGTGGTATCCGACTGGGGAGGCGTGCACGAGACGGCACAAGCCATCACTAATGGTATGGACATGGAGTTCGGCAGCTGGACCGACGGCCTTTCAAATGGTGTGAGCAACGCCTACGACAACTATTATCTTGCCAATCCCTATATCAACGCGTTGCGTAGCGGCAAGGCGAGCGAGGATGTGCTCAACGACAAGGTGCGCCGCGTGCTGCGCCTGATTTTCCGCACCGAGATGAACAGCAAGCGCCCCTGGGGCTCGATATGCAGCCCTGAGCATTATGAGACCGCTCAGGCTATTGGTTCCGACGGAATCGTGCTTCTACGCAACGAGAACAACACTCTGCCCATCGACCTTGCGTCGACCAAGAAGATTCTTGTGGTGGGCGAGAATGCCATAAAGATGATGACCGTGGGTGGCGGAAGCTCATCGCTGAAGGTGCAGCGCGAGATTTCTCCGCTCGATGGTATACGCGAGTTTGTGGGCGGAAAGGCCGAGGTGAGCTATGCGCGCGGATATGTGGGCGACCCCACAGGAGAGTACAATGGCGTGGTCACCGGACAGAACCTTAAGGACGACCGCAGTGCCGACGTGCTGATTGCCGAGGCCGTGGAGGCTGCCAAGAATGTCGACTATGTGATTTTCGTGGGCGGACTCAACAAGAGCGCGCATCAGGACTGCGAGGACTCCGACCGTGCAGGATTGGAGCTCCCCTACGACCAAGACCGCGTTATCGAGGCTCTTGCGGCAGTGAGCAAGCGGCTTGTGGTGGTGAACGTCTCGGGGAATGCCGTGGCTATGCCCTGGGTGGAGAAGGTGCCTTCGATTTTGCAGGCGTGGTTTATAGGCTCTGAGGCCGGACATTCCATCGCCAATGTGCTGTTTGGTGCCGTGAATCCTTCGGGCAAGTTGCCTATGACGTTCCCGGTGAGGCTCGGCGACTCGCCGGCTCATGCGGCGGGCGATGTGAGTCAATATCCCGGCGTGCAGCGCACTGATGGTACAAATACCGTCGACGAGAAGTACAGCGAGGGAATTTACGTGGGCTATCGTTGGTTCGACACCAAGAAGATTGCTCCGCTATTCGCTTTCGGACACGGATTGAGCTACACTACATTCAAATATGGCAAGGTGACCGCCGACAAGGCTTCGGTGACTGCCGACGGAGAGATAACTTTCAGCGTCGATGTGACCAATACAGGTAGCCGTAAGGGTGCTGAGGTGGTGCAACTCTATATCACCGACAAGAAATGCTCTGTCGACCGTCCGAAGAAGGAATTGAAGGGATTTGAGAAGGTGTCACTTAACCCGGGAGAGACGAAGACGGTCAAGTTCACCATCAAGAGCGATGCACTGAGCTTCTTCGATGCCGCCGCTCACAAGTGGGTGGCTGAGCCGGGTGTGTTCACGGCGCATGTGGCCGCAGCGGCCGACGACGTACGCTCCTCTGTCGATTTTAAATTGAAGTAATTTAGGCTAAAAAAAGTTGAAAAATTATTTAATATAGTTGAAAATATTTTTAGCCCACTGTTAAGGTGTGTCAAAGTGCCATCAATGGGTCAATGAGGCAAATTAGCACTCGAGTTGGCTCCCTGATGTGGCAAATTTGGCACACCTTGCCATTACTCAGTCTGAAAGTGCGTCTGAGGCAAAGAAATCAGCAGGAAACGAATAAGTTAATGGAGGTTAAATCGGGGGGGGGTAAATTTTTCTATTCATATAAAATAATGTATATTTGCAATTGAAAACATTGCAATATTCATTCTGCAAATACGAGCGGTGCTATTGTAAAAGGATTTTGTATGAATAATTTGTGGTAGTGTAAAGGTGCCGGGAGCTATAAACTGTTTGATTCGTTGTTAAAAGCTTCCGGCACCATTAGTGTCGTGACTTATGCTATGTGGTAAATCACAATAAATCAGTAGAAAATAGTAGGAATGAGGTGCGTGGGGATGCGGAAAATACCTATATTTGGGTATTTCGCAGAAGCAATTCTCTGCGTAATTTTGCATCGGGAAAAAACGACTGATTTGTTTGGCGCGGCTCAGGCCACGCAGTGCATATAAACCATAGTAGTAGAAAATTTGATTGTAAAGCATCGTTGGCTATTCGAGCCGAGCCACGGCAAGGGTAGCCAACGATATTTTTATGTCGTGAACTGCCTCTTGCAGCGTCTCGGCGCATGAGAGGAGAGTGGCGCCGGTGGTCACCACATCGTCGACCACAAGCACGTGCTTGTGCTCAAGCGACTCGGGCTTGGATACGCCGAAAATTCCGCGAGTGTTGAGATAGCGCTCGTAGATTCCCTTGCGAGTCTGAGTGTCGTGAGGTCGCGATGCCACCACGGCGCACGTCAATGGAATGCCTGTGGCGTCGGCTATTCCCCGGGCGATGTATTCACTTTGGTTATAGCCTCGCTTGGCGAGCTTGTCGCGGTGAAGCGGAATGGGAATCACGGCGTCGATGCCATCGAAAAATCCCTGCGGCATTAGCTCGCGGGCAAACTGTGAGGCAAGGAGGTAGCCTATTTGCGGCTTGTTGCGATATTTGATGCTTTGCAGGATTTGTGCGTATTTGTTGTCGCGCTCATAGAAGAAATAGCCGGTGGCACGCTCAATTGGCGTCTTGCCGGCGAAGAGCTGCTCCATAGCATTGAACCGGTGCTCGTGTAGGCGCGTCTTCGGCAGTTTTATCATGCAGGCTGTGCATATCGCACGCTCGTGAGCGGCGAGCACCTTTCCGCACACCGGGCAGATGCGAGGCATCAGCATGTCGGCAACGTCGCGGGCTATTCTTCTCAGCAGTTCAATCATAGCGTCTGATTGTGGCATGTTATTCGTCGAATCCTATGGGGTAGTCGTCGGAGCAGCTGCTGCCATGGCTTTTCATCATAGCCGACACGGCTTCCGACACTATTGCGGGCTCGTATCCCCGAGAGGCGGCAAACCGGTATAGTGCTGCGCGCAACTTCAGCGGCTCTTTTGCGTGGCAGCTGCGCAGCTTGGCGCTAAGGGCTGAGCGGAGAGCCTCGTGATACTCGGTCTCGTCGATTTCTCCGAGTGCCGCGTCAATGGTGTCGCTTCCCACGCGTTTATGCCTCAAGGCGTATGCGATCTTTATGCGACCCCAGCCTCCGAATCTGAATTTGTCGCGCACGAAGGCACGGGCGTAGCGCTGCTCGTCGATGTAGCCCTCGGCCTTCAGTCTGGCAATGATGGCGTTGGCGTCGCATTGAGCGATGCCCCATGCCGAGAGCTTGTCGCGAAGGTCGGCCTCGCACTGCTCGCTGCGGGAGCATAGTGCGGCTGTACGGTAGAGTGCGTTATCGGGAGTCATGGGCATAGAGTTTTGAGTTGGGCTATGGCAAATCGTCGCTTGCCGGTGTAGTCGGGCTCGGTGTGGGCGTCGGCAAGTCCGGCATTGGTGAGCAACATCACCATATCGTCGGCAAAAAGCGGATTTATCTCAAAATATAGCCTGCCGCCGGGGCGTAGCGCCTTCAGCGCAAAGTCGGTAATCGTGCGGTAGAACAGCAACGGATTGTCGTCGGGCACGAAAAGGGCGGCGTGAGGCTCGTAGTCGAGCACGTTGCGCTCCATGGCTGCACGCTCCATCTCGGTGACGTAGGGCGGATTGCTCACTATTATATCGTAGGATGGTGTGGCGGCAAGTCGTGTCGACAGGATATCGTCGACCACAAAGCACACCCTCGTTTTCAGTTCGTGTGCATTGCGCTCGGCCACGGCGATGGCGTCGGGAGAGATATCGGTGGCGGTCACGTGCGCGAACTTCAGCGTTCGGGCGAGGGCGATGGCAATGCAGCCGCTTCCGGTGCCTACGTCGAGCACCTGCAAGTCGGTGGCGGTGTTCTGTCCGGCCACAAGGTCGATAAGCTGCTCGGTCTCAGGCCGCGGAATCAGTGTGTGGCGGTCGACGTGGAAATGAAGGCCATAGAAGTAGGCGTCGTCGAGCACATACTGAATAGGCTCGTGGGCGAGAAGCCGCTCTATGGTGTCGTCGATTTTCTCGGATATAAAGTCGGGCACTGTGGTGTCGGCCCGCAGCACCATGTCGACGGGCGAGTAGCCCATAAGCCGCTCGAAGATGATGCGCTCCATGGCGTCAATCTCACCTTTCGTGTATGAGCCGGCCAATCGTTCCCTTATTTTGCGTATGTTTTCTTTCATCACCGTAAAAGTAGTAAAAATTGGTGCATGGAGAGCCTATTGGCGGCTGATTTTTTCAAAAAATCGCATCGCGCAGGGATAATGCGAGGCTTGGGACGGCAATAATGGCCTCGATTTATTGACAGTTATCGAAATAATGACTAAATTTGTTCTACGCTTAGGCGTTTTTCCCTTTTTTGAAAAAATTTTTTTGACTTTGTAATGAGACGAGTAATTTTGATTTTGTGTGCAATGTGCGCGCTGTGCGGCTATGCCGCCGATGTGGAGAAAGTGTGGCCCGATGGCAAGATGCCTCACCGAATGCCGCAGCAGATAGCTGCCATGACCGATGTGTCGGGTCGCCCCGATTTCAACCCCGACAAGCATAGGGTAGCCTATATCGAGTGGATGAGGAAGCCCG
>JBJEKJ010000035.1:0-12589 GCA_051878575.1 Muribaculaceae bacterium | reverse complement strand
AGGGCTGAGGAGCTGACGATGCTGTGCTCATTCGAGAGGAGCTGCACAAGGTGCACTTCACGGCGCGAGACGGTGTTCTGAGCGGGATTGACTACATAGACCCACTCACGCCCCTCGGAGCGCATCACTGCACCACTCGGAACTACCAGATTTACAGCACCATAGCCATCGCCTGCCACGGCTGCCGTAACCATTGTAGACATACCCGGCACGGGCATTTTTGCCCCCTTTTGAGCCACAATGCGTAACTGCATGGAATAGAGCTGGTTAGCATTGGCTTGCGGAGCTAAGTGCTTCATTTCGAGCGCGAAGCGTACGCCGGGCATCACGCTGAACTCGCAGAAGTAGTGTGAAATGCGGTCGCGGCGCAGATAATCGGCAGCCGAAAGGAAGATTTCCACCTCAGGCTGTCCGCCGCCAATCATCATCAGCACCGGCATGCCGGCAGCCACCGTCTCGTGGTCGTTGAAGAGCTTGCTCTGCACCTTGCCGTCGAAGGGCGCATAGAGCTTGGTGTAGCCGAGTTGCTCGCGGTGGGCGTCGCGCTTGGCGGTAATCTGCTTCAGGCCGTACACCGCCTTGTCGTAGTCGTTGGGTGTGGCGCCATTGTCGTTGTAGAGCGCAATCACGCGCTCGGCTTCGGCCTTGACCTGCGCATACTCGGCCTCGGTGGCGTCGAGCTGAATGCGATAGTCGGTGTCGTCGAGCTCGGCAAGAAGCTGCCCCTTGCGCACCGTGGAGCCCTCGTCGACGTACACCTTCTTTATGCGTCCTGCCACTTTGAACGACATGTTGGCATCGTTGGCGGCCTTCACCTTGCCGGGAAATTGCAGCATTGTGTTGCTGTCGCTCAGTCTCACTGTGTCGATTCTCACTGCCTGTGCCTCGCTGTCGGCCTCACGGGCCTTGTTGCCCGAGCATGAGGCGAGCAGCGCCACCGCACACGCACAAAAAATAAAAATCTGTTTCATATATTCTACCATCTTTGATTTTTCACTGAAAATTGTGGACGTTCCGACTCGTTTTCTCCAAAAAATGTTCTAAAAATATCGGTTCTTTAAAAAATCTTACAAAAATAGTGGTTTGTTTGTTCGTCGGAAAGGTCAATTTCGGATATTACTTGTTCGATTTGTAAAAAAGGGAGGCCGCCGATGTGGCAACCTCCCTTTGTAGAGCGTATTTTTGCGGCTTTGTGCCGCCCGGTTATGGCTTGAATTACTTGTTGATGAACTTCTTGCCGTTCTTCACGAGAATCTCGCCCTTAGTGTCGCGGCTCACGGGCTGACCGAGCAGGTTGTAGACCGGAGCATTGACATCGGCATCATCGGCATTGATAAGCTCGGCGCCGCCTACACCGTTGATTGAGTAGATTTGGCTGCCGGTGGTGAATTCCTTAGTGCCGTTGTAGTCAACGAGCTTGCCATACACGATTACCACGTCGCCCTCCTTGATTTGGTCCTCGGCTGAGAATTTCTCGCCATTGAGATAGTAGCCGCGGAAAACCGTGAGCGCAGTCTCGGCAGTGTAGGCGTTTTCGTCGTTGAGATAATAAGTGGCGTTGCCATATTGGGTGCTGACTTCCTTGATGTCGGTGATGTAGCCTTTCACATACACTTTGTAGTCAAGTCCCTTACCGGCTGTGATAAGCTCAAATGCCTGAGCCACGGTGTAGGCAGTCTCGGGAGTGTTGCTGATATCCTCCGACGGGTCGGCGGGAGCTTTCACGGTGAGCTTGTAGCTTACGCTGGCCTCCTCAAATTCATCGTTGCCCTCAAACTCGGCGGTGATGTTGGCAGTTCCGGCGGCTACGAGCGTTATCACACCCTCGGCATCGATAGTGGCAACCTCGGTGTTGTCGCTGCTGTAGCTTATGGGCAGGTTGTTTGCGTTGGTTAGGGTGGGGAACTTGTTGTCCTCCGAGCCGATAGTCACCTCGCGTGAGGCTGTGCCCCAAGATAGTCCGGCAGGCTTCTTAGCCACACCTTGATAGAGGCGTGCATTGTCGAAGCGCACATTGGAAGCGGTAGTGTTGGTGAATGTGAAAGTGACTTTCTCCACACCTGCTGCCACGGTGACGGGGTAGGAGTAATCGGTTCCCGTTGCTGATTTCTCACCGAGAGTAGCGTTTTCGGCAGTTACGGTGATGCGGTCGTAGTTGGCCTTGAAAGCGAGAGTCAATTCGCCCGATTTGCCATTCATAGGGATAGTGACGGCAAATGAGCCGTTCGACTTGCCAATGAGAAGCTCGGGAGCCTCGCCACCCGACAATTTTTCGTTGTAGATTTTTGTCGTACCTGTGCACACATAGCCGAAATCACCTCCTGCGGGTACTTCGTTGGCAGCGTAGGTGCTGAAATATTCGGCCCAGATAATTTCCTCGGCAAATACTGAATTGCAGAGTGTTGCAAAAAGTGCAACGAGAGAAATGCGTAAAAATTTCTTCATAATAAAATGTATTTTAGTTAATAATTAGTTTGTTTTTTAGTTACAGTTTGATACACAACGGTGTAATGATTCCGAGCTTTGTTGCTCTAATAATATTGCGAAGTATTTTTGCTGCAAAGGTAATAAATATCTACGGAATAAAGTGTTACAATTGTATAAAAAAACCTCAAACCTCGCATTTCGGGCTTTTTTTCAGATGTTTTGGATATAAAATAGGATAAATGGAATAGAAGAAAAAATCGTGAATTTGCTATGTGCCGATTTTAAATAAAAAAGGTTTTATTTGCTTTTACGCTCTCCTTGCGCTAACTTTGCGAGGATTAACATCGACGCGCTCGGGCGTCAGGCCGTGGGAGCCGCCGTCGGTGGTCAATCGTAATGAGCTGATAAATAAACCTATAAGGAAACTAAAGAAAAAACTCAAGATTATGAAACATTCGCCATACGCGGGGCTGTGGCTGCTGCTGTCGGTTGCCCTTGCCGCTTTTGTGGGTTTCTCGTTTATGCCTCCGGTGGAGATTGGGGGTGTGGCGGTGCAGCGGGCGACATTTGCCGACGTGCTGCGTGCTCGGCCTGCCGAGAATTGCAACTTGCCCTTGTCGGCCACCGACACCGTCGCCCCGGCGACCACTGAGGTCGTGAAGGTGGAGACCGACACTCTGCCCAAGTCGATACTTTTCATCGGCGACTCGATGCTTGAGGGACTCTCGCCGCGCATGGCGTCATACGCCAAGCACAACGGGCACCGCCTGAACACGGTGATTTGGTATAGCTCGACAAGCGAGGTGTGGGGCCGCTGCGACACGCTGCGGCACTTCATCCGCAAGCATCGGCCCGACTATATATTCGTGTGCCTCGGCGCCAACGAGCTTTTCGTGCGCGACATTATCACTAAGCGTGCGCGATATGTGGACCGCATACTGTCGCAGATAGGGAGTATTCCCTACGTGTGGATAGGTCCGCCGAATTGGAAGAAGGATACCGGAATAAATCAGCTCGTAAGCTCGAGGGTCAGGCCCGGCACGTATTTCATGAGCGATGGCATGCGCTTCGACCGTGCGAAGGACGGGGCGCACCCCACACGCGCCTCTGCGGCGCTGTGGATGGACAGCGTGGCCCGATGGATGGGGCATCACTGCTCGCATCCCATCAGGATGGAGAAGCCGGCTCCGGGCAACGCGCGGGCCACGAGCGTCACAGTGCTACAGCCTCAGCGCTGAGGCCCCACGATGCCACCGGATTGAGCTAATAGATACAGTTCTCACACCACCGATTATTTTACAATGGAATTATCTACAGCAATTGACAACCTGCTGCACTGCCTGACATTCGACGCGACCAACCCGATGATCTTCTCGAGCGGGCTGTTTTGGGTGTTGTTTATCGTGTTTCTGCCCGTCTATGCCCTGCTGAAGCGCCGGCGAGTGCAGATGATGGTTTTCGTGCTTGCGTTCAGCATGTATTTCTACTATAAGTCGAGCGGATGGTTCTTCCTTCTGCTCGTCGCAACCTCGCTCTGCGACTGGCTGCTCTCGCACGCTATTTGCCGGGCCACCGTGAGGTGGAAGCGCCGTGTGCTTGCGTCGGTGTCGATATGCCTGTCGCTCTCGGTGCTCGGATACTTCAAATATGCCAATTTCTTCCTGTGGAACTGGTGTGCGATGGTGAATGGTAACTTTCAGCCGCTCGACATAATCCTGCCGGTGGGAATCTCGTTCTATACATTCCAGTCGATAAGCTACGTGGTCGACGTGTACAAGCGCGGCATCGAGCCTACGCGCTCGTGGCTTGAGTATGCTTTCTACCTGTCGTTCTTCCCGCAGCTTGTGGCCGGCCCGATAGTGCGAGCCGACTATTTCCTGCCTCAGCTGCGCGAGAACCGCCCGGCAAGCCGCGAGATGGTGTACGCGGGGTTGTGGCTCGTGATAGTGGGCATAGTGAAGAAGGCTATAATCGCCGATTACATAGCACAGTACAACGACCTCATTTTCTCAAATGCCGCCGGATATGGAGGCTTCGAGACGTTGATGGGCATCGTGGGCTACACGATGCAGATTTATTGCGATTTCTCGGGCTATAGCGACATGGCGATAGGCATTGCGTCGATTCTCGGTTTCAAGCTGTCGGAGAATTTCCGCCTGCCTTACCAGTCGAAGAACATCACCGAGTTCTGGCGGCGTTGGCACATCTCGCTCTCGTCGTGGCTGCGCGACTACGTCTACATACCGCTCGGAGGCAACCGCCGCGGGCCGTGGCGCACCTACGCCAATAATCTTGCCACAATGCTTATCGGCGGACTGTGGCATGGCGCGTCGTGGAAATTCGTGTTCTGGGGCGGAATGCATGGCGTGGGACTGATGGTGCACAAGGCGCTTAGGCCGTGGCTCGGCCGTATCGCCGACACTCGCCTCACGAGGGCGGCATGTTGGGCTGTCACCATGATTTTCGTGTCGCTGCTATGGGTGTTCTTCCGAGCCGACACCTTTGCCGATGCCTTGACGATAATAGGCAATGCGTTTGGCAGCTTTGATGCTGCACACATAGCTCCGTTTGTCGCCGAGCGCGCCACATGGTGTGTGATGATGGTGGTGATAATCGCCACCCATGCAATGCCTATTGAGTGGCACGCACGGGCATCGCGTTGGTTTGTGGGCACGCCGTGGATAGTGAAGCTGCTGCTGTTCGCTCTCGTGGTTCAGCTCACCATTCAGTTTATGAGCGCTGAGGTGAAGCCCTTCATCTACTTCCAGTTTTGATTATTGTTGACTTTTTTGTCACTTTGGCTTTTTTGCGTAGGCTAATCAAAAAAATTGCTGCGCGTTATTGCTGTTATGTGTCGAAAAGTGTATCTTTGTGGAGATATTAGGTGCTGAAAAATGTGGCGTAAAGCGCAGATTATATGCCAAAAAGTGTGGCAAAGCACCGAAATTACGTGCAAATAAATGTAATAATACAATGGAACGAATTGTTTTACAGCAACTTGCTGAGTGGAAGCATCGAAGCGACCGAAAGCCGCTTATTCTTAATGGGGCTCGCCAAGTGGGGAAAACGTGGGCGCTTCGTGAGTTTGCCCGTCGTGAATATGAGAAAGAGGCGTATGTTATTTGCCGCAAGAACGATATTTTGGAGGAGGTTTTCAGAAAAGATTTCGACACTGAGCGGATTATTCGTGCATTGAGGGCTTTGTCGGGGGTCGATATCACGCCCGGCGATACGCTTATCATTTTGGACGAGGTTCAGGAGATTCCCGAAGCCATTGAGGCCTTGAAGTATTTTTGTGAGAATGCGCCGGAATACCACATAGCGGTTGCCGGGAGCTTGCTTGGAATCTCGCTGCACGCAGGCGTGTCGTTCCCGGTGGGGAAGGTGAGTGTGATAGACGTTCATCCAATGAGCTTTGAGGAATTTCTTATGGCAAAAGGTGAGACCGAAGCGTGCAAAGCCTTAAAGAATCATGATTTTGCCACCACAAATCTTCTGCACGAGAAATATGTCGACCTGCTACGCCAATATTATTATGTGGGCGGGATGCCTGAGGCTGTGCAGAAATATGTTGATAGCGGTGCCCTTAATGAGGTGCGTCGCATTCAGATAGAGATACTTCACGGATACGAGCGCGATTTCTCAAAACATGCTCCAAAGGAGCAAGTGGAGCGGATAAGGCTTGTGTGGAAAAGCATTCCATCGCAGCTTTTCAAGGAGAATAAGAAATTTATCTATGGAGCCATGCGCACCGGAGCCCGAGCAAAAGAATTTGAGGAGTCCATACTATGGCTTATCGACGCCGGATTGCTGCACAAGGTGCCTCGTTGTACCAAACCTGCGCTGCCTCTCGCAGTATATGAGGATTTGTCGGCATTCAAGCTCTATCTGCTTGATGTGGGTCTGCTTGGCGCTATGGCTATGACTGAGCCGGTACAAGTGCTCATTAATAATAACGTTTTCTCTGAATACAAAGGTGGAATGACGGAGCAATATGTGTTGCAGCAATTGATAAGCGATGGTGTAAAACCTGTCTATTACCACTCTGCCGACAATTCGCGGCTCGAGCTCGATTTCGTAATCCAGTATCAGGGAGGATTGTTGCCCATAGAGGTGAAAGCGGGAGCTAATGTGCGTGCAAACTCGCTAAGCAACTTGCTGAAGGATAATGCCGGGATGAGGGCCGTCCGCTTCTCGATGCTGCCATTCAGGCAGCAGGACCGGCTAATCTGCGTTCCACTCTATGCCGTGATGTGACCAAGTGATAAAATCGATTAAGTTTTGTATCGCGAGCATGCGTGGTGCGCGTTTTTTTACTACTTTTGTATCTCATGGAATTGATTTGGCTTGAATTTTAGCGATTATGGGGCAGGAGAGGAACACTTCGATAGCGATAGCAAAGGGTATTGCCATTATTCTGATGGTGATGGGGCATGCTGAGTGCCCCGGCGTGCTGATGAATTTTATCTATCTTTTTCACATGCCGCTTTTTTTCATCACGGCTGGCTACTTCTTCAGTCAAAAGAATGTGGATCAGCCGTGGGACTTCTGCCGAAAGCGCTTCAAGGGGCTCTATGTGCCTTTTGTGAAGTGGAGTCTGTTTTTCCTGCTCATTCACAACCTGATGTTCCACATCGGGGTGCTCAATGAGACCTATGGCAACTGGGAGGGCGGCGTGACGCATCCCTACACGCTGCGGCAAGCGTTGCAGCGTGCCGTGCACATAGTGTTCTCGATGGGAGGCTACGATGAGTTCCTCGCCGGAGCGTTCTGGTTTTTCCGGGCATTGCTCATTTCGAGCATACTTTTCCTGGTGCTTTATCGGCTTGTCGACGGCAGGACCGCATGGCTACGCGGATGGCGTACGGCCGCGGTGATAGGTGCTGCGGCTCTCGGCTTTGCGGCTCTGAAAATCGGCTACGGACTGAAGGTGAACGTGGTGCAGGGCGGTATTCGCGAGACGTGGGGCATAGCCTTTTTCGCACTTGGAGTTATATATAGGCACGTGGAGGACACCGTGGGCTTTGACCGGCGCAAGTGGTGGTATTGGGTGGCGCTGACGCTGAGCGTGGCGGTGCTCGTGGCCGGCACTTGCCTGCACTGGGCGGGAATGAACCTTGCGCCGAAGCTCGTCGACGTGGCGACGCTGCCGCTCACCGGATTGGCCGGCTTCTTTGTGGTGCATCAGCTGTCGCGGCTTATCGACAGCCGTGAGTGCCGGCTGAGGCGAGCTCTCGCGCATTGCGGCGAGATGACGCTCTACATATATGTGTTCCACATCATTGCCTTCAAGGTGGTGAGCTTGCTGAAGATTTGGTGGTATGGTCTCGACTATAGGCAGGTGGGATGCCACATGGTGATTCACGAGCATAGCGGCGACATCTTCTGGATTCTCTACACGGTGGCGGGTGTGGGATTGCCGCTGCTTTGGATGGCGGCCTATGCAACTTTTCGGCGGCGTGTGGCGTCATAACAATACAGGAAACGTTGGAAATTTAAAAAAATATTTATTATGAAGATGAGAACAAGAATGATGATGGGCGCCGCACTTTTGATGGCTGTGCTGGCATCGTGCAACGCCGTAATGGCCAAGAATATAAAACCAAGTGACAACGTCGTCGACAAGGAGGTGGCGATGGATAGGATTACAGGCGTCACGCTTGCCATCAATGCGAGGGTGGTCTACACTCAGGGCGATGCCACAACGCTGAGGATGCATGGCCCCGACAATATTATCGACGAGGTGCGATTGGTGAACAAGGGCGGCATGGTGACGATAAAGTATGATGATGGCGTGAACGTGGCGGGCAAGATGGACAAGTCGATGCTGATGATCTACGTCACCTCGCCGAGTATAAGCGACCTTGTGGTGAGCGGATCGGGCGATATCGACGTGCCCGGACGCATCGACGTGGCGCTGCTGAATCTTGTGGTGAGCGGCTCGGGCGATATCTCCACCAAGGGAATTACGGCAAAGAGGGTGATAAACGCCACCGTTGCCGGCTCGGGCGACATCGAGATGGACCTTGCCACTAATGCCTCGGAACTGAATGCCGTGGTGGCCGGCTCGGGCGACATAGAGTGTGAGAATGTGGGTGCGAAGTTGGCCAATCTCGTGGTGAACGGCTCGGGCGATATCGAGGTGAAGGGTGGACGCGCGGCCACGGCAAGTATCACCATCAGCGGCTCGGGCGACGTGAACGCGCGCCGCATGCAGGCTTCGACGGTGAATGCCGTAGTGGCCGGCTCGGGCGACGTAATCTGCAATGCCACGACCGTGCTTAATGCCACGATTTCGGGCAGTGGCGAGATAAAATATGTGGGAACGCCGCAAGTGACGTGCGCCACGAGGGATAAGCCATCGCCCATAGGATTGTAGAGGGGATTCTGCCTCGTTTGCACTAATTTTAGATAAATTAGGCTGCACTCGGCATAACCAAAAAAATAAAACTGCGTTTTAATTTTGGATTCTGCCTCGTTTGCACTAATTTTGGATAAATTAGGCTGCGCTCGGCATAACCAAAAAATAAAACTACGTTTTAATTTTGGATTCTGCCTCGTTTGCACTAATTTTGCAATAATGATACTGAAGGGGATTTCGATATTGAACTATAAGAACATTGCGGAGGCGAATATGGCGTTTTCGCCCAAAATCAATTGCTTTACGGGCAATAACGGACAGGGCAAGACGAATATTCTCGACGCAATTTATTATATGAGCTTCTGCAAGAGCAGCGTGAGCCGTGGTGGCGATGCCGCCGTGGTGAACCACGATGCCGAGATGATGCTCCTTCAGGGCCGATATGAGCGCCGTGGCGAGGAGGAGAATATCTCGGTGGGCATTCAGCGCGGCAAGCGCAAGGTGGTGAAGCGCAATGGCAAGGAATATCAGTTGCTCAGCCGCCACATCGGACTGCTGCCTATAGTGATGATATCTCCGCTCGACGGCGACCTGATTCGTGGTGCCGGCGAGGAGCGCCGCCGCCTGATGAACCTGATTATCTCGCAGGGCGACCGCGAGTATCTCGACGCGCTTATCCGCTATGGCAAGGCTCTCGAAAGCCGCAATGCGATGCTTAAACGCGGATTCCGCGATCCATTGCTCTTTGAGACGGTGGAGGAGCAGATGTGTGCCGCCGCAGGATATATCCACGGCGTGCGTCGCCGGTGGATTGAGGAGTTCTCGCCGATATTCCTCAGCTATTACCGCTCGATAGCGGGTGGGGTGGAGACGGTGAGCCTTGAGTATCGCAGCCACCTCAATGAGATGCCTATGCGCGACAGCCTTGCCGCCACGCGTGAGCGTGATGCTATTCTCGGATTCACCTCGCATGGGGTGCACCGCGACGACATCGAGCTGATGCTTGGCGACTATGCCATGCGCAAGATTGGCTCGCAGGGACAGTGCAAGACCTACACCATAGCGCTGCGCCTGGCACAATTCGACTTCTTGACGCAGACGTGCGGAATCACTCCGATTCTGCTTCTCGACGATATTTTCGACAAGCTCGACGCTCACCGGGTGGAGAACATAATAGCCGTGGTGAGCGGCGCCACGGGAGCGCGCTTCGGGCAGATTTTCATCACCGACACCAACCGCACTCATCTCGACGACATCATACGCGGCGTGGGGAGCGACTATCGCATCTTCAGCGTTGCGGGAGGCGAGTGCCGGGAGGAGGAGAATGGCGCGGGAGGAGCCGAACGACTGCCATGAAGCGCACGGAGGCCGAGACGGTGGGGCAGATAATCACCCGGTTGCTGAAGGCTGAGAATCTCGAGAACAAGTTCGACGAGCAGCGTGTGGCGGCAATGTGGAGCGAGGTGGTGGGGCAGGGCGTGAACCGCTACACCGTGAACCGCCATGTGCGCAATGGCGTGCTCTACGTCGCAATCTCGTCGGCACCGCTCCGCAACGAGCTTATGCTCAACCGCTCGCTGCTTGTGCGGCGCATCAACGATTTTATAGGGCGTGAGGTGATTCACGACATCGTGTTCAGATAGCTTTTTCGTGGGCGATCGGACATCTTATTTGTAAAATAACGATTTTTTATTGAAACATAATGAAGCCGCCTTGCGGCATTTTGCACTTTTTATGGAAAAACAGGAGAGACAGAACAAGCCGGTCCACACCGGAATAGTGGTGCGACACCCGTTTCGCCACTCGCTGCCTTTGCAGATTCGCTTCAACGACATCGACACGCTGGGGCATGTGAACAACTCGGTGTATTTCCCATTTTTCGACCTCGGGAAAGCCAACTATTTCAATGCCGTGCGCGGCGAGGAGATCGACTGGAAGCGTGCCGACATCGTGGTGGCTAATATCAATTGCGACTTTGTGGCGCCGGTGTATTTCCATGAGAATATCGAGGTGCGCACTCAGGTGGAGCGTGTGGGCGGAAAGAGCTTCCGCATGATTCAGGCTATTGTGAATGCCGACACTGAGGAGGTGAAGTGCCTGTGCGCGACTATCATGGTGGGATTCGACGTGGCGCATGGATGCGCCGCACCGATTGCCGACGAGTGGAAGGTGGCGCTCAATGCGTTTGAGGGCCGAGATCTGTCGGCTGAGTGATTTTTAACCTATCGGGGCAATTAATATGCCCCGGTGGCGCGCTACCTTTGCAATGTGATAATAAAATAGTATCTTTGCATAAGATAGGCTGCATCTCGGCATAACGCTCAGGTAAACTCGGCATTCTGCATTCGACTTGCACTATCTTTGTAGAAAACAAAAAAACATAATATTATGAAAATAGGCGACAAAATACCCGAGATTCTCGGAACCACTGCCGATGGCACCGTGCTGAAGGCAAGCGATTTTGTAGGCAGGAAACTGATACTCTATTTCTATCCCAAGGACAACACCCCCGGATGCACTGCCGAGGCATGCAGCCTGAACGAAGGGCTGAGCGACCTTGAGAGTGCCGGATATGCCGTAGCGGGAGTTAGCAAGGACTCCATTGAGTCGCATCGGAAGTTTGCCGACAAGCTATCGCTTAAGTTCCCGCTGATATCCGACGCTGACCTCTCGCTCAATCAGGCGTTCGGCGTGTGGCAGAAGAAGAAAATGGCAGGCCGTGAGTATATGGGCACGGTGCGCACCACGTTCATCATCGACGAGAACGGAGTGGTGGAGAACATTATCACCAAGGTGCAGACTAAGGACAGCGCAAATCAAATCTTGAAACTAAAAAAATAAAAAAAAGAATATAGAATTATGGAGGAGAACAACATTTTCGGCGATGACAAGCTGGCCGGCGAGAAGGTGGTCAAGGAGTCGAAGGCTGATGCCGCTAACGAGGCGCCCAAGAAGAAAGGGCCGGCTCCGGTGTCGGCTGAGAAGTTGAAGGCATTGCAGGTGGCAATGGACAAAATCGACAAGGCCTATGGCCGCGGCTCAATCATGAAGATGGGCGACGAGAGCGTGGAGGATATCGACGTGATTCCCACCGGCTCGATAGGGCTCGACTTCGCGCTTGGCGTGGGAGGCTATCCGCGCGGCCGCATAATCGAGATTTACGGCCCGGAGTCGTCGGGTAAGACCACTCTTGCCATCCATGCCATTGCCGAGGCTCAGAAACTTGGCGGTATAGCAGCCATTATCGACGCCGAGCACGCTTTCGACCGCTTCTATGCCGAGAAGCTCGGCGTGGACGTGAACAATCTGTGGATTTCGCAACCCGACAACGGCGAGCAGGCTCTTGAGATTGCCGATCAGCTCATTCGCTCGTCGGCCATCGACGTGATAGTGATTGACTCGGTGGCGGCTTTGACGCCGAAAGCCGAGATAGAGGGCGACATGGGCGACAGCAAGATGGGCCTTCAGGCACGACTGATGTCGCAGGCGCTGCGCAAGCTCACGGCCACCATTTCGAAGACCAACACCACATGTATTTTCATAAATCAGCTTCGCGACAAGCTCGGAGTGATGTTTGGCACTCCTGAGACGACTACCGGCGGTAACGCGCTGAAGTTCTACGCATCGGTGCGCCTCGACATTCGCCGCATAGGCCAAATCAAGGATGGTGAGGACGTGCTCGGCAACATGACCCGCGTGAAGGTGGTGAAGAACAAGGTGGCGCCTCCATTCCGCAAGACCGAGTTTGAGATTCTATTTGGCGAGGGAATATCGAAAATCGGTGAGATAGTGGACCTCGGA
>JBJEKJ010000034.1:0-47406 GCA_051878575.1 Muribaculaceae bacterium | reverse complement strand
GGGCTTATTGCCATAAACACACGCCAAGAATGATACGCCTTATGCCAACGTGCCCTATACTTTTGCAAAAATACAACAAAAAGGCTCATTGTCCAAAAAATAGATGCCATTTTTTGTCGGTCATTTGTCGGGTAAGGCCTTGATGACGAGTAGAAAAATTTAACACAAGGAGGTGAATTCTATGGAGAAAACGGTGTTAAAATGTTAAATCGCATTATAGGGTGACGAAATAGGGCCGATTTATCTATTTGATTTTTCGATTTCGTAGATAGAAAATAAATTTGCGTCAAAATTTCAACGGTTTCTGAACAAAAAAAGGGTTTAATCGCGTATGACGATCGATGTCAAGAATAAATTACTATTAGGACTTGTTTGCTCGGTTTTTGCGGGAGATGTCGTGTGTGCCGCTGAGGCATCTGACGGCAAGCCGCTGCCACAACAGTGGACCTATGCCGATTGTGTGGAGTATGCCAAGGTGCATAATATCACTCTGAGGCAGACGGAACTGGAGCGAGAGTCGGGGTTGTGTGATCTGGAAGCCGCAAAAGCACAATGGTTCCCTACATTGAATTTTTCCACCACTCAGGGCTATACGAACTATCCTCGTCCTGCCGATGGCAATCGGAGAAATTCCTATAGCGGTCAGTATGGCTTAAATGCCGGGTGGACAATCTATAATGGAGGCAAGCGTGAGAACAGCATTCGCCGCAGCTCCCTCCAAGACGAGGTGAACAGCCTTGCCGTGGATGCCATCCACAACAATCTTGAGACGCAGATTCTTGTGACCTACTTGCAGATTCTGTATGCCCGCGATGCCATTGGCATTGCGAAGCAGACGTGTGAGGTGAGCAAGGCCCAGAAGGAGCGAGCCGAGCAGCTGATGAACTCGGGGCGCATGTCGAGGGTAGACTATGTGCAGCTCGAGTCGCAGTATCTCAACGATGAATATAATGTTGTGGCTGCCGAGGGTACCTACAATACCCGCCGCCTTGAGCTGAAGAAGATGCTTGAGCTCGGAATTGACGTGGAGATGGCGTTGCCCGAGCTGACATTCGATGAGAAAGAGGTGTTGCAGCCACTTCCGTCGAAAGTCGACGTCTACAACAAGGCGATAACATGGCTCCCCGAGGTGCGCAGTCTCGGCATTGAGGGAGATATCAGCGACCTCGACGTGAAAATAGCGAAGGCCGGATATGCTCCCACTATCACGCTTAATGGCTCGGTGGCGACTAACAACGGTTCCGGCACCGGCTATTCATTCGGCAATCAGTTGCTCAATGGTCTTAACGAGCATGTCGGGGTGACGCTTTCGGTGCCCATTCTCGACAATAAGACCAACAAGACTAATGTGGCTAAGGCGAACATTGACAAGCTGAATACCACGCTGAAATTGCAGAGCACACTTAACGATGTGGCGCAGAGCGTTGAGAGCTACTATATTGAGGCGGGAAATGCCCAGGCAAAATATGTGAGCGGAAAGAAGCAACTTCAGAGTGCCGAGCTTACCGATGAGCTGACCAACGAGCAGTTCAAGCTCGGATTGGTGAATACGCTCGACCTGCTTTCGTCGCACAATGCGCTGCTGTCGGCGCGCCAGGAGCTGCTTCAGGCCAAATATATGGCCATTCTCAATATAAAGATGCTCGATTTCTATCAGAACAAGGGTATAACGCTTCAGTAATAAAGTCTTTTTTGAAATTAACGTAGAAATGAGGAAAATGAACATAATATTTAAGAATATATGCGCAGCGATGGCAATGCTGCTTGCAGTGTGCTCTTGCGCCAAGAAGGAGAGTGTGACACTTGCTACCGCTACGGTGGAAGTGGGAGAAATTACCGAGACAGTGACGGCTACCGGCACGCTGGAGAGCGTATCACAGGTGGATGTGGGTACGCAGGTTACCGGAATAGTGTCGAAGCTATATGCCGACTACAACTCCGAGGTGACCGAGGGCCAGATTATCGCCGAAATCGACAAGACCACATTGGAGAGTGAGCTTAATTCGGTGAACGCTACTCTCGAAAGCGCCCGGCAGACCTATGAGTACACAAAGAAGAACTATGAGCGCGACTTGGCCCTGCATGAGAAGCAGCTTATCAGCGACTATGAGTTTGATACATCGAAAAAGGACTATCTTGTGGCTAAAGCCGCCTACGAGAAAAGCAATAGCGACCGTGTGAAAGCGGCGCGCAACCTCAGCTACGCCGAAATCTACTCGCCGATCAACGGCATTGTGGTGTCGCGCGAGGTTGAGGTTGGGCAGACGGTGGTCTCAAATATGAATGTGGCCAATCTGTTTGTAGTTGCCGATCTCGACAATATGCGAGTGGTTGCCGATGTCGATGAGGCCGACATAGGCTCGGTGAAAGTGGGTCAGAATGCCTCGTTCACAGTAGATGCCTATCCCAACGACGTGTTCACCGGCAAGGTGACGCAGGTGCGCATCAATCCCACCACCACATCCAATGTCGTGACCTACGAGGTGCTTATCAGCACCGAGAATCCCGACCATAAGCTGATTCCCGGACTTACTGCCAATATCACCATCAACACAAAGGAGGAGAAAGACGTGCTCGTGCTGCCCATAAAGGTGCTGAAGTTCCAGCCGCAGGAGTTTGATGGAATGGATGGACTTCCGGTTGCGGAGGCCGCGCCAAAGCCTCGTGCCGGCGCCGATATGCCGAAGGATCCGGTATTGCCTACTGAGGATATGCACCGCCTCGTATGGCTTCTCGTAGATGACCGTCTTGTACCCACCGAGGTGGAGATAGGGCTCGACAACGGTGTGAGCGTAGCCATAAAAGACGGCTTGAAAAAAGGCGATAAGGTAGCTTTGCAATACAATAGCGGAGCCGATACCGCCGTGCCTGCCGAGGGTGCCGGTGGCGACGAGAATCCGTTTATGCCAAAGCGTCCCGGAAGTGGTAAGAAGAACAGGAAGTGATTCGACGGGCAAGAGATGCGATGATGGACAAGAAGGAAATAATCAGACTTGACAACATTCGCCGCTATTTCAAGGTAGGCGGCGAGGAGGTGCATGCGCTGCGAGGAGTGTCGTTCACAATCTATGAGGGCGAGTTTGTGACCATAATGGGCACTTCGGGCTCGGGAAAGTCAACACTCTTGAATTTGCTCGGATGCCTCGATACGCCGACGTCGGGCGAGTATTATCTCGACGGTGTGGCGGTGCGTACGATGGGCAAGAACGATAGGGCCAAGCTGCGCAATCGCAAGATAGGATTCGTATTCCAAAACTATAACCTCCTGCCTAAGACCACGGCTTTGGAGAATGTGGAGCTGCCACTGCTCTACAATAGTGCAGTGTCGGCTGCCGAGCGCCGTGAGCGGGCATCGGTGGCGCTCGACCATGTGGGATTGCAGGAGCGAAAGTATCACAAGTCGAACCAAATGTCGGGCGGACAGCAGCAGCGTGTGGCTATAGCTCGCGCTCTCGTCAACGACCCCGTGATAATACTTGCCGACGAGGCGACCGGCAACCTCGATACACGCACCTCCTACAGCATCCTCGTGCTGTTTCAGGAGCTCTACAAGAAGGGCCGCACTATAATCTTCGTGACCCACAATCCCGAGTTGTCGCAGTTCAGCAGCCGTAATATCGTGCTCCGCGACGGAAAGATAGTGAGCGATGAGCGAAATGAAAACATCCGCTCGGCGAAGGACGTGTATGACTCACTGCCGGTGGATAACGACTGACGCCATCAATTATTAAACTTGAAAATTGCGATAAATGAATATATACAACCTCTTTAAGATAGCATTGAAAGCTCTTGCCAACAACAAGATGCGTTGTTTCCTTACGATGCTTGGCATCATCATAGGCGTAGGGTCGGTAATTACGATGCTCGCTATCGGACAAGGCTCTAAGGAGAGCATCAAGGCCAATATAGCCGAGATGGGTTCGAACATGATTATGATTATGCCGGGCACCGATATGCGCGGCGGCGTGCGACAGAGCTCCGACGACATGCAGAAGCTCAAGCCTGCCGACTATGCCTTGATGCAGGAGGGAATGACATACGTGAAAGGACTGTCGCCCGAGGTGAGCAGTCAGGGACAGTTTATCAACGGCAATAACAACTATCCCTCGAAAATCAGCGGTGTGGCACCCGATTATCTCGACATACGCAAATTGACTGTGGAGACCGGCATAATGTTCACCGAGCGCGACATCCAGAGCGCTGCCAAAGTGTGCATCATCGGCAAGACCGTGGCCGACGAGCTCTTCCCCAATGGCGAGAGCCCCATAGGGCAAGTAATACGTTTCAACAAGATACCATTTAAGGTGGTGGGCATGCTGAAATCGAAGGGTTACAACAGTATGGGGCAGGATCAGGATGATGTGGTGCTCGCACCCTACACCACGGTGATGAAGCGCGTGCTTGCAATCGATTATTTGCAGATGCTCTTCGCGTCGGCTGTCACCGAGGAGCAGACGCAGGAGGCAATCGACGAGATTACTCAGCTTCTGCGCAAGAACCACAAGCTGAAGCCTACCGACGATGACGACTTCAACATCCGCTCGCAGCAGGAGCTGAGCTCCATGATGAGCTCCACCAGCGACATGATGACACTCTTGCTCGCCTGTGTGGCAGGCATCTCGCTCCTTGTGGGCGGCATAGGCATCATGAACATCATGTATGTGTCGGTCACCGAGCGAACCCGCGAGATAGGACTTCGCATGAGCATCGGTGCGCGTGGCCGCGACATCCTCACGCAGTTCCTCATCGAGTCGATAATCATAAGCATTACCGGCGGTGTGATAGGCGTGATTTTAGGTTGCGGCAGCGCCTGGATAGTGAATCTTATTTTCCGCTGGCCGGTGCAAATTCAGATTTTTTCCGTAATTTTGTCGTTTGTGGTATGTACGGTAACGGGTGTTTTCTTCGGATGGTATCCTGCTAAGAAAGCCTCGAATTTAGACCCTATTGAAGCATTGAGATATGAGTGAGAATCCCCAAAATATGCAAGTGTTGCAGCATGCGGCAGGAAAAGCCAAGGTCATGAAATATGTCACGCACCTGATAGTGCTTGCCATAATCTATGTGTTGCCTGAGCTATTGCTGAGTTGGGGGCACAAGGTGCCGCGCATAGTGTATTTGCACACTTTGGTATATGTGGCCATATTCTACTTGAATTATTTGGTGCTCATTGATAAATTCCTGTTCAGGAATTTCAAGAATAAGGTATGGGCGTTCGCCCTGTGCAATTTGGCGCTGCTCATAGTGTATTTCTTCTTTATGGCGGTGTTTCACGACGATTTGATTCCCATTCCGCGCGGTGAGGAGTTCCACCGGGGCTTCGAGCTTAGGCTGAGCGAATCGATGCGGATGAGGATAGGGCACTTCCTTATTCGTGACACCCTGATGCTCGTCCTATCGATTTGCCTAAGCATCACGCTGAAGTTCAGCGAGAAATGGGTGAGTTGGAACATGCTTGCAAAGCAGATGATTGCCGAGAAGAACGAAAGCGAGTTGAAGAATCTGAAGAATCAGCTCAATCCGCATTTTCTGTTCAACACTCTCAACAACATATATGCACTTATCGACATCAGCCAGCAGAAGGCGCAGCATGCCGTGCACGAGCTAAGCCAGTTGCTGCGCTATATGCTCTATGACACTGCCGCCAATGAGGTGCCGCTCGAGCATGACCTGCTCTTTGTGAAAAACTATATCGAGCTGATGCGCCTGAGGCTCAATAGCGGTGTGACGTTGAGAGTGAGCATCGACGAGAAGTCGGGCGAGGGACTCATGATAGCCCCATTGATGTTCATCTCGCTTGTGGAGAATGCCTTCAAGCACGGGGTGAGCGCCAGCGAGCACACCGAGATCGACATTTCGATAGGCGTGGAGGAGCAAAAAGTGCACTGCCATGTGGAGAACACATGTGTGGAGAAGACCGATGGCGACAGAAGCGGCAGTGGAGTGGGGATAGCCAACCTGAGCCGGCAGTTGTCGATAATCTACGCGGGCAGGCACACCTATACTACTGAATATAAAGAAGGGAAATACATAGCCGATCTTGTGATTGAGCTCGGCGGCAATTATGCAAGATAAATATCTTTATTTACAGCTATAAAAAACGAATGATTATGAGAAAATTAAGATGTTGCATAGTCGATGATGAGCCATTGGCTCTCGAATTAATCAAGAGTTATGTGGAGAAGACTCCGTTCCTTGAGTTGGTAGAGGCTTTTCCTTCGGCATCGATGGCTGTAAAGACCATCATAGAGTCGAATATCGATCTGCTCTTTCTCGACATTCAGATGGCGGAGCTCAATGGCATAGAGTTTGCCCGGGTGGTTCCGTCGAAGTGCCGCATCGTGTTCATCACTGCGTTTGCGCAATATGCCGTTGAGGGATTCAGGGCTAATGCTCTCGACTATCTGCTCAAGCCGGTAAGCTACACGGAGTTCATAGAGGCAGCCAATAAGGCGCTTGTGTGGTTCAAGCTCGTGGAGCACTCCGACGACGTGGGCAGCGACCAGCAATTCATAATCGTCAAGAGCGAGTACAAGCTACTGCAAGTTCCAATAGCCGATATAACCTATATCGAGGGGCTGAAGGACTATGTGCGCATATTTCTCGACAACGGCACAAGTATAATGTCGCTTATGAGCCTACGCACTATGGAGCTTGGGCTGCCCGCTTCGAAGTTTATGCGCGTTCACCGCTCATTTATCGTGCAGACGTCGAAAATCAAGGTGATAGAGCGCAACCGCATAGTGTTCGGAAAGCAATATATACCTATCTCCGACACCTATAAGAGCGTATTTATGGACTACATAAACCACAATTCGCTCACTAATGTGAAGGATGAATAGCCGACAATGGATTTGAGCCAATAAAAACAGACAATAATTATAGCAGTAATAAATTGCAGTGCCTTAATCTGTTAATACACATAGTTGATGACACAACCCGAAAAAACGAAGATGCTTCGACGTGAGTTGCGGCATCTTTTATCATTTTATGGAATAAATCGTGGCTAAATTATGGGGATAAACGAAAAAATGCGTAACTTTGTGGCAAAGTTATGGAGATACGCAAGCTACATATCAGCAGACCAGTGTGCCGAGTAAGTCATAGTGTGTTGCACGACTGTGCTCAGCAGGTGTGCGTGTCGCGCCATCGAAGGCAGATAAGGCCGGTTGTCGCTTTTGTCGACGATTGGCTTTTTTTGTGGGCTTCGCTACGATAATTAATCTGTGTGTAACAATATAAAAGTGATAATCAAAGTATATGAAGAATAACAGCTTGGTTTCGATTTCCGACTTCTCGAAGGAGGAGATTCTGGAGCTTCTTGAGGATGCTCGTCGCTTTGAGGAGAATCCCAATCAGAATTTGCTGTCGGGGAAGGTTGTGGCGACGCTATTTTTCGAGCCGTCGACGCGCACCCGGCTAAGTTTCGAGACTGCCATCAACAGGCTTGGGGGTAGGGTGATTGGATTTTCCGACGCCAGCACGTCGAGCTCCTCGAAGGGTGAGACCCTCCACGACACTATAATGATGGTGAGCAACTATGCCGACTTGATTATCATGAGGCATTATCTTGAGGGTGCGGCTCGCTATGCCAGCGAGTTCTCGCCGGTGCCTATCATCAATGCCGGCGACGGTGCCAACCAGCACCCGTCGCAGACGATGCTCGACCTCTACTCGATGTATAAGACGCAGGGCACTCTCGACAATCTCACAATCACCATGGTCGGCGACCTGAAATATGGCCGCACGGTGCACTCGCTGCTCATGGCGATGTACTACTTCAAGCCTCGCTTCAATTTCGTGGCTTGCGAGGAGCTGAGGATGCCGGTTGAATACAAGATTTTCTGCGACAAGCATGGAATCGAGTATCACGAGTACACCGATTTCTCTCCCGAGGTAATCAACGAGACCGATATCCTATACATGACGCGCGTTCAGCGTGAGCGGTTCACTGATCTCATGGAATATGAGCGCGTGAAAAACCTCTACACCCTGCGCAACTCCATGCTCGACGGCAGCAAGGATAACCTGCGCATCCTACACCCTCTGCCGCGCGTGAACGAGATAGCCTACGACGTCGACAGTAACCCGAAGGCCTACTACTTCAAGCAGGCGCAAAACGGACTTTACGCACGTCAGGCGATTATCTGCAAGGTGCTTGGCATCAAGTGAGCGGGATAGCATTGGATATTATGTTGTTTATTGAAAAAATTATTGAGTCATGGCTAATATAAAGAAAGAACTTGCTGTTGCCGCCCTTGAGAATGGCACGGTAATCGACCACATACCCACGCAGTCGCTTTTCAAGGTTGTGAATCTGCTCGGCATCAAGGATCTCACCGGAAGTGTGACCATAGGATTCAACCTCGACAGCAAGAAATGTGGCAAGAAAGGCATTATAAAGGTTGCCGACGTGTTTTTCCCCGAGAAGACGCTCAACCGCATAGCACTGGTGGCTCCCAATGCCAAAATCAACGTGATTCGCGGATATGAGGTCGTCGACAAGTACACCGTGACGCTCCCCGACGATATTGTGGGCATCGTGCGCTGCGGCAATCCGAAGTGCATCACCAACAATGAGCCGGTGGAGACGCATTTCCACGTCGTCGACCGCGAGAACGTGGTGCTGAAGTGCCACTACTGCGAGCGCTCCTTCAAGGACGATGAGATTGAGATAATATGATGGTCTCAGCCTCGGAGTGGAGAGGAGCCGTGAGAATAATGGATATTTTTGTGTAAAAACTGTTGGAGTAAGATAAGAATGAAGCAGAATTGGAAACCCGGGACGATGATTTATCCGCTTCCTGCCATAATGGTGAGCAGCGGTTCCACGCCCGAAGAGTATAATGTGTTCACGGCAAGTTGGGTGGGAACGATATGTTCCGATCCTGCAATGTGCTATGTGTCGATTCGCCCCGAGCGTCACAGCTATGGAATAATAAAGCGCAATATGGAGTTCACGCTCAATCTCACCACCGAGGAGCTTGCGCGCGCCACCGACTGGTGTGGAGTTCGCTCGGGCCGCGACTATAACAAGTTCAAGGAGATGGGTATCACGCCGGTGAAGGGTGTCAAGGTGTCGTCGCCCTATATCGACGAGTCGCCGATATCCATCGAGTGCCGCGTGAAGGAGATTGTGCCACTCGGCACTCACGACATGTTCATCGCCGATGTGCTGAATGTGATAGCCGACGAGCGGTTTATCGACGCCGAGACCGGCGCGTTCGATATGGCGAAGGCCAATCTGCTCGCCTATTGCCACGGCCAATATTTCAAGATTGGCGAGGCCATAGGCAAGTTTGGCTGGAGCGTGAGGAAGAAGTGAGGCGCGGTGTAGCCTTGCGTGTGACATTATTAGGAATAATCAAAGAAAGTAAATATAATCTACAACAAGAAAACTACGATGGAGAAAGACAAGCAAATTTTCGACATTATCGAGCGCGAGCATCAGCGCCAGAAAAAAGGCATAGAGCTGATTGCGAGTGAGAATTTCGTGAGCGACGATGTGATGCGCGCTATGGGTTCGTGCCTGACCAACAAGTATGCCGAGGGTTATCCCGGTCATCGCTACTATGGCGGCTGCCAAGTGGTCGACGAGGCTGAGACTATCGCCATTGAGCGGTTGAAGCAGCTTTTCGGCGCCGAATGGGCAAATGTGCAGCCTCACTCGGGAGCGCAGGCCAATATGGCAGTGTTCATGGCAGTGCTGAAACCCGGCGACAAATTTATGGGACTCAATCTGTCGCATGGTGGACATCTCTCACACGGTTCGCCGGTCAACTTCTCCGGCTTGGTATTCCGGCCGGTTGAGTATAATGTTACAAAAGACACCAATCTCATCGACTACGATATGATGGAGGAAGTGGCACGCCGCGAGCGTCCGAAGCTCATAGTGGGAGGCGCAAGCGCCTACTCGCGCGAGTGGGACTACGCACGCATTCGCCAAATCGCCGACGAGGTGGGCGCCATCTTCATGTTCGACATGGCACATCCTGCCGGACTTATAGCTGCCGGACTGCTCAACAACCCGGTGAAATATGCCCATATAGTCACCTCAACCACCCACAAGACACTGCGCGGACCGCGTGGCGGCGTAATCATGATGGGCAAGGACTTCGACAACCCGTGGGGAAAGACTACGCCTAAGGGCGTGATACGCAAGATGTCGTCGCTGCTCGACTCGGCAGTGTTCCCCGGTGTACAGGGCGGCCCGCTTGAGCACGTCATCGCCGCAAAGGCAGTGGCATTCGGCGAGGCATTGCAGCCCGAGTTCAAGACATATCAGCAGCAGGTGAAGACCAATGCCGCCGCAATGGCTCAGGCATTTCTCGACAAGGGCTACCAGATTGCCTCGGGAGGTACCGACAACCACTGCATCCTGCTCGACCTTCGTGGAAAATTCCCCGAGCTGACCGGAAAATTGGCTGAGAAGGCTCTTGTGGATGCCGATATCACAGCCAATAAGAATATGGTGCCATTCGACACGCGCTCGCCATTCCTCACCTCGGGCATACGCCTCGGTACGCCGGCAATAACCACCCGCGGTGCCAAAGAGCCGCTAATGGGCGAGATAGTGGAGATGATCGACACCGTGCTTCACAATCCCGAGAACGACGCCGTGATAAAGTCGGTTCGCGAGAAGGTGAACGCCATTATGGCCGATTACCCAATGTTTGCATGGTAGAAAGATAAAAGCACAATCTCTGCAATGCCATCGCAAGGCATCGCATTTTTTTCATAATTTTGATTTGTGTCCGTTTGTCCGGGAGGGCAGGCGGACTTGTCATTTAATAGTATGTGCGCTTGTAGTGGCAATTGAGTTGAATGGAATATAGCGTCGAAAGAAAATTATTTGGTCAATATTGGCCCGGAGCGTGGGAGTTTCGGCGATTTTTTGTAATTTTGCCAATTATATGAATTATTGATACTGACATGCGCTTTAGCAGACGACGTTTTTCCGATATGTTCAAGCTGTTGGCTATGGTGATGGCATCGCTGTTGCTTAATGCGGCGTGCAGCTCTACCAAGCATGTGCCCGACGGAAAACTGCTGCTCGACGATGTGAGAATCGACATTACCGACGCTACAAAGAAGAAGGATGTGAAGTCGGCCGAGCTGTTCAACTATCTGCGGCAGACTCCAAACCACAAGGTGCTCGGAGGCGTGAAATTGCAGCTTGCCGTCTACAACATATCGGGCCGCGACAGCTCCAATTGGTTCAACAAGTGGGTGAGGCGTGTGGGCTCAGCTCCTGTGATCTACGACCACTCGCTCACGCAGGCCTCGGTGAAGCAGCTCCGCACGGCGCTTGTCAACAAGGGCTATATGCACGCCATCGTGGCCGCCGACACTCTGCGGCGCGACGACAAGAAGAAAATCAAGGTCAACTACAATGTGACTCTCAACGACCGCCACTATGTGGACAGCATCGGCTACAATATCCCCGACGACACGCTGAGCACGCTGATTCTTGCCGACTCGGCGCAACTTCTCGTGAAGCCCGGTGTGGCTTTCGACCGCAACACGCTGGAGCTTGAGCGCGAGCAGATAACCGACCGGTTGCGCAACATAGGCTATTATGCTTTCAATAAGGACTACATCACATTCACTGCCGATACTGCCGAAAAGTCGACCTCGGTGAAGCTCACGATGAACCTTATGCCACCCTACAAGAACCAGAAATATGACTATTACACGTCGCATAAGCCGTTCTACTTCCGCAATGTGACGTTTGTGACCAATTATAATCCGCTCGTGATGCACGACGGGCACAATTATTTCGCCACCGACACCGTGCGCTACAAGGATTATACCATTCTCTACGACAAGCATTACCTTCGACCCGGCGTAATCGACGAGTGCTGCTTCATTGAGCCCGGCGAGGCGTTCAGCAACGATGCAATCGAGAAGACCTACCAGGCCTTCAACCGCCTTGAGATTGTGAAATTCGTGAATATCGAGGTGGAGCCTGTGGGCGTAATCGACGACAAGGTGTGGCTCGACGCCTATGTGCTTCTCACCGAGGGCAAGTCGCAGACGGTGTCGCTATCGCTTGAGGGCACCAACTCCGAGGGCGACCTCGGCTTCGGAATAGGCACCGGCTATCAGCACCGCAACATCGGCAATGGCTCGGAGGTGCTCAATGCCAAGTTCAGAATGTCATACGAGAGCCTATCGGGCGATTTCTCGGGACTTATCAACGACAATTACTCGGAGTATGGCGCCGAGGTGGGCATAACTTTCCCCAAGTTCAAATGCCCGTTTTTGAAAAAGAGCTTCAAGCAGAAGATTCTCGCCTCCACCGAGTTCTCCACGCAGTTCAACTACCAGGAGCGCCCCGAGTACACCCGAATCATCGCAGGAGCGGGCTGGAAGTATCACTGGAGCGAGAAGCAGAACCGTACGCGCCACACGTTCAACCTCATCGACGTGAACTATGTGTATCTGCCCAAGAGCCGCAGCGACTTCCTCGACAGCATCACCAATCCGTTGCTGCGCTACTCCTACGAGAACCACTTCATAATGCGAATGGGCTATTCGTTCTATCACACCAACAAGCGGCCGGTGTCGCTCATGGGGCCTAAGTTCCAGTCGAACGTCTACACGCTGCGCGCGGCCGTGGAAAGCGCCGGAAGCCTGCTCTATGGCATCTCCAATATGATAGGGCAGAAGCGCAAGGATGGATCCTACAAGATTTTCGGCATCAACTACTCGCAATATGCCAAGTTCGACGCCGACTACTCCATAACCCACAACTTCAATCCGCGCAGCTCGCTGGCGTTCCATGTGGGCGCCGGAGTGGCTATTCCCTACGGCAACTCCACCGTGCTCCCATTTGAGAAGCGGTTCTATGCCGGTGGTGCCAACAGCGTGCGAGGATGGGGCGTGCGCACGCTTGGCCCCGGAAGTTTCGACGGACTGAACTCCATGAACAGCTTCATCTATCAATGCGGCGATATTCGCCTCGACGTGAATCTTGAGTATCGCGCGAAGCTATTCTGGGTGATAGAGCTTGGCGCATTCATCGACGCCGGAAATATATGGACCATACGCGACTATGAGGACCAGCCGGGCGGAGTGTTCAAAATCGACCAATTCTACAAGCAGATAGCCCTTGCATACGGCCTCGGCTTGCGCCTCGACTTCACATATTTCCTCCTGCGCTTCGATTTGGGTATGAAGGCCTACAATCCTGCCACCAATCAGGTGAGATGGCCGCTCACGTCGCCCAACTGGAATCGTGACGCGGCGTTCCACTTCTCAGTGGGCTATCCCTTCTGACGCATAAAACAGAATAATAACTTGAAGATATGAAGAAATTAGCGATTTTTGACTTAGACGGAACTTTGCTCAACACAATCGAGGACCTCGGCCATGCCGCCAACTATGCTCTTGAGCGGAATGGCTTCCCCACACACAGCATTGCGTCATATCCCTTCTTCGTGGGCAATGGCGTGCGCCGGCTTATCGAGCGCGTGCTGCCCGAGGAGTCGCGCACGGTCAACATCGTGGATAAGCTCCTCGTGGATTTCAAGGAGTACTACGACAGCCACAACACCGACTATACCGTGCCCTACGACGGCATGCCCGAGTTGTTGCGCGAGCTCACCGTGCGTGGCGTGGCTGTAGCCGTGGCGTCAAACAAATATCAACGTGCCACCGAGAAGCTGATAGGCCATTACTTCCCCGAAATCGACTTCGTGGCCGTGGAGGGACAGAAGGAGGGTGTTCCGGTGAAGCCCGACCCCTCGATAGTGTTTGAGATTCTTGCCAAGGCAAAGATGCCGAAGGCCGATACGATATATATAGGTGACTCGGGCGTGGATATGGAGACGGCGCGCCGCGCCTGCGTCGACTCGGTGGGAGTCACATGGGGATTCCGCTCAGAGAAGGAGCTTGTGGAGAGCCATGCCGACAACATTGTGAGCCGCCCGGCCGAGATCTCGACGCTGATTTTCGGGTGAGGCACCGAAAAAGCGCCCTATATGAAAAAATATTAAAAAATATTGAGTGGCGGCTGAGATTTTTCTGATATGCCGCACCTGTGGAATGCGAAAAAAGTATTAACTTTGCAATGCGGTCGGCGTGACTGCCTCCCTGTAAGAAACAAATTTAAGTTTATAATCTTTTAATTAAGTGATTAAGTCCCTATGTGGTTCCTTGATTTATTAACTCACAATTCCATCGCTCACGCTATATTCCTATATGCGTTTGTGATAGCTATCGGTGTGATTTTAGGAAAAGTCAAGATTTTCGGTGTGTCGCTTGGGGTTACGTTTGTGCTGTTTGTGGGCATTATTGTCGGGCAGCTCTACTACTCCTTTGTTCCCGATATCCCGGCAATCGACACCGGTGTGTTGCATTTTATCAAAGAGTTTGGACTTATCCTGTTTATCTTCTCGATAGGATTGCAGGTGGGTCCAGGTTTCTTCTCGTCGTTCAAGAAGGGAGGCATAGTGCTAAATGGCCTTGCCATGCTGATAATAGCGCTCGACCTTGTGGTGGCGCTGATTATCTACTTTGGCGTGGGCAATATCAGCATCACCGACCTTGTGGGTGTGCTCTCGGGTGCCGTGACCAATACTCCCGGACTTGGTGCTGCCCAACAGACGCTCACCGAGGTCAATGCTCCCGATGCTGCCAATGCCATCAAGAGCATGTCGATGGGATATGCGGCAGCCTATCCGCTCGGAGTGGTCGGCATCATCCTGTCGATGATTCTCGTGAAGGTGATTTTCAAAATCAACCTCGGCGAGGAGACCAAGCATCTTGAGGAGGAGAAGGAGGAGAGCCAGCTCAAGCCATATATGATTACGGTGAAAGTGACCAACAAGCTCATACACGGCATGCCGTTGGGACGCCTCATAAGCATCATCGACCGCAACTTCGTGATTTCGCGTATCAGGCAGCATGAGTCGGAGGAGATTATCATCCCCACGTCGAAGACTATCATCAATGAGAACGACCTGCTCTACATGGTGATTTCGGCGCAGGATGAGGACGCGTTCGTGTCGATTATCGGTCCGAAAATCGAGATGGACTGGCGCACCGACGAGCAGCAGGGTCCGGTGGTGTCGCGCCGTATCCTTATCACCAACAGTGAATACTCCGGCCGCCGCATCGGCTCGCTTCGCCTGCACATGGGCTACAAGCTGAATGCCACTCGCGTGAACCGTGCCGGCGTCGACCTGCTCGCAAGTGCCAACCTCTCGCTTCAGGTGGGCGACCGCATCACCGTGGTGGGCAATATCGACGATATCAACCGCCTTGCCGAGAAGATGGGCAACTCGATGAAGCGTCTCAATCAGCCTAATATGTTCACTATGTTCATTGGCATCCTGCTTGGTATTATAGTTGGGTCTATTCCAATCGCATTCCCCGGAATGTCGGTGCCCATGAAGCTCGGTTTGGCCGGCGGTCCGCTTATAGTGGCCATTCTCATGAGCCGCTGGGGATATAAGATCAAGCTGATCACCTACACGTCGACCTCGGCAAGCATGATGCTCCGCGAGGTGGGAATATGCCTGTTTCTCGCTTCGGTGGGTATTGGTGCCGGTGAGAACTTTGTGGGAACTGTGTTCAACAGCACCGGAGCCCAGTGGGTGCTCTATGGTTTCCTTATCACCTTCCTGCCGCTGATGATTGTGGGTTGCATAGCCCGTGCGAAATATAAATTGAACTATTTTTCGATTCTCGGACTTCTCTCCGGAAGCTACACCGATCCACCCGCACTCGCCTATGGCAACAAGACTGCCAACAACGATGCCCCGGCAGTGGCCTACTCTACGGTATATCCGTTGACGATGTTCCTTCGCGTGGTCACCGCGCAGATTCTTATTCTTGCATTGGCTAATTTCTAAGAAATAGAGGCAATCGGGGCAGCCTCCGGGCCTGGCCCCATTGCTCACGAGTATCGATTACAGCCGGCGCATCACATTTCACCGAAATGCCGCGCCGGCTGTGCTTTTATAGCGTATTCATGTATTTTCCGGGAGCGTTTCCCCGCGCCTTTCGGAGCATGCGTGCTTTTGTGGCTATGCCCGACCCGGAACGCTGCCGCAAAAAGACGGCACAAATTCTTCCAAAAATGGCAATTATCTTGCCATAAACAATGCCCCAACGCTCTGCATGGCGGCGTGGATGGATTCCATAGCGTGTTGTGGGACTCGCGGATAATCGGCGATAGCGTGCGGTTCTCCTATCTCTCGGTTGATGGTGAGGAGGGCTATCCGGGCAACCTCAGGGCTGAGGTGACCTACACCTGGAGTGATGCCGACGAGCTGATGATTGAGCTTAAGGCTGTGACCGACAAGCCTACAATCGTGAACCTGACGAATCACGCCTATTTCAACCTCTCGGGCGAGGACGGAGGCTCGTGTCTTGGCCACAGGCTGCGACTTTATTGCTCGAAATGGTTGCCTACCAACGAGCCTTTCGGCAAAAGCGGACGGCGATATGCCGACTACGATGGTGTGGCATTGGAGTGCCAGGGAGCATCCTATTGGATTCACTTCAAGGGTGAACTTGCAAAATATTACGCTCAGGACGCCATTGAGCCGAAGTCGATAAACCCGAGCATTCACTCGCGCATAAGCAATCGCATAAACATGTTTGAGGAGTTGTTCAATACTCTTAATTCAAGCTACAGCATGGAGAGCATACGCTACGCCATGACACTGTTTCATCACTATCTCGGCTCGCTGCGATACATCAATCAATACCGTGAGGTCGGAGTGAGGCCGGAGAGCGGCGATGCCGTGGAGGCTGCCATACACTTTATGAAGGAGAATATCGAGAGGCATCTCACATTGCAGGAGGTGGCCGACTATATTGGCTACTCGGCGTCGCATTTTTCGATGATATTCAAGGATAAGACGGGGCATAGCCCGCTCACCTATTTCAATCTGCTGAAAATAAGGCAAGCGTGCTACCTTCTCGACAACACTTCTATGAAATTGAATCAAGTGTGCTACAAATTGGGAATCGATGACCCCTATTATTTCTCGCGCCTTTTTACGAAAATCATGGGCATGAGCCCGCGTGCCTACCGCTTGTTGCAGAAGGTGTGACGCATGCTGAGGCGAGGGCGTTGCGCATGGTGCCATGCGACCTCAGGTAGCGCAGGTCCTCTTTAATGTCGCTGATGTAGCGATTGGCGAAATCCCTATTCCACATAGGCAAGTTGCTTTAGGATGTAATGCTTTATCTCCTTAGCCCAATCGCTGTGGGCGATAATATAGTCGCCGTTAAGCTCGGCATCGGCTATGAACTGCATTCTCAGCACGTCGCAGTCATCGGCCTCGTAGGGCATTATGCCCGAGTAGATGAATCCGGCGTTTCGCAGCGTGTCGGCAATCAGTGGAGTGTCGGGCTCGGTGAGTTTCAGCGACGCGTATGCCACGGCGGTGTTGTTGGCCATGGCTCGGCGCAAGATACGTCGCAGTCGGCTTTCAAGGTCGGCTCCGGCCTTGTGTATGTGTATGTGGAGCTGGTTCCAGTCCGATTTCACCGCTTCCTCAATCTCCGAGTCGGCGTCGGATAGCCTTGCGTCGGCAGGTCGGGCGAGAAGGGTTCGCTCCAATCCGAGATGACTGTAGGTAGCCTCCACAATATCGCGGTAACTCTCGGGCACGTACACCGACATGGCCTTTTGGTGCGACGTCGGCAGGAAGAACGACAACACCGTCTGCCGCTGTTCCTCGCCCTCACGGGCTATCATACTTTTAAGGTTGTTTGGGATATACGATAGCTCGAACCCCGTCTCCACGCACCCTAATTTCAGATTTGCCATCTGGGTGTAGGGATGCCCGGTCACGGCACTGCTGAACACGCCCCTCAGCCCAATCCTCTCGGCCTCGTCGATGAGCATTCGCTTAAGTCTCACGAAAAGTCCGCGATTATTGTAGTCGGGACTCACGAAAGCCTGTCCACATTCGCAGATGGTGTCGTCAGTCTCCGATTTCAGCATTCCCACATGTGCCACGATGTCGCCGCACGAGTTTGCCGCCACAAAACCGCGGTATAGGCCGCTTCTCAGTCTTTCCCGGAGCATGTCGGGGTAGTAAATTGCCTCGGCGCTATAAGTGTAGCCGAACACGCGGTATAGGCACTGCACCATCTTCTCCATCTCGTCGGCATTCACCTGTCGCAGCTCCACGTTGTCGCCGTCGGTGGGCTTTTGCTTCGGAGTTTCGGGCATTTCGTCGAGCACCTTAGGCTTCAGTGCAATGCTTATCTCTATCTTCTGTCCGCGCTTGCCGTCCTCCATCATTCGGTAGGAGGTGCTGAGAGTGCGAATAAGGTGCAGGCTGATTTCGTCGGCCTCGCTGTCGGAGTGGTCGAGGCTGTAGGCAAATGGCAATCCCTGATACTCAAAAGTGAGCATCAGGCTCGCTTGCGTGACGTCGACGTTCACCGTCACATTGCCGTCGGCGCTTCCTTGGAAGCACTTGTCGACGATGTGGGTGAAAATCTCCTCGATTACCACCTGCAATTGCATCAGCCGGTTGTCGGGCACTCCGGCATACCGGGCCAGATAGCCTATGTAGTTTTGCAGCGGCTCAATCTGGAATAGGCTTGTCGATACCGTGATCGACGTAAGGCGTTTTCTAAACATATCGGTTTTCGATTACTTGTTTCTATTTCCCGGTTCGGCGGCAGGGAGCCTGAAGCCACCCCACGCACTACATGTGGCGCTGTGCTTCCCGTCTTCACTATCTCATCCTCGCCGACGCTGAGCAGCTTGTGCTCCCTGAAAGCCGTGACGAAGATGGCCGGAATGCGCAATATCGAGTCCTCGTCGGTGATTTGCGACACGTCAAACCTCATAATGGTGTTTTGCAATTAGTTCATTCAATGGTGAATATAGAGGAGAATCCCGTCATGTCGAAAATCTCGCGTATGTCGCTGCCGAGCGACTTCAGTACCATAATGCCATTGTTGGCGGCCACATTTTTCTGCAACGAGAGGAATATGCGCAGCCCCGAGCTGCTGATATATTGTAATTCGCTGCAATCGACCACAATCGATGCGTTTGCCAATCCTGATATTGGCGCTATGCACTGCTCGAACTTCGTCGAAGCGATGGTGTCCAAGCGTCCGCTGATTTTTATTATGGTATCATTCCCGTTTTGGCTGATAATAGTCTCCATAAGTGTCTTATTGTAGGTTTGTAATGTTGATTCTCATTGTCAGCTCGTTCTTGCCTTCATCGGTCAGTCGATATGACATGGCATCGGTGAGCTTGCGGGCAAGAAGGATGCCGAGGCCTCCTATTTTTCTGTCCTCAAGTCGTGCCGTGGTGTCGGGGGCAGGCGCCGTGAGCGGGTTGAATGGTTTTCCGCCATCGGTGAACACTATCACCAATGCGTCGTCGAGCACTTTTACGACTAATGACAGCTCTCCCGCCTCACCGTCGGAGTAGGCATAGTTTATCACGTTCACGGCCACTTCCTCGATGGCAAGCATCGCTCGGTTGGCGTCTTTCGGGCCAATGCCGAAGCGCTCGGCTATCATGTCGATTTCGGCTGATATTCTCGGCAGCTCGTCGAGCGAGCACCGCATGGTGAGGGTGTTGGAGTAGCGGCTTCCGGTGTAGCGTATGGCGAGCATGGTGATGTCGTCGCTCTGCTCCTCACCGCTTGTGAAGCTGCATATTGCATCGGTGATGGCACCGACAAATTCGGGCATCGGCTTGTTGCTGTTCTCGAGCGATACGTTGAGCAGCCGTTTCGAGCCGAATTGGCTGCCGGTAGAGTCCTCGGCCTCGGTCACACCGTCGGTGTAGAGCAGCACGGTGCTGCCTGCGTCGAGGACGTAGGTGTCGCTTGCATACTCGTAATTGCCTATCACGCCGGCGGGGATGTTGCTCGTGAGCCGGATGTAGCCGTCGCTGTTGGAGCAAAGCACCAATGGCGGCGTGTGTCCTGCGTTGCAGAACTCCATGGCGCCGGTGCGCATGTCGAGGATTCCCACTATGAGAGTCTCAAACATGCTCGTGGTGTTGTTGAGGCTCAGCGACTTGTTGATGGCCGTCACAATCTCCATAGCAGAGCGTTCCGCGTTGGCGCAGGTGCGGAACATGGTGCACGTCACCGACATGATTATGGATGCCGGGATGCCCTTGCCGCTTGCGTCGCCGATGATGAATGACAGGCGGTCGTCGCGTAGCACGTAGTCGTAGAGGTCGCCACCAACCTCCTTCGCAGGGCAGATGTGGGCAAATATGTCGATTTCGCCATATTTCAGTATTTCGGGGTGCGTCCCGGGCAGCATGCTGTTCTGTATGTTGCGGGCAATGCGTAGCTCATTGGCAATGCGCTCGTTGGCAATGGTCATGTAACGCACGTTCCTGATGTGGTCGCACAGCGAGAGTCGCATCTTCTCCATGGTTTCGCGCAGCGTAGTCACCTCGCTCACTCCATTTATCTCCTCAAGAGGCTCGTCGATTCTCTGCGGCAACTCGCCCACCGCCTTGGTGAAGCGAGTGATGGGTCTGAGGATGTTGTGTACGCCGAAGTATATCATAATCAGTATGAGCACCGTGAGCAGAGTGTTTATGGCCACTATCCATATTGTGGCGACTTTCAGGTTGTGGAATATTATGCTTGTGGGGCAAATCAGGATAAGCCTCCACCCGATGTTCTTGTCGACAAGGCTATGCACCACCAAGCATTCCTCGCCGGCTACGGTTTCTATCTGGTATCCTGTCTCGTTGGCTATTATGAAATCGGCCATTGCCTTGTTGTAGCCTTCTATTTCGCGCACGTTCACCAACGAGCCGTTTCTGCAATGCGGTGAGGCGATGAAGTAGCCGTCGTCGCTGACAATCTCGGCATAGCACCGCTCGTCGTCGTAGGGTTTCAGACGCTCAATCATCTTGCTGTAGTCGGCAATCAGCACGTCGGCTGTCAGCACACCGGCGAAATTGCCGTCGGCGTCGGTTATAGGCGAGCTGTAGGTGCACATATATCTGTCGGATACGTGTCTGTCGAAATACGGCTCCGACCACCGAGCTTTCATCGACTGCCTCACGGCGCTGTACCACTGCTTGTCGCGATAGCTGTAGGCGACGCTGTCGGGGTTGAAGGTCAGTATCGAGCCCGTGCTGTCGCGGCAGCTATACAGCATGAAATTCCGTGAGCCTTTGTAGAAATATGGCTCCATTGCTATGGCGCAGCCGAACGCGCTTTTGTTGGTCGACAGCAGATGTCGTGTCACGTAGGTGAGCGAGTCGGGATGGTCAAGCAGCAGCTGGAGTGTAGGCATTGAGGCTGCAATGGTGAGCTCGGCATTATTGATGGAGTCGCAAATCACGGCTTTCACGGCATTCAACTCGGTGATGAACTTGTTCTTGTCGTATTCATACACGTTTTCCGACAGTATGCCGTAGTCTATTACCGTCTTTGCGGTGAAAAATGCCGACATAAGCAGAAAAAGCCAAAATGTCAATTTGCCCGCAAACGACCGGAATATAATCCTGTCGAATGTCGCCGCCGACTTTTTTATTCTATTCCTCAATACGCTCATCATTCAATCCTTGAGAGAAAATTAATGCCATAAGTGTTGCCACACGGGCTCTGCGAGTTTTTCGCATGGCAAGGCAGCTAATGGTATAATTGGATAATGGTTATTTTGTCTCAGCAAAATTACCAAAATGTTTTGAAAATCGAGCAAAAAGTGCGATTTATTTGATTGGCCGTCGGAATGTGGCGTCGCAATTGCGTATATTGTGGATTTTGCCTACTTTTGTGGAGTTTTTACAGCATAACCTGATTTTTTGATATGAAAAATACTTTATTGTTACTGCGTTCGTCGCTGCTCGCAGGTGTGTGCATCGGCATAGCAGGCTTCGGCTATCTTGCCGAGAAAGGCATAGTAGGTGCGGTGCTCTTTGCCTTCGGCCTACTCACGGTGGTGCACTATTCGCTTAAGCTCTACACCGGCACCGCCGGATTCATCAAGAGGGGAGAGGCTGGCAGCCTTCTGCTTATCCTTGTGGGAAATCTTATTGGCTGCCTGCTTGTGGCACTGATGGCACGTTGTAGTCAGATGCCGCTGCAAGACACTGCCCGGCAGATTCTTGAGGCTCGTCTTGCCATAGGCCCGCTGTGTGGAGGCGTGCTTGCCGTGGGTTGTGGTTTCATAATGACGACTGCCGTGACTTTTGCCCGCCGCGGGCAGAACCTGCCGCTGCTCTTTGGTGTTCCGCTTTTCATAATGTGCGGCTTTCCGCACTGCATGGCCGATGCTTTCTATTATATGTGTGTGCCGGTCGACTACATCGGAAGCCATATCGCGTCGGTACTGGCGTTCTATGCAGCCATAGTGGTGGGAAACTTCGTGGGATGCAACCTCTATCGCATCATTTTGCCCGATTCTGAGGCAAAGTGATTGCAGAAATAAGGCAAAACGCTCGAAAGGCTTGCAAATCCATCGTGATTTGCCGGCCTTTCGTGTTTTTAATGCGCATTATGATATTCTGTCGCACATTAGATAGCATAATGATAGAATAGTCGTGTTTTTGTTGTAAAAATGTAATATCTTTGTGGTATTTGTTGTTCTCCGTTAATTTAAAAAGGTAAAAATCCGCCAAATTGTAAATAATGTTAACAAATAGTGAAATTCTTGTTGAAAAATTATGTTGAAAAACACAAAGGCTATATCTTTGCATCAGTTTTCATGGTAAATGATTTTAAGGTGACATGATTCATGCTTGTCGAGACGACAAAAGATGATCAGTTTTAGTTTTTAGGTTTATGTTAATGGTATTAGAAGGTTAATTAGAAAATTATCTTAGGCAGTGATGTCTGGGATTTTTTTTTGAATATACCCTCGTATGGCTTTTGGTTTGCGTGGGTTTTTATGTACCTTTGTAAAAACTCTTTGATATGACAACCGGAAATAAAATACGCTTTGGCTTCATAGCCGCCCTGTGGTTGGCGCTTTGCTATCTGCTGCTCACGCGTGCGGCGAAAATTGATTTTATGGTTATTTTCTCGATTATCGCGTCGGGGATAATAGTTTTTGTGCCTCTTTATAAGAAATATCTAAAAAAATAACTAAATTTGCGATTAAATGGGGACTCCGCGCCTGCGCAAATTGGCGCGCCAAGCCCATTGACTGACAAATTACGAACAAAATTTAGTGAAATAGTGTCGGACAACCAACATATTATAGATGAATACCCGCTATTGTCGGGAATCGACGATCCGAGTGACCTTCGCCGCATGCCGGTGGAGGAGCTTCCGGCGGTTTGCGCCGAGCTGCGCAAATTCATTATCGACGTTCTTTCAAGGAATCCCGGGCATTTTGCTTCGAGCATGGGCACGGTGGAGCTTACCGTGGCACTGCACTATGTGTTCAATACACCCTACGACCGCATAGTGTGGGACGTGGGGCATCAGGCCTACAGCCACAAGATTCTCACCGGGCGCCGCGACCGCTTCGAGACCAATCGCAAGTTCAATGGACTGAGCGGTTTCCCGAATCCTAAGGAGAGCGAGTATGACACGTTTACCGCCGGGCATGCCTCAAACTCCATCTCGGCTGCCCTTGGCATGGCGGTGGCCTCGCAGGTGAACCACGATGCGGTGAAGCGCAACGTGGTGGCGGTGATTGGCGACGCCTCGATCAGCGGCGGATTAGCCTTCGAGGGGCTCAACAATGCCTCTATCGACAATAGCAACATCCTCATCGTGCTCAACGACAATGATATGGCAATCGACGAGAATGTGGGAGCGCTGAGCGAGTACATGGCTCACCTCACCACATCGCGCCGCTACAACGACCTTCGCTACAAGGCATATAAGTTCCTGCGGCTTCATAATCTCGTCAATGAGCGCAACAAGGGGGCGATACTACGCTTCAACAACAGCATAAAGGCGCTTCTCGCAAGCCAGCAGAACATATTCGAGGGGCTTAATATAAGGTATTTCGGCCCCTTCGACGGCCACGACGTGGCCGGAGTGGTGCGCGTGCTCAACGACATCAAGGATATGAACGGACCGAAGATTCTCCACCTGCGCACGCGCAAGGGCAAGGGCTACAAGCCCGCCGAGGAGGATCCGGCAGTGTGGCACGCTCCCGGCAAGTTCAATAAGGAGACCGGCGAGCGACTTGTGGGCGACAGCACCGGCAAGCCGCCGAAATATCAGGATGTGTTCGGCCATACGCTTGTGGAATTGGCTAAGGAAAACAAGAAAATAGTTGGAATAACAGCGGCGATGCCCACGGGGTGCTCCATGAGCTTCATGCTCGACGAGATTCCCGAGCGGGCCTTCGACGTGGGAATTGCCGAGGGACATGCGGTGACGCTATCGGGCGGCATGGCAAAGGACGGACTGCTGCCATTCTGCTGCATCTACTCCACATTCCTGCAACGCGCCTACGACGAGATAATCCACGACGTGGCTATACAGAACCTGCCTGTGACCTTCTGCATCGACCGTGCAGGACTTGTCGGCGAGGACGGAGTGACGCATCATGGCGTGTTCGACATGGCCTATCTGCGCAGTATCCCAAATATGATAGTGGCGTCGCCGATGAACGAGCACACGCTCCGCAACCTGATGTACACGGCACAGCTACGCTCAGAGGCTCCGATGGCGATACGCTATCCGCGCGGAAGCGGTGTCACGCCCGAGTGGCGCAATGAGATGCAAGCCGTGGCGATAGGTAAGGGCCGCAAGCTCAGCGATGGCGACGGCTGCGTGGCGGTGCTCTCAATAGGCCCGATGGGCAACGACGTGCAGCAGGTAGTAGCCCGCCTTCGTGAGGAGGGCGTGAGTGTGGCTCACTACGACATGATATTCCTGAAGCCTATCGACGAGGATATTCTGCGCGAGGTGAGCGACCGCTATTCGCACATCGTGACCGTGGAAGACGGCGTGAGAAACGGCGGATTCGGCTCGGCGGTGATGGAGTGGCTCAACGACAACGGCCGGAATGGCGTGCAGGTGCACCGCATCGGCGTGCCCGACCGCTTCATTAATCAGGGCTCGATAGCTGAGTTGCGGGGAGTGTGCGGAATGGGCAATGACGATATTATGCAATTGATTAGGAAACTTCGGCAAAAGGACGATAAGGTAAAAGAGATATGAAAATAGTAATAGCAGGCGCCGGCGAGGTGGGTTCTCATTTGGCAAAGTTGCTGTCGAAGGAGAATCAAGACATTATAGTCATCGACAACGACGAGACGAAGCTCGCCAGCCTCGATATGTACAACCTGCTCACGCACGTGGGCAGCACCACATCGTTCAAGACTCTTCGCGACGCCAATGTGGGCAAGGCCGACCTGTATATAGCGGTTACCCCTTTCGAGACGCGCAACGTCACCTCATGCGCCATGGCCAAGAGCCTCGGTGCGAAAAAGACGGTGGCACGCATCGACAACTATGAGTTCCTGCGCGACGAGAACCGTGCTTTTTTCGAGACTCATGGCGTGGACTTCCTTATATATCCCGAGTTTCTCGCCGCCGAGGAGATGATGACGGCATTGGAGAAGACTTGGGTGAGAAACTGGTTTGAGCTTTGCGACGGACAGCTTATAGTGGTGGGCGTGAAGCTGCGCGAGTCGGCGAAGATAGTGGGAAAGAAGCTCAAGGAGCTCTACAGCTTCTCCGGACAGCTCCACATCTCGGCGATAAAGCGCAAATATGAGACGGTGATACCCGGCGGTAACGATGAGATATGTGCCGGCGACATAGCCTATATCGCCACAACGAAGTCGTTCGTGAATCAGTTGCTCACGCTTTGCGGCAAGGAGCAGCTATCGGTGCGGCGCGTGATGATAATGGGTGGAAGCCGCATTGCCATACAGCTTGCCCGGCTTGCAGGCGACCGCTACAAGATAAAAATCATAGAGAGCGATCTCGATAAGTGCAACAAGCTCGCGCAGAAGGTGCCCGACTGCAATATCGTTCACGGCGACGCCCGCGACATCGACCTGCTCCATGAGGAGGGAATCGAGGAGCACGACGCCTTCATAGCACTCACCGACAGCTCCGAGACCAACATATTGTCGTGCCTCACCGCCAAGGAATATGGAGTGAGCAAGACTATCGCCGAGGTGGAGAACCTGCGTTTCATCGCCGAGGCCGAGAGCCTGAATATAGGCAAGGTTATCAACAAGAAGCTGCTGGCGTCGAGTCACATTTTCCAGATTCTGCTCGACAGTGACTCCTCCAACGCCAAGTGCCTTGCGCTTGCCGACGCCGAGGTGGCCGAGCTTGTGGCAAAGGAAGGCTCCCGCATAACCCGGGCCGACGTTAAGGACCTGCACCTCTCGCATGATATGACCATTGCCGGTCTGGTGCGCGACGGAGTGGGACATCTCGTTCAGGGAAACACCCGCATTCAGGCGGGCGACCATGTGGTGGTGTTCTGCCTGTCGGGGGCAATACATAAAGTGGAAAAGCTGTTCAATTGATGAAGAAAAGACGATACAATATAAATATTCCCGTAGTGTTGCGCATGATGGGATGGCTGCTCATGATTGAGGCCGCATTTATGGCCATACCTCTTGTGGTGGGCATAATCTACGGTGAGCGGGAGTCGGTGGCGGCATTCACCTATTCGGCGCTTATCACATTAGGCTCAGGAGCATTGATGACATTCGGCATTCACCCGCGCGACACCGATATGAACCGGCGCGAGGGGCTGCTGCTCACGGCAAGCGTGTGGCTGTTCTTCTCGCTGTTCGGCATGTTGCCCTTCCTTTTCGACCATGCGCTCGACAGTGTGACCGACGCCTTTTTTGAGGCCATGTCGGGATTCACCACCACAGGTGCGTCGGTGATGACCGATGTGGAGGCGGCGTCGCATGGCATCTTGATATGGCGCTCGATAATGAGCTGGATAGGCGGTATGGGAATAATCCTGTTCACCCTTGCCGTGATTCCCATGCTCAACCATCAGGGAGGCATACAGCTGTTCAACGCCGAGGTGACCGGAATCACCCACGACAAGCTGCGCCCGCGCATAAGCCAGACGGCGAAAAGCCTCTGGTTGGTGTATGTACTGCTCACTGTAGCCGTGATGACGCTTATGTGGCTTGGCCCGATGGATATCTTTGATGCCGTGTGCCACTCGTTCACCACTGTGTCGACAGGAGGCTATTCCACCAAGAATACCAGTATAGCATGGTGGAACTCCACTTATCTCGAGGTCGTAATCACGGTGTTCATGTTCCTCGGAGGAATCAATGTGGCGCTAATCTACACGGCATTGACCGGCAAAGTATCGGCACTCTACAAGAACGGCACCGTGCGGTGGTACACCGGCATCGTACTGCTGTTTGTCGCGCTCTGCGCCGCCTATCAGGTGTATAACGGCACATTCGAGCATATAGGCGACACATTTTTCACATGCATTGCCGCAATTACATCCACCGGCTATTGTGTGACAAATTATGAGAATTGGGGACCATTCGTGATGCTGCTGCTCATGGTGCTGATGTTCTGCGGCTCGTGCGCCGGGTCAACTGCCGGAGGTGCGAAAATCGACCGCATAATACTCTTGTTGAAGAACACCAAGAATGAGTTTTATCGGGTGCTTCATCCCAACAGTGTCACCACCGTGCGCGTTAATTCCAAGGTGGTGCCCAATCAGGCTGTGATGAAGGTGATAGCATTCCTGTGCATCTATCTCATGCTGTTTGTGGTCGGAGGCGTGATAATAACCGCGCTCGGACTGCCGGCAATCGATGCCATGTTCGCATCGTTGTCGGCCATAAGCAACATTGGCCTGGGAATCGGCGTAACCGGTCCCGAAGGGTCATTTTCCATGCTCCCCGACGCCGCTAAGTGGGTGATGTCGTGCCTTATGCTCGTCGGACGTCTTGAGCTCTTTACCGTTCTCGTGCTCCTTTCCAAGGACTTTTGGGTTAAATGAAAACCGCAAGTCAGCATGGGGAAAGATGGCACTCGCGATGGAATAATTTTTGCAGTATCGGGAGTAATTAGTAAATTTGCACATTACAAACGAATAATTTAAGCTGATAATATAGTGGGAAAGAAAATTTACAACCCTGAGAAGGTTGAGGAACAGGAAAACAACAACATCACGACCGCAACCGAGGAGCAAGGCCCTGATCCTAAGCCGAGGCGATGGTATAGCGGATTCGTCGACACCGTTACCGACCCCCGCACACGTTTCATAGTGGGCTTGATGTTGGCGCTCGTCGGCGTGTACATGCTTGTGGTGTTTATATCATATTTCAGGACCGGGGCTGCCGACCAGAGCCTTGTGCACAGCTATGGCACGAGCGAAATGGTGAGGACAGCCGCCGATGCCGAGAACTCCGGCAGCATTCTTGGAGCCAATCTGGCCCATTTCTTCATTGCCCGCGGAATAGGCGTGGCATCGTTCATCGTGGTGCTGTGGTGCCTTGTGATAGGATTCAGGCTCACGCTGATGAAGAAAGTGCGGTTCATATCATTCACGATGATGACGATAGTGAGCATCGTTGCCTGCACTATGGTGGTGGCTGCCGTGACCTACGGCAATAATTTGACGTTTTTCCCTCTTGGCGGGCATCTTGGCTCCTATGCCAATGAGATGCTCGTGCTCATTGCCGGATGGCCCGGAATGGTGGCTGTGAACATACTCGTGGCAGTGGCGTGGGTGCTGGTGTGCCTCAACACTATAAAGGAACTGTATAAGCGCGTGAGCGACGTCATGCCCAAGCGCTCGCGCTTCGACGATGACAAGCAAGCCGATAGCGACACTGTAGAGACCCCCGTAGAGCAGAGTGATGCCGACGTTGAGGCTGCGGAGCCGGAGCCCGACGAGGAGCCCGACCCCTTCGACCACGTCGAGCCTGAGCAAGTGGAGGAGAAGAAAATCCAGCGTGCCACCGACGAGCCCGTGGACGAGGGCAAGATTGAGGTGGCTCCCGACATCGTGCAGTCGGATGATGCCACATTTGAGGCTTTCGACCCCACTAAGGAGCTTTCTCGCTACAAGATGCCTACGCTCGACTTGCTGCTTGAGCGTGCCGTGAACCGCAACAACGAGGATATCGACGAGCAGGAGGAGAACAAGCGCCGAATCACAGAGACACTGAACAACTATGGCATACCAATCAAGAAAATCGACGTGTGCGTGGGTCCTACCATCACACTTTTTGAGATAATTCCCGCCGATGGCGTGCGCATAGCGAAAATAAAGAATCTTGAGAGCGACATAGCGCTGAGCCTTGCAGCGCTCGGCATTCGCATCATTGCCCCTATACCGGGTAAGGGCACTATCGGTATCGAGGTGCCGAACAAGGACCCTCAGACGGTGTCGATGCGCTCGGTTATCGGTTCGAAACGATTCCAGGAGAGCCGCATGGAGCTGCCTATGGCGCTCGGATGCACCATCGACAACCGAGTGTTCATGGCCGACTTGACGAAGATGCCACACTTGCTCGTTGCCGGAGCCACCGGACAGGGTAAGTCGGTGGGACTTAATGCCATAATCACCTCACTTCTCTACAAGAAGCATCCTGCTGAGCTGAAATTCGTGCTCGTCGACCCCAAGATGGTGGAATTCAGCCTATACTCGCAGCTCGACCATCACTATCTTGCCCGCATGGCGGGTGGCGACGAGTGCATTATCACCGACTCGCGCAAGGTGGTGGCAACTCTCAACTCGCTCGTACAGGAGATGGAAGACCGATATCAGCTCCTGCGCGACGCCAAAGAGCGCAACATAAAGGACTACAACCGCAAGTTCATAGAGCGCCGCCTCAATCCCGAGAACGGGCATCACTTCCTTCCATATATCGTGGTGATAGTGGATGAGTTCAGCGACCTTATAATGGTGTCGGGCAAGGAGGTGGAGCGCCCGATAGTGCGCATTGCCCAAAAGGCGCGCGCCGTGGGCATACACATGATTATCGCCACCCAGCGTCCGTCGACCAACGTCATCACCGGCATCATCAAGGCCAACTTCCCGGGCCGCATAGCATTCCGCGTGAGTCAGATGGTCGACAGCCGCACTATTCTCGACTGCTCGGGCGCACAGCAGCTTGTGGGAAAGGGCGACATGCTCTTCCAGCAGGGCGGCATGCTCGACCGTGTGCAGTGCGCGTTTGTCGACACTCCCGAGGTGGAGGCTGTATGCGAGTTTATCAGCGGTCAGGTAGGATACAGCGAGCCCTACGAGCTGCCTGAGTTTATCGGTGAAATCGATGGCGAGGAAGGTGGCGGAACGTCGGGAGGAGCCAACCTCAACGATCGCGACAGCCTGTTTGAGGAGGCGGCTGCATTTATCGTGGCAAGCGACACGGCATCCACATCGTCGCTTCAGCGCCGCTATGGCATCGGCTACAACCGTGCCGGGCGCATTATGGACCAGATGGAGGCTGCCGGCATTGTGGGACCGGCCCAGGGCGGACGTCCGCGTCGCGTGCTCGTCGACTCGGTGCAGCTTGCGAGCATACTTGACAACCGATAGACTGAGGGGCATAGTAGTGAACATGGCGTTAGCCATAAAACTTATTTCAATAATGATGAGAAAATTGGCAAGAATATTATTTATGGCAGTGGCGGCACTTTCGACATGCTCGCCAATTGCATCGGCGCAGACAGCCAAAAGCGTAGTCGACAAGGTGCTGAGCACACATAGCGCCGCAAAGGGCGTTACGGCCGACTATGCCGTGACGTCGGCCGGAGGAACGTCGAGGGGCTCGATTGTGATGGACGGCACGAAATACCGAATCCTGTCCGATGAACTCAAGTGCTGGTACGACAACACTACGCTGTGGACTTACTCTCCATCGACCGGCGAGGTGAACGTGACCGCGCCTACCGCCGATGCCTCGACAACCAACCCCTACGTGGCGATTATCGACCTTGAGCGTTGCTGCAACATGACGCTGACAAAGACCGCAGCCGACTATGTGGTCACCTTCAAGCCAAAGACGAGGAAATATGCCGACTACAGCTCCATCGTCCTCACTATATCGAAGTCGACCTACAGGATAAGGAAGGCGACATTCAATGGCAAGAGCAGCGCCAACAGCTTCACGGTGTCGATAGCGAAGTATGCCGATGGAAAGAACTTTCAGGCATCGACATTTGTTTTCGATAAGAAGTTTGTGCCTGCCGGAACTTATGTGAACGACCTGCGATAGCCATGCGTGCCGGTCTGGTGGAAAAAACAAGGAAATTTTAAAAACTATAATATAATGGAAAGAGTTAAATGCTTGATTATAGGCTCGGGGCCTGCCGGATACACTGCGGCGATATATGCCTCGCGTGCTAATATAGCGCCGGTCCTCTATGAGGGAATGCAACCCGGCGGACAATTGACCACAACTACCGATATTGAGAATTTCCCGGGCTATCCCGAGGGAATCAACGGCTTTGAGATGATGGAAGACCTCAGGAAGCAGGCTGAGCGCTTCGGTGCCGACCTGCGCACCGGCGAGGTGACGTCGATCGATCTCAGTTCGCGTCCGTTCCACGTGACAATCGACGATTCGGTAGTGATAGAGGCCGAGACGGTGATAATCTCCACAGGGGCTTCTGCAAAGTATCTCGGACTCGCCGACGAGAAAAAATTCGCAGGCATGGGAGTGTCGGCATGCGCCACTTGCGACGGATTTTTCTACCGCGGCAAGACTGTGGCCGTGGTCGGCGGCGGCGATACCGCATGCGAGGAGGCCACCTATCTGAGCAACCTTGCCCGAAAAGTGTATATGATAGTGCGCAAGGACTATCTGCGCGCGTCGAAGGTGATGCAGCAGCGTGTGGCCGAGAAGGAGAACATTGAGGTGCTTTTCAACACCAACACCGTGGGGCTTTTCGGCAATCCTGCCGTGGAGGGAGCACATTTAGTGCAGTTCAAGGGCACTCCCGAGGAGAAAACGCTCGACATAGCCATCGACGGATTCTTCCTCGCAATAGGCCACAAGCCCAACACCGACTTCCTCGGCGGACAGATTGAGCTCGACGAGCTTGGATACATAAAGACCGACGGCTTTACCACCGCCACTAATGTGCCGGGAGTGTTTGCCGCAGGCGACGTCGCCGACCCGCGCTACCGCCAGGCAATCACTGCCGCAGGAATGGGCTGCAAGGCAGCTCTCGATGTGGAGAAATTCCTCGTGGATAATGGCATAAAGTAAAATTAAGCATAACTATCACGCTTGCCCGTCGTCGCATCGGTGACTGACGCCGCAAGAATGAAATTATCTCACCGCAATGGGAATACGTAGATTTTTTAACGCTGCCGGATACTTTGCCACCGACTCTCAAGATTTTGAGTATATAAAGAAGGACGTGAAGGTGACCGGGGCCAACGTTGGCGACGAGAGGACGATGGGCCCTATCGGTGTGTTCGACTCAGGCTACGGCGGCCTGACTATCTTGCGTGAAATCCGCCGAATGTTGCCTGAGTATGACTATCTGTATCTCGGCGACAATGCCCGTGCGCCCTACGGAACGCGGTCGTTCGACATTGTGTATCGCTTCACGCTCGATGCCGTGAGATATCTTTTCGCACAGGGCTGCCGCCTTGTGATTCTCGCATGCAACACGGCGTCGGCAAAGGCGCTGCGCACTATTCAGCAGAACGACCTGCCGCGAATCGACGCATCGCGTCGTGTGCTTGGCGTGATACGGCCCACGGTGGAGTGCCTCGGCTCACTGACGCACAGCGGCCGTATTGGCATTCTCGGCACTCCGGGCACTGTGCAGAGCGAGAGCTACAACATCGAGATTGAGAAGATGTATGGCGGCAATATGCGCACCTACGGGCATGGATGCCCTATGTGGGTCCCTCTTGTGGAGAACCGTGAGGCCGATGGCGATGGAGCCGACTACTTCGTGCGCAAGGACATTGATGCCCTGTTTGCCATGAACCCCGACATCGACACCGTGATACTTGGCTGCACGCACTATCCTCTCCTAATCGAGAAGATACGCCGGTATATGCCTGCCGGGGTGAATGTGGTGGAGCAGGGCCCGATTATAGCCAATAGCCTTGCCGACTATCTTCGCCGCCATCCCGAGATGGAGGCGCGGTGCACTAAGGGAGGCAAATGCCGCTATCTCACCACCGAGAATGCCGACAAATTCCGCTCAATGGTGTCGTTTTTCCTCAATGATGCCGATGTTGAGGCCGAGCAGATCACCATTTGACGTATAAAAACGCTTAAACAACCGATATTTACGATAATGAATAAAGCTGTGTTTCAAAAAATTCTCATTCCGGCGTTGGCTTGCGTTGCAGCGATGCTGGGGTCGTGCAGCCGGAATCCCGAGGAGGAGGGCGCGATAACGGTGGTGCTGAATCAAATAGCGGTCGGCTACGACGCTCAGGGCGTGTGGACGGGAGCTATGTCGTCAACCGACGTGATCGACTTTTATGGCGTCACGTTCGCACATGCCGGAATGCCCGAATGGAATACTTGGAACGGATTTGTGGCGTCGCGCAACAGCGACACCGCCGACTATACCTCGGGTAATTGGCTCGAGCATCAGTTTACTGCCATTACCGGAGGCGGAATGTCGGGGGTGGCAACGCCTTACATGGTGGCTTACTGGAACTCCGGTGAGGTGCTTGAGAATGTCCTGACTACCGACAAGCCCTCGTGCTTGGTGCAATATGCCGGAGGCAATGTGTTCAAGCCGCTCTCGGTGTTCGTCACCAATACCACCTACTCCTATTGCGCCATGAAGAACGGTACGCAGTGGAGCAAGAAATTCAGTAAGGGCGACTATTGCAAGCTGCTCGCCTACGGAATTACGGTCGATGATACCGTGACAGCGCCCGTCGAGATGTTTTTAGCCAAATATGAAACAGATGGCGACCTGCCGGTGTCGCAGTGGGTGTATTTCAACCTGGAGTCGCTTGGACGCGTGAAAGCAGTGTTCTTCCGCATGGAGTCGAGTGATACCGGCAAGTGGGGAATGAGCAATCCTGCCTATTTTGCCATCGACCGCATGTCAATTATGCCAATGTAATGTGTGAAAAGGAAAGGTGTGAAAACAAAAAAATACTTGTCATCACGACAAATATTTTTTTACCTTAAATCTAATACCATGAAAAACTGGTACAAAGGTATTCACTATTCCTGATTCTACAAATTTTTGGGATAAAAAAACCAATAATTTAACAAAAATTTCACGATAATTGATTTTAAGAATATAAATTTTTGCATTTTGCAACAATTAATATGAATGAGAGTAATATCGACAACATTAGGCGTCTGCTCGACTCCGACCGCGTGGCCGATGCCATTGCCGAATTAGAGGCGCACTTGTCGGCCTACAGCGCCGACGACGAGGCCTATTATCTGCTTGGCAACGCATATTGCCGCTTGAGCGACTGGAAGCATGCCATCGAGAGCTACAAGGCTGCGATAGCGCTGAATCCCGAGAGCCCGGCTGTGGAGGCCGAAAAAAAAATACAAGAAATATTAAATTTCTATTGTCACGACCTTTTTAACCCTTGATTGAGGCGCAAATAGGTCGATACACCGACATTTGATTTTCACATTTCATATTTTTATTGTAATTTTGTTCCTACAATGCAAATCATTGTGGAAAAATGAGAATTAATCAGCCAATATCGAACGAAGAGCTTCTACAGCTTAAGGATTTCATAACACGATACAACAATATCGTCATAACGTGTCATCTATCGCCCGACGGCGATGCGATAGGCTCGTCGTTGGGCCTGATGTATGCTCTTGAGTCGATAGGAAAGACCGTGCATGTGGTGGCTCCCGATATGATTCCGCGCACGCTGATGTTTCTGCCCGGCGCTAAGGACGTGTACGTCTACACCAAGCATGAGGACACCGTGAACAACCTCTTGGAGCGTGCCAACCTAATCTTCTGCCTCGACTACAACTCGCTGAAGCGAATCGACAATCTCGGACAGGCAGTGCGCAAGTCGAAAGCTCGCAAGGTGATGATCGACCATCATCTTGATCCCGAGGACTTTTGCGACCTCACAATCTCCTATAGTGCCATGTCGTCGACATGCGAGCTTGTGTTCAGGGCCCTGATGGGAATAGGCCTGATGCGAAAAATTGGGAAAAAGGCTGCTGAGTGCCTATATACCGGCATGATGACCGATACCGGCAATTTCTCCTACAACTCCAATAACCCCGACTTGTATCTTATAGTGGCTGAGCTTGTGGCCCGTGGCATCAACAAGGACAGAATCTACAACCTTGCAATGAACACCAGCTCTGCCGACCGCCTGCGCCTTTTGGGCTATGCGTTGTCGCAGAAGATGCAGGTATTCCCCGAGAAGCATGCCGCGCTTATCACGCTTGGCAAGGAGGAGCTTGAGCAGTTCAACTACAAGAAGGGCGACACTGAGAGCCTCGTGAACATGCCATTGCAGATTCCCGATGTGCAGTGGTCGATTTTCATGCGTGAGGACGACAATTTCGTGAAAATATCGGCACGCTCTCAGGGCGAGTTTGCCGTGAATTCCATCTGCGAGAAGCATTTCAATGGCGGAGGACACAAGAATGCCGCCGGAGGCGAGTTCTATGGCACCCTCGATGAGGCTGTTGCCACATTCAACGCTTTGCTCGACTCGGACGACAACGACGATAAGGATAATGACAAAAACAATCAAACTAACGATGAGAAAAAATAAGTTTCTATTATTTTATGCGATGGGCGTGGTGCTGATGCTAGGCCTTGCATCGTGCAGCTCGGGAACGAGCTACGCCGAGTTGTTGCGCGATGAGCGCAAGGCCACCAACACATTCCTCGCATATCATAGAGTGGTGAATGAGATTCCTTCCGACACAATCTTCGAGCAGGGCGAGAATGCTCCATACTACAAGCTCGACGAGGACGGGAACGTGTATATGCAGGTGGTGAGAGCCGGACGCCTTGAGGACCGCCCGAAAGCCAACCAGAAGGTGTTTTTCAGGTTCATGTTCTTCAGCCTCTTCGACTGGGAGCCGGGCTCAACTCCCGATATGGCGGGAAATGCCAACGACTCGCAGATGGGATCAACCTACTTCATATATGGCAACTACAACCTACAGCAGAGCTATCAGTGGGGCTACGGCTTGCAGATGCCTCTGCAATATGTGGGACTCGACTCGGAGGTGAATTTGGTGATTAAGTCGCAATACGGCTTCTCCGACGAGATTTCGAATGTGGTGCCTTATCATTTCAATGTGAGATATTTCGAGAGTGCTCTCGACTGACACAATTATACAAACAAATAGGACAACTTATTGAACTTTAAAAACTTTTTATTATGTCGCTTATTAAATCTATTTCAGGAATCCGAGGCACTATAGGCGGTGCGGCAGGCGATGGCTTGTCTCCTCTCGATATAGTGAAATTCACCTCGGCTTATGCTACGTTCATACGTCGCACAACCACAAAAACCTCTAACGTGATAGTAGTGGGCCGTGATGCACGTCTTTCGGGTAAGATGGTGAACGACGTAGTTGTAGGCACCTTGACCGGCATGGGCTTTGACGTGGTCAACATCGGTCTGGCTACTACTCCTACCACCGAGATTGCCGTAGTGGGCGAGAATGCATGCGGCGGTATCATCATCACGGCATCGCACAACCCGAAACAGTGGAATGCGCTGAAGCTGCTCAATGAGGATGGAGAGTTCCTGAACGACGCGCAGGGCAAGGAGGTGCTCTCGATTGCCGAGCGCGAGGATTTCGACTATGCCGAGGTCGACGCTCTTGGAAAAGAATACATAAACAACACATATATGCAGCGCCACATCGACAGCGTGCTGAAACTGAAGCTCGTGGACGTTGAGGCTATACGCAATGCCAACCTCACGGTGGCTGTGGATGCCGTTAACTCGATTGGAGGAGTGGTGATTCCTGCTCTACTGAAGCGCCTTGGCGTGAAGAATGTGATAGAGCTGTATTGTGAGCCTACAGGCAAGTTCGGACACACTCCGGAGCCTATCCCCGAAAACCTCACCGACATTGCCTCGCTGATGGCCGAGGGCAAGGCCGATGTGGGATTCGTAGTCGACCCCGACGTCGATCGCCTTGCAATAATCATGGAGAATGGCGAGTTCTTCGTTGAGGAATACACGCTTGTGTCGATTGCCGACTATGTGCTTTCGCAGACTCCCGGGGCTACGGTGTCGAACCTCTCGTCGTCGCGTGCGTTGCGCGATGTGACCGAGGCTCACGGTTGCAGCTACACTGCGGCGGCAGTAGGCGAGGTGAATGTGGTTACGGAAATGAAGCGCACCGGTGCCGTGATTGGTGGCGAGGGCAATGGCGGAGTCATATATCCCGAGTCACACTATGGCCGCGACGCTCTTGTGGGCGTGGCTCTGTTCCTCACACTGCTTGCCAAAAGCGGTAAGAAGGTAAGCGAGCTGAAGAAAGGCTATCCGCAATATAGCATAGCCAAGAACAAGATTCAGCTGACTCCCGACATTGATGTCGACGCTATTCTGAAGGCGGTGAAGGAACACTATGCGGCAGAGAGGATTACCGACATCGACGGAGTGAAAATCGACTTTGCCGATTGCTGGGTGCACCTGCGCAAGAGCAACACCGAGCCGATAATCCGCATCTACTCTGAGGCTGCCACAATGGAGAAGGCCGAGAGTCTTGCTGAGGATATGAAGAAGGTGATTGCGAGCCTGTCGAAATAATATGCGAGGATAAAAAATATCAGAAACGATAGAAATTTGTCAGAGAATGGAAAATAAGCGCGTTTGGACTCCGATAAAGGAGTACACCGACATCCTTTTTGAGCAGTACAAGGGTATTGCCAAGATTACTATCAACCGTCCGAGAGTGTACAACGCTTTTCGCCCGCTCACCAACACCGAGATGCTCGATGCAATGGGCATCTGCCGCGACCGTCAGGACATAGGCGTGGTGATTCTCACCGGTGCCGGCGACAAGGCTTTCTGCTCGGGTGGCGACCAGAATTACAAGACCTTAGGTGGCTATAAGGATGCCGATGGAACGCCGCGATTGAATGTTCTCGACTTGCAGAAAGCGATACGCTCCATCCCCAAGCCGGTTATAGCCATGGTGAACGGATATTCGATTGGCGGTGGCAATGTGCTTAACACGGTGTGCGACTTGTCGATAGCTTCGGAGAATGCGCGTTTCGGTCAGACGGGGCCGAAGGTGGGCAGCTTCGATGCCGGTTTCGGTTCGTCGTATATGGCACGGTGCGTGGGGCAGAAGAAGGTGCGTGAAATCTGGTTCCTTTGCCGCCAGTACACGGCGCATGAGGCCGAGTCGATGGGCTTGGTGAACAAGGTGGTGCCCTTCGACCGATTGGAGGACGAGACTGTGGAGTGGTGTGAGACAATCTTGCAACGTAGCCCTATGGCTATCCGCATGATTAAGCGTGCCCTGAATGCCGAGCTCGACGGTGAGCGCGGACTGATGGAGTTCGCCGGCGACGCCACGCTGATGTATTATCTCATGGAGGAGGCTCAGGAGGGCAAGAACGCCTTCTTGGAGAAGCGTGACCCCAATTTCGACCAATTCCCAAAATTTCCGGGATGATGAGAGCCGCTTTTGCAAAATATACTCTTGATTTTATAAACCCCGCAGGAACTTCACGCGGGGTTCTTTTTAAAAAAGACACCTATTTCCTGAAGATTTGGGACGAGGCTTGTCCCGAGCGCTTCGGAATAGGGGAGTGCGCTTTGTTCAAGGGCCTGTCGGCCGAGGACAACGACACCTATGAGTCGAAGTTGCGCGAGTTGTGCCACAATATAGCTATAGGTGAGGATACCGACTTGGCGGAGTACTCGTCGATTCTTTTCGGCTTGGAGTCGGCTATTCTCGATTTCTCCAATGGCTGTCGGCGGGTGTGTTTCGACAACGACTTCGCGCGCGGAGAGTGCCGCATACCAATCAACGGCTTGGTGTGGATGGGAACGAAGGATGAGATGATAGCGCGTATTGATGAGAAGGTAGCTGCCGGATTCGGTACCATAAAACTGAAAATCGGCGCTATCGACTTCGATCAGGAATTGGCGATGGTGCGCCATTTGCGCACGCGTTACAGCGATCGCGACCTCACGATACGCCTTGATGCCAACGGCGGATTCTCGCCCGTCGATGTGCAGGAGCGGCTCAAGCGTCTTTCCGACTTTGCCATACACTCAATAGAGCAGCCGATAAAAGCCGGCTTGTGGGAGGAGATGGCTCGGGTGTGCGAGCAATCGCCGATTCCCGTGGCGCTCGACGAGGAGCTTATCGGAATCACCAATCCGATGATGATGATGTCGCTGCTCCGCACAATACGTCCGCAATATATCGTGCTGAAGCCGTCGCTTATGGGCAGTTTCAGCGGTTCGACCGATTGGCTTAAGATGGCCGCGCAATTCAATATCGGAGGCTGGATAACGTCGGCGTTGGAGTCGAACATCGGGCTTAATGCCCTCGCCCAGTGGGTGGCCATGTTGCAACCGCGCATTCCGCAAGGGCTTGGAACCGGGGCGTTGTATCACAACAATGTGGCTTCGCCTCTTGAGCAGAAAGACGACTATCTGTGCTATAATCCGGCGATAGAGTGGCGGTTGCCCGAATTTGACTGGATAAATGTTGACTGACTATGAGAATTCGTATAAATGGCAACACGTGTTGCTCAATTGAGGATGTGCGGGCGTGCGCCTCGGAGAAGACGGCGGCCTTTATCGGCGAGTTGCTTGCCGATGAGAATTATGTGGTGGCCCACACCTCGGGCTCAACGGGAGTTCCGAAAGAAATACGCTTGCTGAAGTCGGATATGAGGGCTTCGGCACGGCTGACCAACGACTTTTTCGGCATCAATGATGACTCGCTGCTGTATCTATGTCTCTCGCCCGACTATATAGCGGGAAAAATGATGATCGTGCGTGCTATCGAGGCCGGAGCCGAAATCGTGGAGCAGAGTCCGAGCAATGAGCCTATGGCAGGCTACGACAGCAACCGCCGAGTGTCGCTGCTTGCCGTCGTTCCGTCGCAGCTCGGCTATCTTGTCAATCATCCTGAGTATCTCGATATGGTCGATGCCCTGATAGTGGGCGGCGGAGCGCTCTCGGAGCGTATGGAGCATTGGCTCGCCGACAAGGGCGTGAATGCCTACAAGACCTACGGCATGACCGAGACTTGCAGCCATGTGGCGCTTGCTCCGGTCAGCCGCGGGCGAGTGCCCTTTGAGGCGATAGGCGACGTCACATTCTCAACCGACGCCCGTGGGTGTCTTATCGTCGGGGCCCCTCAATTCTCGGTAAGTGAGATAGTGACAAACGACATGGTGGAGCTTGTGGACGCGCGTCATTTCTTCTGGCGCGGACGTTTCGACAACGTAATCAACACAGGAGGCCTTAAGGTGTTTCCCGAGGAGGTGGAGCAGGCAATAGCGCGAGTGTTGCCTAAATTGCGCTTCTTCGTCGCATCGCAGCCTTCGGAAAAATGGGGCGATGAGCTTGTGCTCGTGCTTGAATATGGCAGTCTTGGAGAGAATGAGCGCAAGACCGGCGACATACATCCCGCACTCGTCGACGCTTTGCGCCGGGTGCTTCCTCCACATGCCATTCCTCGTCGTTACATAGCCCTCCGCAGCCTGCCGCTAACGCCCACGGGTAAGCCTATCCGCCAACTAACCTGACCGGCGCTCGAGGATATGAGACTGATAGCTTTGATTATTGCGGCAGTAATTTCGATGGTGGCAGGCTATGTCGCTGCCCGTGATGGGGGTGCCGCTTCCACATTGGGTAGCGCGGATGCGATTGATGCCGTGATGCGAGAGTATGGGCTCGTGGACATCGCTACGATTGATGCCTCAATTGTGGTGGAGCTCAAATATGCCACAACCGATAATTTTGTGGGACAGAACATGTATGGCAATTTGCGCCGCGCATATTTTCGCCCTGAGATTGCAAAGTCGATTGCCGCCGTACAGCGAGAGCTGAAGAAGATCGACGAGCGCTATTCGCTCGTGATATATGATGCGGCGCGGCCGCAGAGCGTTCAGAGGCGTATGTATGAGGTGGTGAGGAATACGCCCAACCGCCGCTATGTGGCGCGTCCTGAGCATGGCGGGCATCATAATTTCGGCATTGCCGTCGACTTGTCGATTCTCTACGATGGCAAGCCGGTGGATATGGGCAGTGAGTTCGACTCATTCTCCACACACTCTCACATCGACGATGAGCCGGCGCTGCTCAAGGCAGGCAGGCTGTCGAAGCAGGCATATAACAACCGCCGCTTGTTGCGCCGACTGATGCGTGCGCATGGCTTTACGACCTATCGCCGGGAGTGGTGGCATTTTCAGCAGTATGACATAAAATATGCTCGCCGGCGCTTCAAGTTGCTGGATTTTTGAGCGTGGCGATATGTGCTGCCGGATGTGTATTGATTGGCTGCTCAGTCGACGTCGTAGTATAGTATCACCGATTTCATCCGCGAGTCAACTTTCAGCATGTTCTCGTAGATTGTGCGCAATATGTTTTTCACTTTTGGCATCGAAGCCTCACGCTCCATTTTCAGCACTATTTGGCGAATGAACAGGTTTTGCACCCGTGCCACCATTGGAGCCTCGGGGCCGAGCACGCGGTGAGCGAACACCTGCCGTAGCATATTGCTGTATCTCACCGACATCTCTGTGAGCACTCCGTCGTCGCGGTGCTTCATGTAGATGTTGATTATTTTTGTGAAAGGGGGATACTTGAATCGCTCGCGGTCGGCAATCTCCTCGGCGTAGAATCCGGCGTAGTCGTGAGTCCGCACGAAGCGAATCACCGGGTTCTCGGGGTCGGACGTCTGTATTATCACCCGCCCTTGCTTGCTCTTTCGTCCGGCACGTCCGGCTACTTGCTCCATCATGTTGAATGCCCGCTCATGCGAGCGGAAGTCGGGGAAGTTGATCATGGAGTCGGCGTTCAGTATTCCCACTGTGCTTACGCCATCGAAGTCGAGCCCCTTAGTCACCATCTGCGTGCCCACGAGTATGTCGGCTTTTCGCGATGAGAAGTCGTCGATAATTTTCTCGTAGCTGTTCTTGTTGCGCGTGGTATCGAGATCCATGCGCAGTATTCCCGCATCGGGGAACAGGCTGTCGATGTCGTCCTCGATTCGCTCGGTGCCGTAGCCTATTACCTCAATAGCAGGCTGCTTGCATGCCGGACAAAGGTCGGGTAGCGTGAGAGTGAATCCGCAGTAATGGCACGATAGTGTGTGCTGATATTTGTGATATGTGAGCGTGACGTCGCAATTCTCGCATTTGGGCACCCATCCGCATTGCCGGCACGACACCATCGGGGCATATCCCCGCCTGTTTTGGAAAAGGATTGCCTGTTCACCTGCCTTTATCGACTCTCGGCATAGAGCTATCAGCCTCCCCGAGAATGTGCCGTTCATCTCCTTGCGCCTCTTTGCGTCCTTAGTGTCGACAATTTCTACGGCAGGCAACTTGATGTCGTCGTAGCGCGTGCTTAGCGTCACGAGGCCGTATTTCCCGTTGGTGGCGTTGTAGTAGCTTTCTATTGCCGGCGTGGCAGAGCCGAGCAGGGTCTTAGCTCCGTGCATTTGTGCGAGAATCATAGCCACGTTGCGCCCGTTGTATCTTGGAGCCGGGTCCTGCTGCTTGTAGCTTGTGTCGTGCTCCTCGTCGACAATCACGAGTCCGAGGTTGGCGAATGGCAGGAACACCGACGAGCGCACGCCGATTACCACGCAGGGCTCGTTGCCGTGCAGCAGCTTCTTCCAGATGTCGACGCGCTCGTTGTCGGAGAATTTTGAGTGGTATATCAGCATTCGCTCGCCGAACACTCTGTGAAGGCGCTGCGTGAGCTGTGTGGTCAGTGCTATTTCGGGCACCAAGTAGAGCACCTGCTTGTTGAGGCGCAGTGCATGGTCGATAAGGTGCATGTAGATCGACGTCTTGCCGCTTGATGTGACGCCGTGTAGCAGCGTTATGGCGTGTGTCTTGAACGAGTCGAGAATCTCGCGCCTTGCCCTCTCCTGCTCGTGCGATAGTTCAGGGAGGTCGGACTTGGCGCTGTTGAGGTTGGCGAAACGATTGATTTCCTTCTTGTAGGTTTTTAGGATGCCCTTGCCGATGACTCCGCTCAGCACGGCAGCGCTTACTTGTGCACGGTCGAGGAGCGACTTTTTGGTCACTTCCACAGGCTCACTCTTTTGTAGCCAGTGAGAGAGGTCGAGAAAAGCCAGCAGCAGTGACTCCTGCTTCTTGCTGCGGGCCACGAGGTCGAAATAGCGGTGTAGGCCGTCGCTGTCGCCGTGGTCGAGGGTAAGAGCCACGCAGGTCTCGGTGAGAGGGCGGTAGTTGTTCACCATGCGCTCAGCCACGAACACTGCGCCTTTCTCAATCATTCGGCTCACTATTGCCTCGGTGTTCTTGAACCCGGTGGCGTTGGCAAGCTCGCTTAGCTGCACACGGTCGCGGCTTGCAGCGAGGTCGAGAATTATGCGCTCGCGCTCCGACAGCTCACCCTCAGCTCCTTCCTCATAGTCGGGGTCGGCGCTCACGAATGTCTCGCTCTCCACTTTCAGCCCCGACGGCACGGCTGCCTTGTAGACGTCGCCCTCGGAGCATAGGTAGTATTTCGATATCCATTCCCACAGCTTCAGCTGCGGATGCCGCACGATAGGACCATCGTCGAGCATCGATAGAATCTCCTTCACCTCGTAGCCCTCGGGCTTGCGGTTGTGAATCATGGTGACGATGGCGGTGTAATATTTCTTCCTGCCGAAAGGCACGAGCACACGGCAGCCTATGCCCAATTGCGGCATGCTCTCGGGCACGCTGTAGGTGAATGTGCTGTAGAGCGGCAACGGCAATATTACCTCGGCATAAAGAGCCATGATGCTGTGTGGGTGATATTAGAACATGTAGCTTACGGCCACGCGCCAAAAGCGGTTCTTGGCGCTGTATTGGTCGAGCTTGGCGGTCTTAAGGGCGTAGGTGAGGCCCCAGTTGTAGCTTGCCGTGACATGGATTTTGCGCATTATCTCAAATCCGAATCCGGTGTGGACGCTAAATTCGCCGCCGGCATATTTTATGGCCTCGATGTCGCTGTGTCCCATCAGTATGGTGAACGTAGGGCCTGCGAAAGCTATCGGGGCAATGATATTCTCGATTCCGTTGAGGTTGGAGTATTTGAATTTGAGATTTAGCGGAATCTCAAGGTAGTGCTGATAGGTGCGAGGAGTGGCAAACCCGTCGGTCGACCACACCGGATAGTCGCCTAAGTGGATTTTCCCGCCGAGCTGCGTGTAGAGCAGCGAGCCGTCGATACCGAATCCTATGCCCGGAATCATGAGCTCGCCGGTTACTCCTATGCTGAAATTGCAAACCTGGTCGACTTGAGTGAGGCTTTGGTTGAACTTCATCGTGGAGATGTTGCCGGCAGCTGTCACTCCCCATCTCGTCTCGGCAAAAGCCTTGTCAGTCACAAGCATTGCCACACAGAGGGCAAATAATATCGTAAAAATCTTTTTCATCGTCTTATTTCTATATCAATAAATCAAGTTTGCGACTGCAAAGCTACCACATTTTATCGTTATGCACAAAAAAAATCGGCATTTCCGTGCGCTACTTTACAAGTAATTGCAGAAAATGCCGAATTTGATGTTGCATTAAACACTATTTTAGAAAAGATAGGCCGCTGTTACCGTCCAATACTTGTTCTTGCCTTCGATTTTCTCGGACGCTGATGTGGCTCCTACGGCTTTCAGTGTGTTGGTGAGACCCAATCCGTAGCTTGCCGCTACCTGAACATGCTTAAGCAGCTCCAGTCCGAAACCGAAGTTCCATGCAATGTCGGTCGACTTGTTCTCAAAAGCCTGGTTGATCTCTTTCTTGCTTGCGAGGAATGCGAAGCTCGGACCGGTGGTAACGAATGGGCGCACCACACTGCTAATCACCGGAATGTTCAGCTTGTACTTCAAGTTGATTGGAATGTCGATGTAGTCGCGCTTCAGGTTCTCGGTTGTGTTGTCGCCTTTTGCCTCGCGGTGCACATAGAGCAGCGATGCGTCGAGCCCTACGCCTATCACCGGCACCGTGAACTCAATCATGGCACCACCCACGAATCCTGCGCGGTTGTCTTTGCCGAAACTCGTCATCAACTCCTCAGTGCTTGTGAATTTAAGGCTGTTGATGGCCACACCGGCTTTAAGTCCAAACTTGAATTGTGCTGCTGCGGGCATCGATGCGCTGAGAGCAACAATAGCCATAACGGCCAATGCGATACTGCGTGTAAATTTTCTCATAATAGTCCTATTTTTATGTTTGCGCCACAAATATAGCATAAAAATTCCAAAAAAGCCCAATGTGTGTTCGAAAATACCAAATTTTCACCACTATATCGCCGCCATATCCATAAGCTGCTGCTTAATTTTCGGTTTGAAAGTGTGAATGTCGGGGAATTTGTGTAATTTTGCACTTATGAATGCAGAAAAGAAATTAGAGATAGAGGGCAACATAGTGAAAATGCTGAAAACTGTGTTCGACCCCGAAATTCCGGTGGATATCTACAGCCTCGGATTGGTGTACGGCATCGATGTGGCCGACGATGGTGCCGTGAGAATTGAGATGACGCTCACAGCGCCAAATTGTCCGGCTTCGGATTTTCTTATGGAGGACATCAGGATGAAGGTGGAGAGCGTTGACGGTGTGACTGCCGTCGACGTGCAGCTCGTTTTCGAGCCGGAGTGGAATCAGGATATGATGACTGAGGAGGCAAAGCTCGAGTTGGGCTTCTTGTGAGCCGCCTCGCCGAATGTGTGTGATAACTAATGCTACTACTCTATTATGGCAGAGGACAAGAAAGTGTATTTTATATCGGATTTGCATCTTGGGGCGCAATATTTTGCCGATCCTAAGGCTAAGGAGCGTGCCGTGGTGCGGTGGCTCGACAGCGTGCGCCACACGGCAGCCGATATTTACCTGCTTGGCGATATTCTCGACTATTGGTATGAATACCGCTATGTGGTTCCGCGCGGCTACGTGCGCTTTCTCGGCAAGCTCGCCGAGCTAAGCGATGCCGGTGTGAGAATTCATTGGTTCATCGGCAATCACGATATATGGATTTTCGACTATCTTCCCTCGGAGCTCGGCATAGAGGTTATCGATGGTAGTGTGGAGCGCGACATTCTTGGGAAACGCTTTTTCCTGACTCACGGCGATGGTGTGGGGCGTCACGGCTTAGTGTTCACGGCCATGCGCGGCTTGTTCCGCAATCGCTTTTGCCAGTTTCTTTTTGCCGCCATACATCCGCGTTGGACCATCCCTTTTGCCCACGGATGGTCGCGTCAAAGCCGCCAATCGCACGCCGAGTGCTGCAAGGCACCCGAGAAGGCCGTTCGCTGCCTGCATGAGTTTGCCGAGGAATATTCGGCGGAGCATCCCGAAATCGACTATTTCATTTTCGGGCATCTGCATATACTCGAGGATAGGAAACTGCGTGGTGGTGCGCACATGGTGGTGCTTGGCGACTGGATAGGGCTCAACTCCTACGCCGAGTTTGATGGCGATTCGCTCGTGCTTCGCAGTTTCGAGTCATAAGCGCATGATTTTTGAATAACGGTTTTATAGTTACGAATAATGCCGGCATAGCAGAGTTAAATTAATGTTGCTGAAATTTCTGCTAAAAAAAATTAACATCAAAATGCAAGATGAAAAAGCGCTATTTGACCAAAAAATGTGCGATTTTGTCCAAAACGAGCAGAAATACTATTTCTCGGGTTGTCAAATTTCTTGTTTTATGCAGGCTTGGTCAAATCTAAGGATGGCGACAGATAGAGTAAAATTGAACCTTTTGCAAATATTAACAATTTGCGGATTTTTACTCAAATTAAGAATAAATCGTTGGAGAATAAGTCATTAGGCCGATATGGGTGAGGCAAATATCAAAACGAAAGTAAAAAACATATTCTAAAACATGTTTTTTTATTTGTTAAGAATGAAAATAAGGCGTTATCTTTGCGCCATAAACCTAAAACAATCTTTTTTACCTTAAAAAATTATACCTATTGAAGACCTAAAAAGGGACTTTGTTGAAAAGTCCCTTTTTATTTTTATGACGGGCATGTCATGCATCTGAGGTGAGAGTCCTCAAGTGGCGTAGTTGCCGACGAACCCCGGAGCGACTTGTAAGTTTCAAGCGGTGACGCTTGAGAGAGAAGAAGCAATAGCGAAATCGTGGCTCGACGGACAGAAATGGAAGTCCAATAACGGATAATGCCAGTCAATGCTTGTCGATTTTTGCAAAATCAGCTCGAAAAGTGAAGAAAAGTGAAGAAAAGTAGGTTTTTCACCTTGCTTGACTAAGAAAAATCAAAAAACGCTGTTTACTCTAATTTTTTCTACGTACCTTTGCAAGGTAATATATAGTATTGAATAGTAAGAAATAAAAGATATGGCACTACCGATAGCATCCATACCAGTACTGACTGGTGAAGTG